>CAYOVE010000015.1:0-33653 GCA_964407295.1 uncultured Occallatibacter sp.
GAGACCAACTTCATCAGCGGCGAACGAAACATCTTCCGTCAGTCATGGCAGCGGCGGGCCGATGCCTCTCTGGTGAAGGACCTGATGATTCACGAACCCTTTACTCTGCACTACACATTCGATGTCTACAACCTGACCAACACATCCAGTTTCGACATTCCGCAAAACAATGTGAACCAGAACGCCGGTTTCAACAACGTACCCGTGGGAGGAGAACCGCTCTACAATCCTCCATCCGGCCTCGGCATCACCAAGCACACCATCGGTAGCGCGCGCCAGGTTCAGATGTCGCTACATCTGGATTTCTAAGCTGCGCCTTCAGGCAGATTGGTTAGGGCGGCCCGCAACGGTCGCCCTTCTGTTTTACAAGGTTGCGATCTTTGCGGCATAGCGCCCGCTCGTCGAGGCTTCTAAAATGGCCTTATGACCGCCCCCTCGTGGAACGTTCGTAGTCTCCGCGCCGCGCTTGCCGCCGGATCGTTAAGCCCATCTCAACTCGCCGAATCCGCGCTCGCGAATAGCAACCGAAACGCCGGTCGCAATACATATATCTGGCAGGACTCTGCGTGGACGCGCGGCGAAGCGGCCCGCGCTGAATCGATGCCCCCTTCAGCCGCCGGCCCCTTCGGCGACGGTCGTTCCGCGCTCTGGGGTCTGCCGATATCGGTGAAAGACTGCTTCGCCCTGGCCGGCTCGCCGACAAGCTGCGGTGTGCATTTCTACCGCGACCGCGATGGCAAAGCCGCGTGCGACTCGTGGCTCGTGGAGCGGCTTCGCGCTTCCGGGGCCGTAATCGTCGGCAAAACTCATCTTCACCCGCTGGCCTACGGGATTACGGGCGAGAACCCCGAATACGGCGACTGCGCGCAGCCTCGCGATCCTGGCGCGCTCACCGGCGGCTCGTCAAGCGGCGCTGCGGCCAGCGTGCAGGAAGGCTCGGCGGTAGTTGCCATCGGCACGGATACCGGTGGCTCGGTGCGCGCACCAGCCGCGCTCTGCGGGCTAGCCGGTTACCGCGCCACGCTTGGCCGCGGGGATTGGCGCGGCGGCTCGCATCTAGCCGAATCGTTTGACACTTTCGGCTGGCTTTTTCGCGATCTCGGGGATGCTCCATTTCTAGGCGCGCTCTTTGCCCCCGTGCAAACCACTCCCGCCCGTCGCTTCTCGAGCTTCGCTTACGTCGACGACAGTTTCCTTCACGATTGCGAGCCGGAGGTAGTCGCGAGCTTTCGCGCCGTCATTCACACTTTGCAGCCTCTCGGACTGGAGGGTCGAATCATCGACACAACATGGTGGACGGAGGCCGTCGAAATCTTCGCGCCCATCCAGGCTTCCGAGGCTGCGCGCCTGCATGCCGGCAACTTCGATCGCTTTGAACCTGCCATTCGTGACCGTCTCAAATGGGGCGCAGGCCTGAGTGCCAGCGAAGTTTCGACCCTCCGCCTGCGTCACGCAGCGTTTCGCGCGCGCATGGACGAGCTCTTTGCCGAGCACCAGCTCATTTTGTTGCCATCAATTCCCGTGGCGCGTCTGGCAGTCGGTGCCGATCACAGCCAGACGCGCGCACGCCTCTTGCGCTATACCGCGCCCTTCAGCTTGGCCGGTGTGCCCACCATCGCCATCCCTTGCGGGCACGGCGGCATGCAACTAGCTGCTGCTCGCGGTGACGACGAGTCGCTGCTCGCTCTCGCGGCGGAGATCGGCGCGCGCACGAAGACCGCGACGTCCGATTGAACGTGGATTGCAATTGAAAAGATGGCCTAGAAGGATTTGTCCGTCAGGAACGGCTCCGGCTTCACCGATCCGTCGCGCTGCTTCACAAGCATCTGTACTTTACCCTCGGCTGAATCCAGCTCCTGCTTGCAAGCTGTCGACAATCCCACGCCCTCTTCAAAGAGCTTCAACGAGTCTTCGAGCCCCAGGTCGCCTTTTTCCAGTTGCTCGACGATTGTTTCCAGCTTTTTGAGCGATTCTTCAAACGATGGCATGGCGCTCACCTCTTCCCGTTTGTTCCCGCCGGCAGCGCGCTGGCGATCACTTCGGCCGCCGTTTCATAGTTTCCAAACGGCGCGCTCACCTGCACGCCCTGCACCAACGGCCGCACCGCCGCCAGCATCTCCTGCGCGATCTTGATTCCTTCCGCCCGCGCGGCTTCCGGCGTATCCGCTTGCGCCATGCGCAGCATAATCTCCTCGGGCATCGCGACCCGCAGATCGTTCTTCATGTACTCCGCGTTGCGCAGGCTGGTCAGGGGCCAAATGCCCGCGATTGCCGGAATATGATGCTCCTTGATCCGCTCCAAAAACGTTGCCAACAGCCGCAGGTCGAAGACTGCCTGCGTGATCACGTACTCGGCGCCTGCCTCTACCTTGTAGGCGAGCCGCTTGAGCTCATTCTCCAGATCCGGCGCTCCGGGATTCGCTGCCACGCCGATGGTGAAGTTTGTGCTCGCCCCAATCGAGTTCGATCCGATATCGAGGCCGTGATTCAGCCGCCGCGCGATGTTTACCAATCCGATGGAGTCCACGTCAAAGACAGCAGACGCGTCAGGATAGTTTCCCTGCTTGGGCGGATCGCCAGTCACGCAAAGGATGTTGCGCAGCCCTATCGACGAGGCGCCCAGAAGATCCGACTGGATTGAAAGCAGGTTGCGATCGCGGCAGGTGTAATGCAGAATCGTCTCGATCCCCGTGTGCTGCTGAATCTGGATGCAGAGGCTTTCTCCGCTCATCCGGGCCGACGCCTGCGCTGCGTCGTAGACATCGACGGCGTCCACGCCCAGGCGCGCCATCAATCCGGCCCCCTCGATCTCTTTTGCGCAATCGATGCCCCGCGGCGGCACGAACTCCACCATGGTGATGAATTTTCCTTCCGCGATCAACGAGCCAAGTCGCGAGCGTTGCGCCAGCGGCGCCGGCGGCGTCTCCCTGCTGACAGCGGGTGCAGCGTCTTTCCCCGCCACGTGCGCCTGTTCGTCGATCGCCCGAACAGCCTGCCGCATGGCGCGGATATGATTCGGCGTGGTTCCGCAGCAACCGCCGACGACCTGCGCTCCCGCGGCGATAGCCTTGCGCGCAAAGCTGGCCATGTATTCGGGAGAACACAGATAAATGTTCCGCCCCTCGACCGCTCGCGGCATGCCGGCGTTGGGCATTGCGCCCAACGGCAGATTTGTAGCCCCGCGCATCTCCTCGATCGCCGTCAACACCGTTGCCGGCCCAGTCGAGCAATTCACTCCAACGGCATCGGCTCCCCACTCGGTCAGCCATGCTGCCGCCTGCGCTGCCGAAGAACCGTCGAGGCACTCGCCCTCGTCGTCCACCGTGACCATTACAAGAACCGGGAGCTCCGGGGCGACCGCTTTGGCAGCTTCCAGCGCCTCCCGCGCTTCATTCAAGGCGGGCATCGTCTCCAGGATCAGCAGGTCGACGCCACTTTTCTTGAGCGCGCCAATCTGCTCTGCAAAGGCCGCGCGCGCTTCATCCAAGCCAGTCTTGCCCAACGGTTCCAGCCGCACGCCAAGTGGTCCCACTGCGCCGGCAACCCACGCGTTCCCGTCCGCCGCGGCGGACTTAACTTTCAAGCGCTCCACCGCCTGCCGCGCCAGGCGTACGCCCGCCGCATTGATCTCCTCTACCTTTGCGCCCAACCCGTGCCGGGACAATCGGAAGCTGTTGGCACCGAATGTGTTGGTTTCAAGAATCTCCGCGCCCGCAAGCAGGTATTCTTCGTGGACGGCAACGATCCGATCGGGATCCGACAGGTTCAGTTCGTCGTAGCCTCGGTTCGTAAACACGCCCCGAGATTCGAGCACCGTGCCCATGGCGCCATCGGCAAGGACGGGGCGGTCGGAGAAGATTTCGGCGAACCGGTTCATTCTGTTGTCATGCTACCGCATCGCCAGCAGAGATGTATCCACCGGTCGCCCGGTCGATTCGACGTTCGCTCGCTCTGCTCCACCCGCGTGCGGACTCTTCTCGTAACTCCGTTTTTTCCATTCCTCGCGCCGCGCCAAGAGGCCGGGCCGCTTTGTTATACTTCGAAAGTTATCGCCTGCATGGAAATCGGTTCGGGCTTGAGCATTCCAAGGCCCCTCCGTGTGTCAATAACGCCATTTATTCGACGACGTTGCGGGTTTTTCCGCGCGATCAACCGAGGGTTTGAAATTTGAAGAACAGAAGTCTTCTCATGAGCGCCGGCGCAGCTCTGGTGGTAGCCGCCGCGCTAGCCGGTTGTGGCAAGACCTATTACTTTGCCGGCCGCGTTTTGCCCCCCAGCGGGCTGCGAAATCGCGTCATGATCGCCATCCAGAATCCCGGCGCCCTGACCAAAGGGGAACTCCAAATCGTCGACGCCTATTACGACACACGCAGCGGGTATGACGGCAAGCCCGGCTCCTTTTCCATCTCCGGCTACGGCGGCGCACTGCCCGTTTCGATCCAGAACATGCCAGAACAACAGCTAGGAGCCGTTTACGGTTCTGGCGACGGCAGTCTCGCTCTGATCGACTACGAGGGCGAAAAAGCTGCAACCGCTTCCGTCGGCGGCCTGAATGGCCAGTCATCCAGCGTCTTCATCACCCGCAACGAAGCTTACGTCTTCGCTGCCAGTCAATCTTCGACTGTTTTCACTGTGGTGAATCAGAGTGTCGGTTCGTCCACACCTCTCAGCCTTCCTGGCGTATACCGCGTCAGCGTTAACCCGGGAGGCTCTGTCGCGATGGCATTCGTCCAGAACTCCAACTACGCCTACTACCCCCGCCAGCTATCGACGGCGCAATCCATCGCCTTCTCCGGAGGGCCGTCCACCTGGCCCAAAGCCGCAGTCGATTGCGAGCCGCAGAACGCACCCGTATGGTGCCTTTTCCAGATGCAAAGCCCCGACCACACCGACACAACCGGCAACTACTATGGCGCTCCGCTCACCTTCGACCGCCCCGTCAAAGCGGTTTTCTCAGCGGATGGAAGCACTGCCTACGTCCTGAGCTGCGGCCCGGAATGCGGTGGGTCCAAGGCGTCCATATCAGTTATCCCGATCGCGCCGTTAATCTTTCTTCAGGGACAGCAGTCCGGCTTGCTGCCCTGTAATCTTCCTTCCGTGTCTTCGTGCCCCAATGCCAACGATGCACCGATGGCAAATATTCCCCTCCCCGGCGGAGCCAGCAACGCCCTGATCGATTCCACCACCATGTATGTCGTGGGCCAGCAGCCACAGTCGATTCAGGGACAGACTCTTTTCGCAGGCAATCTCACGGTGGTCAATCTGGCCAATAACACCGCAGGCAGCCCCATCGCCATCAGCGACGGCCAGCCGGGTGCGGTCAGCCGGATGATCGAAGCCGACGACAACACGCTCTGGATCGGAATGAATGGCTGTACCGTGGGCGTTCGCTACGCCACCAACCCAGTGGATGGCTACGGCTGCCTGACCATGTTCAATACGTCGACGAAATCCGTCGTCTTGCTCGAGCCCTACCTGGGTGACGCAACCGGGATTGCCGCGGTAACGGGATTGCACAAGATCTACACGGCCGAAGGCGGGCAGGTCTACATCTACTCCACCACGGACGGCTCGTCGATCGACAACCAGTACGTGACCGTGACAGGCACGGCCTACGACGTCGCCTACATGGACGCAGTCACCGACGCCAACAATACTGTTTACTGATTCCGATGCCCGCAGAGGCAATCGACTTCCGTGCCGACGTTCTCGCCAT
The DNA here is from genome assembly GCA_964407295.1 of uncultured Occallatibacter sp. Classification (GTDB taxonomy): domain Bacteria; phylum Acidobacteriota; class Terriglobia; order Terriglobales; family Acidobacteriaceae; genus Telmatobacter. The sequence continues at coordinate 5,717 of CAYOVE010000015.1, forward strand.
CGCTGCTCATCGCGACGATGTGGAACAGACCTGCGGAGGAACCCTCTTGCGCATGGCTTCGCGTGGCCTGCGCACGGCGATTCTCGATTTGACCCGCGGCGAAGCCGGCACGCGCGGCACTGCGGATGAGCGCGCCTGTGAGGCTGATGAAGCCGCCGGCATCCTGGGAGTCGGCTGGCGTCATGCGCTGGAATTGCCTGACGGAGCCATCGCCAACAATCTTGAAAATCGCGTTGCGATCGCGCGTGTTCTGCGTCAGCTCCGTCCTCGCGTCGTTATTCTCCCCTACTGGCTGGCGCGCCACCCCGATCACGCCATCACTGCCACGCTCGGCGCCGAAGCCTGTTTTCTTTCCGGCCTGAGGAAGGTCGATACCGGCGTGGAACCTCACCGTCCATTCAAGATTGTCTACGCCAGCCTCTACGCTGATGTGCGCCCCAGCTTCATCGTTGACATCACGCCATTCATCGAGCAGCGCCACCGGGCCCTCATGGCCTACCGCTCGCAATACGCGAACCAATCGGCGGGTTCCGGGATTTTTGTTCCCGAGGAGGAGATTCGCGAGCGTACGTTTGCCGAGGCGCGCCATTACGGCCTCCTCGCCGGTGTTCTCTACGGCGAGCCGTTCGTTCAGAAGGAAGTCGGCCTCGTCGACGATCTCACCCTCGTGCCCGTGCAATCCATCTAAAATGGTGGGCGATGTTCTCCCGGAGGGACCGCCTTCATGAAGCCTATTAGCCGCCGCAAATTCCTCGCCGCTTCCGCCCTGTCTCTCGCTGCTACGCGCCTTCGCGCTCAAACTCCAGCGCAAATCCGCACGACACTCGCCATTCCGTCCGAGGCAACTGGACCGCACGTACCCGCCGACTTCGTGGGTCTCTCCTACGAACTGAAGGAGCTCGCCGATCCGAGCTTCTTTTCAGCTAAGAACAGCGGCTTGATTCGAGCGTTCAAACAGATTTCCTCGCGGGGCGTTCTGCGGCTTGGCGGCAATACCAGCGAATTCAGCTGGTGGAAACCCACTCCCGACTCTCCCGAGCCCAAGCATCAGCACACTCGCGAGGTTGTGGGCGAGCCAAAGGCCAGCTACTACGCCGTGACTCCTGATGCGATTCGTAACCTGGCGGCTTTTCTTGAAGCGACCGGCTGGACCTGCCTCTACGGCATCAATATGGGAACCAACATCCCTGTTCGCGCCGCCGAAGAAGCTGCATTTGTCGCCAAGACACTCGGCTCGCGATTGCAATATTTCCAGATCGGGAACGAAGTTGATTTGTTTGGCCACCACCTGCGCGATCCACAGACCTGGTCCGCGCAGACCTACCTCGCCGAGTGGCTTTCCCTCGCTCGGGCGATTACAGCCCGTGTTCCGGCGGCGCACTTCGGAATGCCCGATATCGCCATCGACATGTCCTGGCTGCCGCAGATCGTTGCTGCATGGGATTCGGTCCAGAATCGTCCACATGTCACCCGTCTTACGCACCATTATTATTTCGGCGGACCGCCATCGAACCCCGAAGTCAACATTCCTAATCTGCTGAAGCCAGCGACGATGGCGAAAGTGCAGGGCATGGCCGACACGGCCGCTGCCGCGGCAGCCAAAATGGGTGTCCGCGTGCGCATGACCGAAGGCAACACCTGCTATCGCGGTGGTAAGCCTGGAGTCTCCGACGTCTTTGCGGCCGCACTTTGGGCGGCCGACTACTCCCTCTTCCTCGCCGCCAACAACTATTCGGGCATCAATCTGCATGGCGGCACTGGCCCCATCATCGCGAGCGGGCTTGGTGGCATCATGTTCGGCGACCAGGTCCTCAGAGATCAGGGCGCGACGCCGGAGCAAATTGCGACGCACCCTCACGCGTATTACTCGCCGATTGCAGAGTTTGACTCGACCTACGTCCTGGAGCCAGTTGCTTATGGGCTCATCTTCGCAGGCCTGATGGCCGGCGGCACTCTCATCCATGCCGATCTCACTGCGGAGCTTCAGGCTGCGGGCATCAACGCAACCGCCTACGCCGCCAAACTACCGGGCAGACAGACATCCGTCGTCGTATTGAACAAGGATATGGAAAACGATCTTGCCCTGCGCCTGGACTTCGGGGCTGCTCGAACCGGCGCGGTGAAGATCGATACATTGCGCGCCCCCTCGCTCGAGAGCCGCGAAGCTCGCATCGCGAGAGCGGCGAATTCCGGCCGCCTTAATCGCGGAACATTCAGCACGTTGGTTCCCCGCGCGTCTGGCCTTCGCGTAACGATCGACTGATCGATCTGAAGCCGAAACCGGCTGTCGTGAGAGAATTGGATTGATTTTCGGATCGCGTCACAGGTCCGCTGCCGTTTTCCCTGCAAACGTCCTCGCGCAAACATGATCTGCGAAGATTCTGAACATCTGGAGTGGGCCCGTGCCGCAGACCTGGAATCCTGAGACCTACAGCCGCGATGGGGCCTTTGTTCACGAACTGGCCGGGGGCGTGCTCGAGTGGCTCGCAGCCCAACCCGGCGAGCGGATCCTCGACCTCGGCTGTGGCGATGGTCAACTTACACAACGCATCGGAGCTGCCGGCGCCAGCGTCATCGGTATTGACTCATCCCCGGCAATGGTTTCAGCAGCCCGCGCTCGGGGAATGAAAGTCGACCAGGGCTCTGCCGAGAAGCTGCCTTATCCCGATCATGTCTTTGAAGCTGTCTTTTCCAATGCCGCTCTGCACTGGGTTCGCGGCCAGGATGAAATGCTTTCACAGGTTCATCGTGTCCTCTGTCCGGGAGGGCGCTTCGTAGCAGAAATGGGCGGGCACGGGAACATCGCCGCGATTCGCGTCGCCTTTGCTGCCGTTCTGTCTCGCCACGGATTTGCGGGCCTCGGCGAGCGCGGCAACTACTATCCCACTTCGGAGGCCTATAGCCGCAGGCTTGAGCGCCACGGATTCGCTGTCGACAAGATCCTTCTCTTCCCTCGCGCCACTCCATTGAATGACAGCGGCATGACTGGCTGGCTGAACACCTTCTACCGCGGCGCGCTCGACGCCTTACCGGAAACTTTGCGAGACACTGCGGTTGAAGAAACCGTCGCATTGCTCGCGCCAGTTCTTCGCGGCCACGACGGCCACTGGACCGCGGATTATGTTCGGCTGCGATTCATCGCCAAGGTGAAGTGACAATCCTTGCGTGCAGAATCTGCGTTGGCCGGTGTAACTAACACCTAAGTGATCACTTACTTCCCAATTAAATAATTCCTGGAACCTCTTGCATTTCCTCTCGACTTATGGCAAAGTAGTCAATGCGTAGGAGAACGCCCGATGATCGTCAAAACGCCAAATTCGATGCGTAGGCTGGAGTGGCTCAATTTGGGCCCTGCCGGCCGCCGGGCGCGGTTTGTCTATCTGCCGTAACCCTTGCGGCCATCCTCCTGCGTATTCCGCATAAACAGTGATTCATCCCGAGTGGCGTAGAAGCCAGCTTCATCGCCTCGACAACGCCACGCTGTCTTCGTCTGTTCCCTCGGGAGCTCTTGGCCTGAGTTAGTGTCGCCGTGTTGCGTTTTTGTCGACGCAATAAGTTACACGGCGTAGTGAGGAGAGTTATGTCTGTAGGCAAGATCCTGTAAGTGATTTGCACCGGTGGTGATAGAAGAGAGTTACTTCCTCCACCTAAGAGGACGCGCAAGGTCGGAGACCTTGCCGGATGTACTTGCTTTGCGGGGCAGGGGCGTAGTCCTGAACCATCAGGCACCGCTAAGTAGAGACTCCGATGTCCACTCTTTTCGTTTGTTCCCCGGTGAAAGTTGTTTGACGGGCGATGCTGTCGTCCAAGACCAAAAGAAAACGACCGGTGGTGTAGGGCGCGGTTACTTCGCCTGTTAAGCCGGATACGCGGGTTCGATTCCCGCCCGAAGCGAAAGTTTCGGTAGTTCAGTGGCAGAACGCCGTTACCGTCCCGTTTGTTCCCCGGTCATACCCTTTAACTGACGATGCATTCGTCCAAAACCAAGAGAAGAGGCCGGTGGCGTAGGCAACGGATACTTCGGGAGCGGAGAATGCGGGTTCGAGTCCCGCCGCGATTGGCACGACCCGTCGCGTCGTCTAACGTCAAGACATCCGATAAAGTCTGCTGCCGCTTGTTCCCCGGTCATCGATGTTAACAGGGCGAGAATCTCGTCCAAAACCAAAAGAAGATGGCCGGTGGTGGTCGCAACGGATACTTCGTCGCTTCCTAAACGGGAGGCAGCGGGTTCGAATCCCGCCCGGAGCCAAGAGGCTCCAGAGCTCAAACGGTGAGCACCGAGAGCAACACCGTTGCATTTGTTCCCCGGCCAGAACTTTCACGGGCGGTACTTTCGCCCAAAACCAGAAGAAAACGGCCGGTGGCGTAGGTAGCGGTTACTTCGCCTGAGGTGGAGGCGCGGGTTCGATTCCCGCGGCGAGCTGCGAGGCTCGAAAGCTCTGTGGTCAGAGCGCCGCTCAAAGTCCGCCATCGTTTGTTCCCCGGCCATGACTTTCCACTGCGCGCATTTTGAAGCGCGTGACTCAACAACCACCTTGACCGGTGGCGTTGGCAACGGTTCCATCAATGGGTTGCGGGTTCGAGTCCCGCCGTTGGCGCATGCCGCGTAGCTCAATGGCAGAGCAATTCCGTCGCCGCTTATTCCCCGGTCATCAACCTTCCGGCACGCCCGGATTAGAAACGAATGTGTCATGAGCAAAGTGAATGTCAAAAACGGCACGCCGGCGGGCAACGCGCATTTGTGCCGCGGTTGCAGCAACGGCCAGTTCACCGTCGGATACCGCGAGACCGATGTGTTGGTCGTCTGCACCAACTCGGCGCCTGCAAGAGCCATCCCATTCCCTGTGTACGAATGCACCGAGTATTGGGATCGCAACCGGCCGAGCTGGGAGGAAATGAAAAAGCTCGCTCTCGACTTCAGAGAGAGCCGCCGCAGACCGATTAACGGCTTCCGGGACAGTGGCTTCATTCAGCTCCCGGTGACTGCCGACGATGTTGAGGATGCGGACGAAGCAGCCCGCGTCGATTAGCCATAACCAGAAAACCCGCCGGTGGCGCAGGATTCGGATAATTCAATGGTAGAAGCCGGCCTTTCAGGCCGGAGTGCAGGTTCGAATCCTGCCGCCTTGATCCGCAATAATGCAGATCAAGGTGTCAAATCCCGCGTCCGACAATTCCCCGGCGGTTTATTCTTGCTTCACATAGAAAGGAGGCGCACGATGCGCCTGAATATCTTCAAGCCCAAGCCGCGCCCGCGCACTCACGAGGGAGCGCGTGCCAGCGTCATCACTGCCGAGCAGGCCCTGCGCCGCTCTGTCCTCTCCTGCATGTTGTGGGAGGGCGAGTTCTATGAGGACGGTGTGCAGATCGCCGGCCGCATTCACGAGCTGGTTCCGCAGGTCGAGGCCGAAAAGGTGGCCGCTCTGGCCGTGGAGGCTCGCGAGCGCATGAAGCTGCGTCACGCCCCGCTGTTGCTGGTGCGCGAGATGGCGCGTTACCCCACACATCGCGGACTGGTAGCCGACACGCTCGCGCGCGTCATCCAGCGAGCCGACGAACTCAGCGAGTTTGTCGCCATCTACTGGGCCGGTGGGCGTCAGCCGCTCTCCGCACAGGTAAAGAAGGGCCTTGCCACTGCGTTCGCCAAGTTCGACGAGTACGCTCTGGCCAAGTACGATCGTGCTGGCGCAGTCCGCTTGCGCGACGTGCTCTTCCTCTGCCATGCGCGCCCCGCCAGTGAGGCGCAGGCCGCGTTGTGGAAGCGCCTGGTCGACAACGAGCTGGCCACGCCCGACACCTGGGAGGTTGCGCTCTCCGCCGCCGGACGCGGAGAGGGCGCCGAAGGTAAGCGGGAAGTGGCTAAGCGCGAAGTGTGGGAGCGCCTGCTCGCCGATCGCAAGCTAGGGGCGCTGGCTCTATTGCGCAATCTGCGTAACCTGCACCAGGCCGGCGTAAGCGAAGAGCTGGTCCTCACCGCACTTGCTGGCATGAAGACGGATCGCGTTCTTCCCTTCCGTTTTCTGGCAGCCGCGCGTTCGGCTCCGCAGTGGGAGCAACCTCTTGAGTTTGCGATGTTTCGCTCGCTCGAAGGACGCGCATCCACGCTGCGCGGTCACACCGTGCTCCTGGTCGACGTCTCCGGTTCCATGGAGGCGCCACTGTCGCGCCGTTCCGAGATGCGGCGCACAGACGCTGCCTACGGCCTCGCAATCCTGCTGCGCGAGATCGCCGAGAAGGTTTCGATCTTCTCGTTCTCTGATCAGGCGCTGCTCGTGCCTTCGCGCCGCGGAATGGCGCTGCGCGATGCGCTTGAAGCGAGCCAGCCGCACTCGGGCACCTACCTCGGCAAGGCGCTCGAGCTCGTGACGTACGCGAAACTGCCGTACGATCGACTGATCGTCATCACCGACGAGCAGTCGCATGACAACGTGCCAGCGCCACGCGGCAAGGGCTACGTGATCAACGTAGCTTCCAGCCGCAACGGTGTGGGCTACGGGCCGTGGACGCATGTTGACGGATGGAGCGAAGCGGTGGTGGATTACATCGCGGAGCTCGAAGCCGCCGTCGGCACGCCTGGCATGTGATAGCGTCGGGACCGAAAATCAACGTCAACAAGAATCGGGGAGCAGCCTCATGCGGCCGTTCCCCGACTTCTTCTGCGGCAGGTTCTCAGTCCGCCGCCAGCAATTTGGTCCGGAAGAACAACCCCGCCGTAATTCCGCCCAAGCTGGGAAACAGCAGGAATAGCCACAATTGCTTGATTGCCTGTCCGCCCACAAAAATCGCAGGCCCAAGGCTCCGCGCCGGATTTACGCTCACGCCTGTGATGTGAATGCCGAAGATGTGAATGGCGACCAACGTGAGCCCAATTACCAACCCGGCAAATCCGGACGGGGCGCTCTTCTGCGTCGACCCCAGGATTACGACCACGAAGATGAGGGTTGCGAAGAACTCAAACAGGATGGCCGAAGGCTCATTGTATCCGCCTTGATAGCCGGGTCCCCAGCCGTCCTGGCCAAGCCCGTTCACCGCAAGGCTGTATCCGCTTGAGCCAACTACAATCATCAGCAACAGCCCCGCCGCTAGAATTGCGCCCACAAACTGTCCTACCCAGTAGCCGATCATCTCGCCAAACTTCATCCTGCCGGAAACCCAGACTCCCAGGCTCACTGCGGGGTTGATATGGCAACCCGAGATTGGACCGATTGCATACGCAGCTGCGATCAGGCCCAGGCCGAAGGCCAAGGCAATGCCGACGATGCCAACCAAACCTGGCACGCCACCGGTAACCACCGCGGTTCCACAGCCAAACAACACGAGAATGAATGTGCCCACCAGTTCCGCAAAGTATTTCTTCATGCTTCCTCCTTGTTCGTGTCGGGAGAGTTTCTCGCGGACGCCGTCGTGTCTGGCAATCCACGCCAGCCGCGGGCCAGCGCCCAAGGGAATCGAAAATGCACCCTAATCCATCGCTACAATCCTTGCTGCCCGCAGAATGTGTCCACGCAGTTTTGCAGACGCGCTCAGTCGAAGTCAAGAGAAAATCCGGCCACCCAGCCAACGCGCGCAACCGGAAACAGCTCGAACCGCCCCGCTCGTCAATTCACAAAAACCTTGCGCGGGTTCATGCCTCGCGTCGAGTTTCGAAGGGCAGGCTATGCTAACGTTCAAGCGTGAGCGTCGGCGCGTCAGGCAAAGGGAGAAAGAAAACAGTCGCTTCGGACCGGCGCCGCTTGCCCGGTCTGGCGGAGAAGGACGGCTTGATCCGGCATCCATTCGACCTTGAGTTTGGTGCGCGCACGAGCGGTCTGGTCGCAGGCCGTCATCTCGGCTCGGGACACCGCAATGATCGCCACGTAACAGCCTATTACGCGGTCGCACCTTCGGTATTTCAAGGAATGATCGTGCGCTGGCGCAGTTGCCGCCCGCTCGCCCCCATCGACGAATACACATTCGTCGACTTCGGCGCAGGTATGGGCCGCGCCATGCTTTTGGCTGCTGCTCATCCGTTTCGTGCCGTGCTTGGCGTTGAGCTGCACCCCACTCTGGCGCGCATTGCACGTAAGAACCTTACCTACTGGCGAGCAGCCGGTCGCAGCCGCGCATCCACGCGTATGTTTTGCCGCGATGCTTTGGAATTCCCACTCCCTGCCGGCCCCTGCGTCGTTTTTCTCTTCAATCCCTTTGGCGCGCCCGTTCTGCGCCGCCTTTTGCGTGCGTGGAAACTGATCCTCGCCGAGCGCCCGGCTCAACTCGACATCCTGTACGTCAACAACGAGCAGGAGAGTGTGCTCAGGCGCGAGCCCGGATTCGAACGTCTGTTTCATGGCCCGATCCGACGGTCACATCCGGATGCCGTCGCCGATCGCACCATTCTCAAGCGCCAGCCCGGCGCTGAGTACGCCGCGCCAGGCTGGGAGGACTGCTCCATTTACCGCTGGGTCGGACCCGATCAGGACAAAGAACGCCGCTAAATAAAGGCCAGCTGGCAGGTGTTTTCCAATTTTGTCAAAAACATGGTTGCCGCAGTAGGATTGCGAGATCATGAGCAACCGGACGGTAGCCGTCGCCATTCTTGCACTCACTCTTTCGCCGATCACCGCGCTCGCCCAGGCGCCTTCGCTCACCATTCAAGTGGACAAACCGACAGCGAAGGTCAGCTCAACGCTTTATGGCCTCATGACCGAAGAGATCAACTACTCTTACGATGGCGGCCTCTATCCCGAGCTCGTGCGCGATCGCGTGCTGAGCCGAGCCTGGGATGCCCTGCGGCTTTGGCCCGTGGTGGCGCGCGGCAATTCAATCGTCAACGTCTCCGCCGACGAGAACGACGGACCGAGCGCGGCGATTCCGCGCAGTCTCAGGGTTACTGTGACCAAAGCCAGCGCGGCCTCGCCTGCCGGGGTCGAGAACGGCGGCTATTGGGGCATCCCGGTCCGTCCGCATACCATGTACTCCGGCTCGTTCTACGCCAAGACCGATAGCCCCGGAATCCCTGTCACCATTACTCTTCAGAACGATCAAACGGGCGCGGTTGCCGCATCGGCTACCGTCGCTGGCCTTACCGGCGAATGGAAGCGCTTTACCTACACCCTTAAGATTGTCGATGCGCCCGTCTCATTGAATAATCACCTCGTCCTGACGATCGCTCAGCCGGCGACAGTCTGGCTCAATCTCATCTCACTCTTTCCGCCCACTTACCACGACCGGCCCGGCGGAAACCGTGCGGACATCATGAATCTTCTCGCCGCCATGCAGCCAAAGTTTCTGCGCTTTCCGGGCGGAAATTATCTTGAAGGCGATCATATTGCCGAGCGTTTCGACTGGAAGAAGACCATTGGCCCATGGGTCGACCGGCCGACGCACAGAAGCCCATGGAACTACCAGTCGTCGGACGGCATGGGCCTGCTCGAGTTTCTCGAGTGGTGCGAGGATCTCAAGATGCAGCCCGTGCTCGCTGTCTATGCCGGATATTCACTGGCGGGGGAGCATGTAGATCCGGGCACCGCGCTCGAGCCCTACGTGCAGGATGCGCTCGACGAGATTGAGTACGTCACCGGCGGCACCGATACGAAATGGGGAGCCGAGCGCGTCAAGGACGGCCACCCTGACCCGTTCCCGCTCCACTATGTTGAAGTCGGCAACGAGGACGGCTTTGACAAATCCGGCTCTTACGACGGCCGCTACGCGCAGTTCTATCACGCCATTAAGCAGCGTTATCCCGACCTCCAGATCATCGCCACCACTGCCGTGAAAGGCATCACGCCCGATGTGCTCGACGAGCACTTTTACATGTCGGCCGCGGAGTCGTTTTCTCAAGCGCATCACTACGACGCCGCCGACCGCAAAGGACCGAAGATTTTTGTCGGCGAGTGGGCCACGCGCGAGGGCGATCCCACGCCGGACCTGGAAGCTGCTCTCGGCGATGCCGCCTGGCTTACAGGCCTTGAGCGCAACAGCGATCTCATTGTCATGGCCAGCTACGCGCCGCTCTTCGTCAACATCAATCCCGGCGGCATGCAGTGGGCGCCAGATCTCATCGGCTATAACGCGCTCTCGAGCTACGGCTCGCCGAGTTATTGGGCGCAGGTCATGTTCTCTTCGCATCTCGGAACCGAAGTTGTGCCCACTACGCTCGCCAACGCGCCCGCGCGCGTCTTCGCTTCGGCTACGCGAGACGCAGGAACGCATAAGCTCTTCGTCAAAGTCGTCAACGCGACCTCGACCGCGCAGCCCTTCGGTATCGAACTCACGGGCGTGGGCAAGGTCGCGCGAACCGCCACGCTCACTACATTGAGCGGCAAAACGCCCAATGCGACCAACACCATCGCCGACCCCAAAGCCGTCGCGCCCATTTCAGAAACCGTCAGCGTCGCGGGCCCAAAGTTCACGCATACATTCGCGCCGTACTCGATCAATGTGCTGGAGTTGAGCTACTGATCCCCATTGTTGGCAGGAGCGGAAGCTTCGAGGAAGCTTCCAGGTTTCGCCGCCACTCGGGTAAAGTAAAGTCATTGTGATTATCGACTTCGCCAGGCGCGCGCATGACCATAACTGGGAGATGGATCCCATTACGCGCTCGCTGCTCGACACTGATTTTTACAAGCTCCTCATGCTCCAGTTCATCTGGAAGAACTTCCCACAGACGCGTGCCACATTCACGCTGACTAATCGCACGGCATCCATGCGCCTGGGCGAAATGGTGAGCATCTCACAACTGCGAGACCAGCTCGATGCCACGCGCCGCCTGCGATTCCGCAAATCCGAGCTGGTCTGGCTTGCCGGTAACACATTCTTTGGCCGCCGCGGCATCTTCGAACCCGCCTTTCTCGATTGGCTCGAGCACGATTTTCAACTTTCGGAATACGATCTCTCAGTCCACGATGGCCAGATTCAGATTCGCTTTGAAGGACTCTGGTCCGGAACCTCTATGTGGGAAATCTATGCACTCTCAGAGATCGGCGAGTTGAAGACCCGCGCCGCACTCAAGCCGTTAAGCGAGCTCGAGCTCGACATTCTGTACGCGCGCGCCAAATCCCGGCTCTGGGAAAAGATGGAGCGCCTGCGCGGTGTTCCGGATCTCAGCATCAGCGATTTCGGCACGCGCCGCAGACACAGCTTTCTTTGGCACGAGTACGTCGTCAACTCCATGCGCGATACCATCGGCGACGGCTTTTCTGGAACCTCCAACGCCTACCTCGCCTACAAGCACGATCTGGAGGCGATCGGCACCAACGGTCACGAGTTGCCCATGGCCATGGCCGCTCTGGCCCACGATGACGAGGAGCTACGCAGATCGCAGTACGCGTTGCTTGAACTGTGGCAGCGCAGCTATCAGGGGGAATTGCTCATTCTGCTCCCTGATACATTCGGGACCACTCAGTTTCTCCGCGGCGCGCCCGACTGGGTCGCAAACTGGACGGGCCAGCGCATCGACAGCAAAGACGCCTACGTTGCCGGCGACGAGTATATCGTGTGGCTTGAGCGCCATGGCCGCGACCCGCGACAGAAGCGCCTCATCGCGAGTGACGCCCTCGACGTGGAGCAGATTCTGGGCCTTCACGCGTACTTCGCCGGCAAGTTACTCAACGGCGCGACGCCCGACGATTTCCGATCCGCTGCAGACTTTAAGGATCCAGGCCGCTGGATTCCCAACCGCCGCATCCGCTTCAGCGCAGGCTGGGGCACGCTCCTTACCAATGACTTTCGCGGTTGCAACCCCAAAGACAACGATGATTTTAATCCCGTCGGCCTTGTTTGCAAGCTCAGCGAAGTCGATGGCAGGCCGGCAGTCAAGCTCTCTGACAACTACTCCAAGGCCATGGGTGATCCTGCCGAAGCCGAGCGTTATCGCCGCGTATTTGGCGTGGCCGGCGTTGCCGACATTCCCGTCCTGACGTGATCTCTTCGGCATCAAACGCGGCTCAGCTTCGGCAGGAGCTCATGCTGCGCAATCACAGCTACGCGCGCGGCCGCGCACACGTTGAGAGCTACGGCAGCTCGCCGGTCATCGTGTATGAGCCGGAAAATGGCCGTCACGGCAACTTCTTCGATCCAGCCTACGAAGCTATCGCCGCAAATCCCGATTGGATGCGCCGTTTCGACAAAGTCCACGCCCAGGCCGCGCGTTCGTTGCCCAAACCGCAATCTGATCCTGCACGGCGTTGGCGCGAGCTCGACTCCTCCATGAGCTCCGATGCACTGCTGATGAATATCTTCTGCACGCCGGGTGTCGCCGATTCAGGAAAAGTGCTCAACGCGCTGGGTGTCGACGGAACCGCCGAACTCGCCTTCGGTTGGAAGGCGCGCGTTCCATTGACAAACGGCCGCTTTGATCGCACCGAGGTCGACATGCGCGTCGGTTCCCTTCTGGTCGAGGCAAAACTCACTGAAGTCGGCTTCCAAACGCGCACCGCTGCCATTGTGGAGGCCTACCGAGACTTCGACATTGTCTTTGACCGCGACCGCCTTCCGCGCGTTGAAATTGCCACGTCGCGCTGGTTGCGTGCCAGCGAGTTTCCAGAAAATACATCGCAGGAATTCGAAAGCATCGTCGCGGATCCTGCCCTCGTCTCGGGCGTCGACACTGTCTTTCGCCCGCCCGGCGAATCTGGCTACGCTGGCTATCAGCTCATTCGAAGCGTCCTTGCTGCCTACGCGACCGACACGAGCTTCTGCGTCATCCATGATGAACGCCGACCCGATCTGCGCGAAGAGTGGTTTCAGATCATGGCCGCCGTCAAAAGCGCCGCATTAAGTGTGCGCCTCAAGGTCTTGACCTGGCAGGAATTGGCCGCACTCGTTCCTGAGGCACTTCAGGAATTCCTGGATGTGAAGTATGGCATCGTTGCTCCCGGCAAGATGCCCTCGCCGATTGGCGAAGCTGCCGAGTTTCCCGGCTGATTTCTCGGGCGTCCCTAAAGTCCCAGAATCTTCCGATTTCTCTTGGCGTCCGTCTCGCCACCGGCGAAGTCGTCGAATGCACGATCGGTCCCGCGGATGATCTGGTCGCGCACAAACTTCGCGCCCTCCGCCGCGCCCTGTTCTGGATGCTTGATGCAGCACTCCCACTCCACCACGGCCCATCCCGGATAGTCGTACTGCGCCATCTTGCTGAACACTTGTTTGAAATCGATCTGCCCGTCACCGAGTGAGCGAAATCTTCCCGGCCTGTCGATCCACTCCTGATAACCGCCGTAAACTCCCGACCGCCCGCTCGGCCGGAACTCCGCGTCCTTCACGTGAAGCGCGCGCACACGATCGTGATAGAGATCGAGGAAAGCCAGATAATCCATCTGCTGCAAAACCATGTGGCTTGGATCGTACAGAATATTGGCGCGCGGATGATCACCGACCGCTCCGAGAAAACGCTCGAACGTCGCGCCGTCATGCAAATCCTCGCCCGGATGCAGCTCGAAGCAAACATTCACTCCCGCATCCTCAAACGCATTCAGGATGGGCAGCCAGCGCCGCCCGAGTTCCTTGAACGCCTCGTCAATCAGTCCTGCCGGTCGTTGCGGCCATGGATAGAAAAACGGCCAAGCCAGCGCACCTGAAAATGTTGCATGAGCATCCAATCCCAGGTTGCGGCTCGCTTTGGCCGCCCACCACAATTGTTCGACTGCCCATGCGGTCCGCGCCTTCGCGTTTCCGTGGAGTTCCCGCGGCGCAAAAGCATCGAGCAGCGTATCGAATGCCGGGTGGCTCGCCACCAGCTGGCCCTGTAAATGCGTTGAAAGCTCCGTAATCGCCAACCCGGCCTGCGCGGCGATGCCTTTCAACTCGTCGCAGTACGATTGGCTTTCGGCAGCACGCTCCAGATCGAACAGCCTCCGGTCCCAGCTTGGAATCTGGATGCCCACGTATCCGTGTCCCGCCGCCCACTTCACCATGCCCCCGAGTGTGTTGTAGGGAGCCTCATCGCCTGCGAACTGCGCCAGAAAAATCCCCGGCCCCTTGATCGTTCTCATGGTTCCTCCTCACAGCCTCGCACACGGCTCTAGAAATCAACCCAAGCTTCCCTACGGTTGCTCTCAATCGCGCGCTCAATAAACCGCATTCCCCTCACTCCTGCTCTAATCCCAGGCAGAGTGGCCGGTAACGAGCTTCCCTTGCTTTCCCTCCACGCAATCAGCGCGTCGGCAAACTCGCGATACAGCACTGCGAAAGCCTCAAGATAGCCCTCCGGATGTCCCGCAGGAGTGCGTGCCGCGGCCTTTGCATCGCTGCTAAGGTAGCTCGCGGCCGCCTGGTGAATCTCCTCTGGCCCGTCGAGCCTTTTCACAATCAGTCGATTTGGATCCTGTTGCCGCCACTCGATCGATCCCTCTTCGCCATAAATCCGCAGCAGCAGCTCGTTCATCTCCCCTGCCGCGACTTGTGAGCATGCGAGAGTCCCTGCTGCACCATTGCTCATCCTCACGAATGCGTTGCAATCGTCGTCCAGCTTGCGCCCCGCCACGACCGAGCGAAGCGTAGCGTTAATTTCCGTTACTTCCAGGCCGCTCACATATTCAAGCAGGTGAAACGCATGCGTCCCGATGTCTCCGATTGCACCTCCCGGGCCGCTTCGTGCCGGATCACTCCGCCATTCCGCCTGTTTGTGGCCAGTGGTCTCGATCGGCCGGCTCAGCCATCCCTGAAAATATTCGACGGCCACTTTGCGAATCGTTCCCAGCTTGCCTGCCGCACACATGGCCCGCGCCTCGCGCACCATCTGGTAGCCCACATAGGTGTGCGTCAGCCCATACGGCAGTCCAGCCTTCTTTACCGCGGCCTCCAGCTTCAGTGCCTCTTCATAGGTTGCGGTCAGTGGCTTATCGCTCATCACCGGAAGGCCCGCTTCCAGCGCCGCCAGCGCGACAGGCAAATGCAGGTGATTCGGCGTAACGATCGCTACAAAGTCGATCGAATCTGGCCGCTTGCGCTCGGCTTCGATCATCTCCCTATAGTTCGAATAAGCCCGCGTCGGATCAATGTGGAATGCCCTGCCCGCTTCGCGCGAGCGCTCCGCCGACTGCGAGAACGCTCCGGCAACCAGCTCGATCTTTCCATCCAGCTCCGCTGCGATACGGTGCACGGGGCCAATGAATGCGCCCGGTCCGCCGCCCACCATCCCCATGCGTAGCTTGCGCTCTTCCTTCATCACTCTCTCAATCCTGCCAGTCCGATGCTCCCTCGGATTCTGTTTTTTCTATTCCCTGTTCCCTATTCCCTGCCTTTACACGTTCACTCCGCTTGCTAGGTAGCCGCCGTCAACAGCAAGCACCTCACCCGTCACGAACCCCGACGCCTCCGACGCCAGAAAAATCGCCGGACCCACCACTTCCCGTGGCTTCCCAAAGCGGTGCATCGGTGTGCGGATCAGCAGCTCTTCGCCGCGCTGCGTATCCTTCACCATGGGCGCGCTCATATCCGTGGAAAACACTCCAGGAGCGATCGCGTTCACATTCACGCCAGTCTCGGCCAATTCGATCGCCAGTGTCTTGGTTAGCGAGGCCACCGCGCTCTTGCTGGCGCCATACGCCGCTAGTTGGTACGACCCGCGAAATGCCGTCGACGATGCAACGTTAATGATGCGTCCGTAGTGCGCGTTGACCATCGTCCTGCCGAAAATCTGGCAAGCACGCATGGTTCCCGTCAGGTTGGTATCGATAATCTTCGACCATTCCGCTTCATCCTCATCGAGTGTCGGAGCCTTTTTTGCCATGCCCGCGGCATTCACCAGGATGTCGACTTTGCCAAACGTCGCGATCACTGCGTCGTGCAGTCGCTGGATCGATGCGCGATCCAAAACATCGCAAGCAACACGCAGGGTCCGTCGGCTCAGCGCCTCAATCTCTTGGGCCACCGCGTCGACGTGCTCATGCCCCCGCGAGCTCGCCACGACATCTGCTCCAGCAGCAGCAAAACCAAGCGCAATCTCTCGCCCCAGGCCGGTCGTCCCGCCGGTAATCACCGCAACCCGCCCGTCCAACTCAAAAAGTTCTTGCCCCTTCAATCAATCCTCCCGCCGCCCGCGCCCGCCGTTCGTTTCTCGCCATGCAAATCCCGGCGTTCATTTGATCCTCAAACACCCCTAGCCTAAATGATCTCCCTTCCGCAGTTTTTCCCTGCTTGCTTCACTGACCGTTGGCGCTGGGGTGAGCTAAAGTATTCATTGACCATGAATCCGATCTCAATTCCCGAATCCGGCCGTCGCTGGGATTGCGTCAGTCTCGGTGAAGTGATGCTTCGCCTCGATCCCGGCGAAGGCCGAATCCACACCGCACGCCAATTTCAAGTGTGGGAAGGCGGCGGCGAATACAACGTCGCGCGTGGCCTGCGCCGCTGCTTTGGCATGCGCGCCGCAGTCGCTACCGCCCTCGCCGACAATCCCGTTGGCCGCCTCGTCGAGGACCTTATCCTGAATGGTGGCGTCGACCCTTCGCTCATTCGCTGGGTTCCATACGATGGCGTCGGCCGCACCGTCCGCAACGGTCTCAACTTTACTGAGCGTGGATTCGGCGTGCGAGCCGCCGCCGGCTGCTCCGACCGCGGCCACACTGCCATCAGCCAGGTCAATCGCGGTGACTTCGATTGGGAATCGATCTTCGGTTCTTCGAATGGTTCGCGCTGGCTCCATACCGGCGGCATCTTCGCCGCGCTTTCCGTTTCTACCGCCGACGTGGCTGTTGAAGCGATGGACGCCGCGCGCAAATACTCCACACCCATCTCCTACGACCTAAACTTCCGCGACTCGCTCTGGAAATCCATTGGCGGCAAAGCCAAGGCGCAGGAGGTCAACCGCGCCATCGTCGGCAAAGTCGACGTTCTGCTTGGCAATGAAGAAGATTTTTCCGCCATGCTCGGCATTGCCGTCAAAGGCGTCAGCGATGACTTTGCGGAGCTCCCTATCGCCGGCTACGAGGAGATGCTTCGCGAAGTGGCCGCCGCTTATCCGAACTTGAAGCTGATCGCGAGCACGCTGCGCATCGTGCAATCCGCGAGCCGCAACGCCTGGGGCGCGATTGCGTTCTATGAGGATAAGATCGTGCACGTTCCGCAGCGCGACATTGATATCCTTGACCGCGTCGGCGGTGGTGACAGCTTCGCCTCAGGGCTGATTTACGGTCTTCTCGCGGGCAAAGGCATCGACTGGGCCGTCAAATGCGGCGTGGCTCACGGAGCCCTCGCCATGACCACTCCTGGCGACACCAGCATGGCGACACTCGCAGAAGTCGAACGCGTCATCCAGGGAGGCTCGGCGCGCATTGCGCGATAGTTTTTTGCAGTTCGAGGAACCCATGACTGAAACAACCCAGCAGATCATCGAACGCGTTGGCCTCATTCCTGTTCTCCGTGCGAAGAGCATTGCGCAGGGCCGTGCTGTTGTTGATGCCATGATCGCCGGCGGCGTCACGGTTGTCGAAGTCACGATGACCGTTCCCGGCGCGATCGATCTGCTCAAGGAGCTCCAAAAAGCCTACGGCTCCGATCTCCTGCTCGGCTCCGGCACGGTCACGACCGCCGATCAGGCCCAGGCCACCATCGATGCCGGCGCGGAGTTCGTCGTCAGCCCGAGTTTGCATCCTGAAGTAATCCGCGTGGCCAAGGCCAACAAAAAAATCTCCTGCCCCGGTGCGCTCACGCCCACTGAAGCCATCACCGCCTGGAGTGCCGGAGCTGATTACGTCAAAATATTTCCCTGCTCCGCCGTCGGCGGCGCCAGCTATCTCAAGTCGCTGCTCGCGCCCTTTCCGCACCTCAAGCTCATTCCCACTGGCGGGGTCACGCTCCAAACGGCAGCGAGCTTTATCGAGGCCGGCGCACGCGCGCTCGGCGTCGGCAGCGATCTCGTCAACCTCGCCGCAATCGATTCAGGCCACCCCGAAACCATCACCGAAACCGCCCGCGCGTATCTGAAAGTTCTTGCCGAAGCACGAAGAAGTTAGACAGCGTCCGCGGAAAGCTCATCCACCTCGATTTTTGGCAGAACCCGCGCATGAATCAGGAACCCTGCACACCGCGCCCGCACATTGCGTTGGCCGCCGGTGCGCCTATAATCCGTGCGTAAGGCGGCATCTTCCGGCGATTCCTCGCCGGGATGATCGCCGGCCAATGCGATGCAGCCCTTGGAATCCGTTTCGATCGAATTCGCGCGACGCACTTTCGCCGAGGAACTATGCAGGATCAATCACATCGCCTCGCCGGCAATCCTTGCAGCCTTTTCGACGGTGCCCCGCGAGCGCTTCGTCGGCCCTGGCCCATGGATGATCCAGACTAGCGGCGCAGAAACTTTCACTGAATGGGCTGACCCGCGCGCCGTTTATCAGGATGCACTCATCGTTCTCGACGCAACAAAACGTCTGAACAATGGCCAGCCCAGCCTTTGGGCCGTTCATTTAAGCCTTCTCGGCATCCGCCCCGGCGACCAAGTGCTTCATCTTGGTTGCGGAACCGGCTATTACTCCGCCATTCTTGCGGAGCTTGTTGGCGCGCTCGGCCACGTCGTCGCCGTCGAAATCGACGAAGTCCTCGCGGATCGCGCGCGCATCGCGCTTGAGCCCTGGCCTCAAGTCACCGTGCTTCACGCAGACGGCGCGTGCGGTCCATTCGATCCAGCTGATGTGGTCGTCGCGAGCGCTGGCGCCACGCATCCGCTCCCGGCATGGCTTGCCACGCTCAAAGACGACGGCAAGCTTCTCTTTCCGCTTACTCCCACGCGCGGTTCCGGCGCCATGGCATACATCTCGCGAAAAGACCAAAATGAGTTCGCTGCCACGCTCTGCGGTTCAGTTTTTTTTGTTGATTTTGAAGGAGCGCGCGATCCAGTGATCAGCGATGAGCTCGGCCGAGCGCTCAAGCGCGATCATGGCTCGAGTGTGCGCTCTCTGCGTTGCGATGCGCACGAAAAAGACGATTCTTGCTGGCTGCATGGCGACGGCTGGTGCTTCTCGCGCCGCTCGCCAACCGCCACCACATCTGAATAACCTTGGCGCTCGCCCCGCGTGCATCATCCTTACAGCACCCGCACCAGCCACTTCCCCGTGTGCGAATGCAGATTCGCCGCAATCTTCTCCGGCGGACCCTCCGCGACAATGCGTCCGCCGCCTTCCCCGCCCTCTGGCCCCAGATCGATCACCCAATCCGCGCTCTTGATCACATCCAGGTTATGCTCAATCACAATCAGCGAACCGCCGCCGTCGATCAACTTGCGAAACGCCGTCAGCAGTTTCGAAACATCGTCAAAGTGTAATCCCGTCGTCGGCTCGTCAAGAATGTAGAGCACGCGGCTGGCCTGAGATGGCTTCGCCGTCGCGTTCACTGCGCGCACAGCGGAAAGATGCGCAGCTAATTTCACGCGCTGCGCTTCGCCGCCTGAAAGCGTCGTCGCAGACTGCCCAAGCCGCAAATAGCCGAGTCCGATCTCATCCAGCACTGCCAGTTTCTCTACGAGTCTCGTCTGCCCGGCAAAGAAGCGCAGCGCCTCCTTGACCGTCATCTGCAGAACTTGGTGAATGTTCTTGCCTTTGTACTGCACGCCGAGAATCTTTGCCTGGTAGCGCGTGCCGTTGCAGTCCTCGCACGGCAGCTCCACATCGGCCAGGAATTGCATCTCTACCGTCACGGTTCCATCGCCCTCGCACGTGTTGCAACGTCCGCCCGGTACGTTAAAGGAAAAATGTCCTGGCGTGAGTGAAAGCCGTTTGGCCTCTGGCTGAGCGGCAAACAGCTCGCGCACCAGATCGAACCCCTTGATGTAAGTGATGGGATTGGAGCGCGGCGTGCGCCCGATCGGCGTCTGATCCACCAGCACTACATCGTTCAGCCGTTCAACTCCGCTGAGCGAACTGAACACGCCCGAGGGATCGCTGCCATCGCTCTGTCCCAGCGCCCGGGCCACCGCGCGATACAGCACTTGATGCACCAACGTGGACTTTCCCGATCCTGATACTCCCGTCACTGCCACCAGCATTCCCAGGGGAATCTCCACGTCGAGCCCGTGCAGGTTGTTCGCGCGCGCCCCGCGCAGCACCAGCTTCTCGCGCCCCGGCGCGCGCCGCCGAGTAGGCACAGGAATGGAAATCTTTCCGCTCAAGTAGCGCCCGGTCAGCGACGCCGGATTGGCTTCGATCTCAGCCAGAACCCCTTCCGCAAGCAGCTTGCCGCCAAACTCGCCCGCGCCCGGCCCCAAATCGAGCAAATGATCTGCCGCGCGCAGAATGTCGGCGTCGTGCTCCACGACCAGAATCGTATTGCCCAGATCGCGCAGCTCTTCGAGGATATGAATCAGCCGTGCCGTGTCGCGCGTGTGCAGTCCAATCGAGGGTTCATCCAGCACGTAGAGCGCTCCCACCAGCCGCGATCCCAGCGAGGTCGCCAGTTGGATTCGTTGCGCCTCGCCGCCGCTCAACGTCGACGCCAGCCGGTCGAGTGTCAAATACTCGAGACCCACTGCGACGAGAAAGCTCAATCGCTGTCGTACTTCGACGAGAATCGCCCCGGCAATCTCCTCCTGCATTGGCGAGAGTTTCAGGCCGTCGAAAAACTCCTTTGCCTGTGCGATCGTCAGCGACGTGGCCTGGCAAATGTTCTTTCCCGCGATGCGCACCGCCCGCGCTTCCGCCCTTAGCCGTTGCCCGCGGCAATCCGGGCATTCCGCGTAGCCGCGATACTTGCTCAGCATCACGCGCACATGCAGCTTGTACTTTTTGCGCTCCAGTTGCGCAAAAAAGCCATACACGCCGCCGAATCCATCTTTTCCCGCCGCGCCCGGACGGCCGCGCAGCACCGTCTCGCGAGCCGCTTCGGTCATGTCGCGCCACGGAATATCCAGCGGCACGCCCAACTCCGCAGCGCGCTTGCGCAACTCGCTAAACCATGGCCGATACTTCGGCCGGTTCCATGGATCGATCGCGCCACCGGTGAGGGTGAGTCCTTGATCGGGAATCACCAAGCCCAGATCGTAATCCACGGTGTTGCCAAATCCCTGGCACCGCGGGCAAGCTCCAAACGGATTGTTGAAGCTGAAACGTCGCGGCTCCGGCTCGCGCCCCGGACGGTGGCAACTTGTGCACTCATACGCTCCGGAGAACCTTAACCGCCGGTGCTCCGCATTCTCTTCGCGTGGCGCTTCTTCGAAGATGACCTCGCCCGCCTCGCGATACGCCGTCTCCACGGCATCCACAATCCGCGGGCGATTTTCCGCGCTCACGACAATCCGATCCAAAAGCACATATACCGGGGATAACAGATCCAGGTCAATGAGCGACTCCGGCGTCGAGAACTCGAAGAGCCTTCCCTCTTGCCACAACCGGTTGAATCCGTTTGCCCGCAACTCCGCCAGACGCGCTTTGACTGATTCTTCGTGCAATCCTTCGCTAGCCTTCCCCGTGCCCTTCGACTTGACAGCAGCTTTCGTCGTCCGTCCCGCGGCCTTGCCTGCCTTGGCTTCCGTCTCCGTGACGGGTGCGACCGCACTCATTGCCGGAAACAGCACATTGAGCCGTGTTCCTTCGCCGAGCGCCAGGACCCCTTCGGCTGCCTCATCGACTGAATTGCGCCTCACTAGCCCGTCGCAAAAAACGCAATGCACCTCTCCGCAGCGCGCGTACAGCAACCTCAGGTAGTCGTAAATCTCGGTTGCCGTCGCCACGGTCGACCGCGGATTGCGCGTCGTGTTCTTTTGCTTAATGGCGATAGCCGGCGCCATTCCGTCGATCTCGTCCACATCCGGCTTCTCAATGCGCTCAAGGAACTGCCGCGCATACGCCGACAGCGACTCCACATACCTCCGCTGTCCCTCGGCATAGATCGTGTCGAAGGCCAGCGAGCTCTTGCCCGAGCCCGACACGCCGCTGATCACCGTCAGCTTGCCGTGGGGTATCTCGCAGGAGAGATTTTTCAGGTTGTGCGTCCGCGCATTGCGGATGATGATGGCATCGTTCAAAGGGAAGGCACCGCGACTATTCTTCCGGGAGCGCCTCAGTGCTCTCTATGAGCATTGGGACGCAACCGTGCCTTTTTATTATAAATTGCGCGGCAAACCCCTCCGGTGAACGTTAGATCTTAGGCGGCACGTGAGCTCTTATCGCCGCGTGGAATCTCTTACGATTCAGCACCGATCGCGTCAGTCCGTAACCCACTGAACTCGCGAATCGAGTGCTGGAATCAGCAGGTAGCTTGACTCCCCGTTCGCATGTTCACGCTCGAACACTCCCGCCAATCCCAGAAGAACCTCCGACGCGCACGCCGGACAGCGCATCGAACTGTTGCCCACTGCATCGCAGTCCTGGCACAGGTACGCAGAGTTGAGTGGGATGTGGTTCATCACGTCTAAAGTCATTTAATTTGGCCTGTTTTCTAGCACACCGGGTTCCTTCTTTGCCCCTCGATCTGGATCGAAAGTCCCGCAATGCCGGTTATTTTGTAAATATGTCGTGTTCCTTGTCGAATTCTTGCTCCGTTTTTGTGCTTTTCATCGCGGCTTTTTCGGCCACAAGTTCCACTTTCTTATCCGCCGATTCATCCGCAGCTGTCGCGTCTCCCAGCTTCGTGGCTTTCGGGTTTTCAAATTGCTCGGGCATAGTCCTTCTCTTCCCCTCACTATGATCCTTCCGTACCTGCCGGTCTGGTCACTTTTGCTCGCCTGCACGATGCGTGCCCGGTTCCTTCGTCCCATCTCGCGCGTCGAATACCCAACAGCTCCGGTCAGGCTCCGCCCGATAAACTGATCTTTGAGGGAATTCGTGCTCCGTCTCGCTTTTTTCGCACTGTTCGCATCTCTCGTTCTTCGCTCAACGCCGACCTTCGGGCAGAGCGCCTCTTCATCTTCAGGCTCCGCGCCTCAATCGGACGGCTCGCCGACGCCGTCCGCCGTCGCCAAAACTCCACAGGCCATCCCTGCCGAAGTCGCCGCGGCCGAATCGGCGATTGCCGCGTCCGACTGGAAGACAGCTGAGGCGAAACTCGATACCTACATCGCCGCCCATCCCGCCGACGCGCGCGCCCTCTTCGACGCCGGTTACGTCGCCGATGCCCAAAACCGACTCGACGACGCTGCAGCTCTCTACCATCGCGCCATCGCCGCCGACCCAAAGTCCTTCGAGTCCCACATCTCCCTCGGCCTGCTCCTCGCGCGCCAAAACAAGCTCGCCGAAGCCCGCCCCGAACTGATCGCCGCCACTATTCTCGATCCTGGCGTCGCCGATCCGACCCTAAAAGCTCGCGCATGGCGTGCGCTCGCCCGCATCGACAGCAACTCCGATCCAACCGCCGCATCCAATGACCTTCTTCAAGCGCTCAAGCTCACGCCGGAGACTCCCGCCGACACGCTCCTCGCCGCCGAGCTCGCCGAGAAAACAGGCCAACCCATGGCCGCCGCAGCTGCTTATCGCCGCGTTCTGGACAAGGACCCGGATTCCGCACCTGCCTCCGCTGGTCTTGCGCATATCCTGATTGCCGGCAAGCAATACCCTCAGGCCGAAACCCTCCTGCGCGCCGCGCTCCTGAAGAACCCCGACAATCCAACGCTTACAGCCCAACTTGCTACCGTGCTTGCCGATCAGGACAAAGCCGAAGCCCTCCCGCTCCTCGAGAAACTCTACGCCGCCCATCCCACCGACTCCGAAGTCACGCGCATGTTAGCTGCTGTCCGGGCCGATGCGGGCGATTTCGCTGGTTCCGACCAGCTCTTCCTTCATCTCCTCGCCGCGTCGCCCGACGACCCTGACCTCCTCGTTTCCCACGCTCAAAACCTGGTCCACGAGGGCCAAATGGACCAGGCCTACGCGATCTTCGGCAAGGTCACCCAACTCGATCCGGCCAATGTCGATGGCTGGAGCGGCCTCGCCTTTACCGCGTCAAAAACCAGCCACCCCGATGTCACCTTACACGCGCTGGCTGTGCGCTCCCGCTACCTGCCTGAAAATGCTTCGACCCTCTTCCTTTGGGCCACGGCTTATGACTCTCTGCGCCAGAAAGCCCAAGCCGCTGCCTATTACCACCGCTTCCTCGATGCTTCAGCCGGCAGGCGCCCTGACCAGGAATGGCAGGCCCGCCAGCGCCTCCTGATCCTTGAAAAGTAGCCCCAAACGCAATTCCGGCCGTCCCTCGAGGCGTTTCTTCATTTCAGCGATTCATCCTCTTGGGTGCCTTCGTTATTCGCCGCATCAAAATCCTACATCTTAATGCTTGCGGTTTGTTATGCAATGTGCGTACTATAGGGTCAATTTTGAAGCAGAACCGCGTCATTGGAGCTTCCCTATGCGGACTGTGCTTCCCATCGCCGCGCTCCTCGTATTCAGCCTTAATGCCGGTCTTGTGCGCGCTGCATCTCCTGACAGTTCCTTCCCTGATCAGCAGTCCATTGACGCGCTCGAAGCCCGCGCCGATCAGGCCCAGCCGCGCGAGCAGTGCTTCCTGTATTCGCAGGTGGTTCAGCAGATGACGGAACTGAGCATTCGCCAATACCAGGCCGGCGAAGTGGTGAAGGCTACCGGACTGCTTCAGCAAATTCAGCGCATCGCCAAAAAGATTCATCTTTCCGTCAGCGATGATGACAAGCGCCTCAAGAACGCCGAGCTCATGCTTAGCCATACCGCGTTCCGCCTCAGTGAGATGCTTCAGGCCAGCAGTGTTGAGGACCGTCCCCTCGTCGAGCAGACCCTGGCCCAGGTCACCGACGCCAAGAATGCCGCTCTGATGCAGGTCTTTCGCAAGTAACTCTCTGGCTTGGGAACTTCCGCCGATCCTTCTCAAAAACTGACGGTCCTCTTGCGCCCTAACTTTGCGGGCTTCTGCGCGTCTTATCTGCACAAGCAGCCAGCACCCGAAGTTCACTGTTGCAACCCACCGTCTTGTGCTTGAATAAACTCGTTGGAGTCCTACTGCCATGCGCACCGCCGCTGCCGTTCTCCTCTCCCTGCTGATTTCCGCGCCGCTGGCCGCGCAGAGAGATAAGCCCGAGCCGTTGACTGAGTCCCAGCAGGATCAAATCGCCGAGGCCGGCATCGATCCCGCCGCCCGCGTCGGCCTTTACGTCAAGTTCATTGACGACTATTCCGACACCATCAAAGGGCTCATTGGTCGCGCGCATACCGAGGCGCGGGTCCGGCGCCTTAATGTTGAGCTCCAGAACTTCTCCGCCCTCATGGACGAGCTCGGCGATAATCTCGATGTTTACTCCGAACGCAAGGCTGACATCCGCAAAGCGCTCAAGCCGCTCACAGAGGGTGTCTCACGCTGGCAGGAAACGCTGCACGCTGTTCCCAGCGAGCCCGGCTTCGAGCTCTCTCTCAAGGATGCTCTCGACAGTGCAAGCGATCTCTCCGACCAAGCCCGACAGCTAACCGCCGACCAGGACGCCTACTTCAAAGCCCACCCCGACGAGAAGGGCCAGGACCGCTCTGAGCCGAAGTAAGGCGGGCGATCACCAGGCACTGTTATTCTGCTTTTCGTGGCCCCCGATCTCGCCCCCATCTTCCAGCATGAATACCGCGCCCTTCGCCCCCGCGCGCCCATGCCGCCCTTTCACATTCGCTTTCGCCGCTTCACCTCGCTTAACACCACGATTCGCCTTCGCGAAGGCGAGATCTTCGTCAGCCTCTCCGATCTTCTTGAAGGCGCGCCCGATTCCGTCCTTCACGCCATTGCACACATTCTTCTCGCCAAGCTCTATCGCAAGCCGATAGACGCCAGCCAGAACCTGCGCTACAAGCGCTTCGCTTCCTCAGCCGCCGTCACGCGTCAAACGGAAATCGTCCGCCATGCGCGCGGCACCAAGCGCTACTTCGGGCCCGAGGGCCGCTTCTTCAATCTTGAGGAGGTCTTCGACTCGCTCAACACGCGCTTTTTCGGCGGGCTCCTCGGCCGACCCGACCTGACATGGAGCGAGCACCACGCCAAGCGATCGCTCGGCCATTACGACGCCGCGCACAACACCATCGTCGTCAGCCGCGTCTTCGATCGTCCGTCCAGCCCTCGCTACGCCGTCGAGTACCTGCTCTACCACGAGATGCTTCATCTCAAGCATCCCATCAAGACTCGCGGCCTGCGCCGCTGCATCCACTCCCGTGAATTCAAGGCCGACGAATCGCGCTTTCCGCAGCTCACCGAAGCGCTCGCCTTCATCAAGCGGCTGTAGGATCGGTGCTGGCGCCGGCGATCAAGCGCCCAGGGTTTGAGCTTCTTGTCGCCACCGGCTATTCCCTGGTCCCCGCCTTAAGCCCACCGGTCAGGCTCGCCACCTTCGCCACGTCGTGGCTCTTGCACCACGACTCCAATCCCTTTGCCAGCCGCTCAGTGGCGCGTGGATCGGCATAGCTCGCCGTGCCTACCTGCACCGCTGTCGCCCCGGCCAGCATAAACTCCACTGCGTCCTCGGGCGTCACAATTCCGCCCATCCCGAGAATCGGGATCTCAACCGAACGCGCTACCTCGTAGACCATGCGCAGCGCAATCGGCTTGATCGCCGGCCCTGACAGGCCTCCGGTGGAATTGCTCAGCCTCGGCCGACGCTCGTTCGCATCGATCGACATCGCCAGAAACGTGTTCACCAGGCTCACCGCATCCGCGCCAGCTTCCGCGCACACGCGGGCCATGTGCCCGATCGAGGTCACGTTCGGCGAAAGCTTCACAATCAGCGGTTGAATGGCTACTCTCTTCGTCCGATCCACGAGCTCTTCCAGCAAAAAGGGATCGGCGCCGAATGTCATTCCACCTTCGTGCACATTGGGGCATGACGCGTTCAATTCGTACGCCGCAATTCCCTCCGCATCGTTCAGACGTTCGATCACGCCAATATAGTCATTCACCGTGTGGCCGAACACATTCACAATGACCTTGCAGCTTGGATGCCGGCCCATCGGCGGTAGCTTTCGCTCGATGAAATCTTCCACGCCGACATTCTGCAGCCCGATGGCATTCAACATTCCCGCGGCAGTCTGCACGATGCGCGGCGGCGCGTGGCCTGCCATCGGCTCCAGCGAAATCCCTTTGGTCACGATCGCGCCGAGTCGATCCAGCGAAACGATCTCCTCAAACTCGATGCCGTATCCAAAGGTACCGCTGGCTGCGATCACCGGATTCACCAGATCCAGTCCTGCGAACGAGACTCTCATGTCTGGCTTCACGGGTCGGCAATCTTCCTTTCCGGCGGTTCTTCAGGGCTTTGCCTCTGGCGGGTCGCTTATGAGGCTCTTTGATTCATCATAATCGGAGCGCCATCTGCTCTCGTGCGAATGCCCGAGAACAAAGAGGCTCCCGTGCACGACCGCTAAGCCGAACTTACGCACAACACAAGAAGCCCCTCGGCATTCGCCGAAGGGCTTTTGTCTTTGCTCTTGTTTTTTCTCTTGTCTTTGCTCTTGTTTTTTCTCTTGTCTTTGCTCTTGTTTTTGCCTTTGTTTTGGTTTTCCTGTTCCCTTTTCCCTACTCCCTGTTCCCTGTCTTTACGCCGTGACCGCCTCGCTCGCATCCACCTTCACCGGCGTCAGCCAGCCAAACCGGTCCGGCTTCAGCCCGTTAGCGATGCCGAAGAACTCGTCGGCGATCTTCTTGGTAATCTCGCCGGGCTTGCCGTCGCCGATCACGATCCGATCGATAGACCGGATCGGCTGCACCTCCGCGGCCGTTCCCGTAAAAAACACTTCATCCGAAATGTACAGGAGCTCCCGCGGAATCGCCTGCTCGGTCACCGTGAATCCCAGGTGCCGCGCAATCGTCAAGACACTGTCGCGCGTGATTCCCGACAGCGCCGAGCTGCCCAGCGGCGGCGTAAACAGCACACCGTTGCGCACAATAAAGATGTTTTCACCCGAGCCCTCGCTGACCAGCCCGTTCACGTCCAGCGCAATGCCTTCCTGATAACCGTTGGCCTCGGCTTCCATCTTGATGAGCTGGGAGTTCATGTAATTCGCGCCGGCCTTGGCCAGTGCCGGCATCGTGTTCGGCGCCA
>CAYOVE010000016.1:0-32366 GCA_964407295.1 uncultured Occallatibacter sp.
CGGCCTGCAAGGCCCATCGGCAAATGTCCACCTCGTGCGTGCCGTTATTGAGCGTTTCGCCGGTGCCGTAACGGCGCAGCCAGTGCCAGTTGTACGGCTGAATGTTGTCTTTGTATTCGCTGCGCGGCGCCGGGCCCTGCCACAAATCCCAGTTGAGTGTTGATGGCACCGGCGCGGGCTTGCCGATGCCCATTGACCCGCGCGTATTGGCGTACCAGGACTTGGCCATGTACGCGTCGCCGATCAGGCCGTCGTGAATCTTCTGGATCATGCGGATGGTGTAATCGGAAGATCTCTGCTGATCGCCTACCTGTACGAGCTTTCCATATTTCTTCTGCGCGGCGACCAGCAACTCGCCCTCGCGCGGATTCTGGCTGGAGGGCTTCTCGACGTAAACGTGCTTGCCGGCTTTGAGGCCGAGCACGGCCATCGGTGTATGCCAGTGGTCGGGGGTGGCAATCGTAATGGCGTCGACTTCTTTCGCTTCCAGGACATGACGAAAATCGGTCTCTGCTTTGGGCGCGTAGCCGAGCTTCTGCTCCGCCGCCGCCGCAAATTTGCTTAGGATGCCGGAATCGACGTCACAGATATAGGCCACACGCGCGGCATTGCTGTTGGCGGCCAGCCCAGCGAGATGCGCGTAACCGCGGCCGTTCAGGCCATTGAGGCCAATGTTCAAACGATCGTTGGCGCCCAGGATCTGCGCATAGCTCTTCGCCGTGGACGCGAAAGCTGACGCCGCGGCGCCCGCGGCCAGACCATTGACAAAATTTCGGCGGGAAATCATCTGCTCACTCCCAAAAGTGAATCTCACAAATTTCAGCTGCGGATTTCCGGCTTCATCCAACTTGGTTCGCCGCGCGCCGCTCATTCTGCCGCAACGAATTATACCTTTGCGCAGCAAGAGCGCCTCGTCGCCCGCGAACTGCGGCCAGCTTGGCGGTGTTGCCGCGCGGGGCAAGCCGGCGGAGCCACGCCTCTGAACCTTCGGCGGGAACAAAGGGCTTGCGCCGCTTTTGCAGTCGTTCCGCCCTTGGGCTTAATGGCGCCTTAGGGCGAAAATGGACGCAGGGGTTGTAAACTTGCGCCGCGTGGTGACGTCTACCAATTCGATGGCAGCCGGGACAGCCGTTAAGCCGATGACCGCAGTCGCCGCGGAGGAACTCGCCGCGCGCGAATTTGCGAGCATCGTCGAAAGCCACCGGCCTCAAATCTTCCGTTTCCTGCTTGCTTCGCTGAGAGATGTGGATCTGGCGGAGACGCTGACGCAAGAGTGTTTTCTTAAGGCGCACCGGAACTGGAAACACTTTCGCGGCGACTCGAGCGCCATGACCTGGCTGATGCGGATCGCCATCAATTTGCAGAAGGACCACTGGCGAAATCGGCGATTGCAGTTCTGGCGACATACACAGGCCAACGCGGTCAGCGTTGACGAGGCGAGCGACTGGCTGCCGAACGGCGAGCGAAACGCGGAGCAGCAGATATTGGCGCGGGAGCAGGTAGCGCAGGTTTGGAAGGCAGTCGAAGGCCTGAGCGCACGGCAGCGCACGGTGTTCCTGCTGCGCTATATGGAAGAGCGGGAGTTGAACGATATTGCGCGAGTCACTGGATTGAGCGAGGGCACGGTGAAAGCACACTTGTCGCGGGCGGTGGGCAGGGTGCGCGCGGAACTGAGAGGGACACGATGAGCGGGAGAAACAGATTGGCTGAAGTCGAAGATGATCCGATCGTGGCGGGTGCGCTGAAGCACTTCAAGGCCAGCGTGGATGCCTGGAGCGAGGCGGCGTACAGCCAGCCGCGGTCGGCGGTTATGACGACTCGGCACACTTGGCGCCTGGCGGCAACCTGGGCTCTCGGTTGCTTGCTGGCGGCGGGAAGCCTCGCGGGCACGTTGTACGAGCGCCATGTGCAGCGAGAGTCCGCGCGAATCGCAGCCATGAAAGCAGCAATCAAAGCAGTGGAACAAAGAGCCGCTCTGGTGCACAAGACAGCTGAACAGCCTGTCGCAGCCAGAACGAATGCCGCGCAGCCGCCGATCGCGGCGAAGAATGCCTCCAATGAGGATGAGGATCTGCTGGCAACGGTAGACAGTGATGTGTCGCGGCAGGTTCCGGCGGCCATGGAGCCGCTGGCGCAGTTGATGGAAAGCAACGGAGCGAACTGAAGGATCGATTGAGAAAAGCAGGAAGCACCGGAAGAGAAGACGGGAAAGCGTCCGCTGGGACAAAAAGGCAGGAGAGAACCGATGAGAACGATGAAGAATGTACGACTGATTTTGGCAGTAGCGGCAGTATTGACGGCGGGAGGTTGGGCCTGCGCTCAAGGGCCTGGCGGGCCGGGGATGGAACCTGGTTTCGGGCAGCATCGGCCTCCAATGGAGCGCTCGTTCGGATTTGCAAACGGGCAATTCTGGAACAATCCGGACGTCGCGAAGCAACTGAACCTGACTGACGACCAGCGCAAGGCGATGGATGGGATTCTCCAGGACCATCGCATGAAGCTGATCGACATGCAGGCCACATTGAGCAAGGCTGAGTTGGAGATGGGCCCGCTGATGAAGGCCGACACTCCGGACCGCGCGGCGATCGAAGCACAGATTGACAAGGTTGTAAGCGCACGTGCGGATCTTGAAAAGGCAAACGCGCGCTTTCTTTTGGACATTCGGCTGCAGTTGAAGCCGGACCAGTGGAAACAGCTCCAGACCTTGCACCAAAACCGGATGCGGCACGACGGAATGCGCGAACCTGGACCTGGTCAGTGGGGACCCGACGGGCGCGGACCGGGCATGGGCGGGCCAGGCAACCGGTTCCGCGGGCAAGGCGGGCAATTCCACCGGCAACAGGGGCCGCCGCCACCACCGGACGGCGCACTACCGCCACCGCCCGATGGCGCTCCGCAGCAACTGCCGGCTCCGGGATCAGGCCAGCCGCAATAACAGCGCAGCGCCTGCTCCGCGGTGATCGGTAATTGGAACTGAGCGCGATCGTAATAGAAGCGCTCCTCGGACAACGCAACGCAAATGGCAGAAACTTGGCGGCAGGGAGTGCTCCCCCTGCCGCCGCTTTTTTGCGCGCGCGCCGAGAGATGAATCTTGAGCCGGCCATGCGCAAAGTCGCGTGAGGCGCCACGCGGCAGGCCGCGCAGATTCTGTACCATCAGGATGGAAGGAACAGTTTGTGTCCAATCTTGCTGTCCCCAATCTTGCCGCGACTGATTCGCTGATCCTGCTGATCTACGCCTTCTTTATCCTGGCAGCAGGATTCTCGCTCAAGCCGGCGATGACGGGAAGCAGGGAGTTCATGCAGGCCGGGCGCTCTTTACCTGGCTGGCTATGCGCCCTGGCGATGCTGGGCGCGGGCCTCGGCGCTCAGGAAGTGCTCGGCATGGGCGCGGCCGGAGCGAAGTACGGGCTGGCCAGCGTGGGATTCTTCGCGCTTGGCTCCATTCCTGCAATGCTCTTCGCGGGCCTTTACCTCATGCCCGTCTTCTACGGCTCGAACTCGGCCGCAACATCAAGCTCAAAAGCCATACGTTCCATCCCGGAATACCTTGGACTGCGCTTTGACCGGAAGACGCGCGTGCTGAATGCATTTCTTTTCGCCGCAATGACCTCATTCAGCGCGGGGATCGCACTCTATGCCATGGCGCGCGTTTTTGTGGCGCTCCACGTCTTCGATCGCATTGCCACCACGCTGAACCTGCCGTCAACCGGAGTTCTGCTTCTCGCAATGGCGCTGCCTGCGGCTTTGGTGCTGGCCTATGTTCTGCTCGGCGGACTTGGCGCCGCGATGTACAACCAGGCCATACAGTTTTGCCTTGTCCTTGCCGGGCTGTTGCCGGTTGTCCTGTTAGGACTAAAGAGAATCGGCGGCTGGAGCGGGTTGAAGGCCGCGTCGACCGGAGCTTTCTCGCGCGGCATGGTGCAGGCTTCGTCCGGTGCAACTCACGCAGGTGCGCATCCCATGGGAACAAGCGCGATTGTGCTCGTGCTCGGCGTGGGCCTTGTTCTGGGGGGCGGAACGTGGTGCACCGACTTCAGGCTGTTGCAATCCGCAATGGCGGCGAAGAATGTTGAGTCCGCGCGAAGAAGTCCGATCATCGCCGCTGCGGTACGTGTGTTTGTCCCATTCGTCGTGGCGGTCACGGGGCTGATTGCCGTGGCTTTACCCACTCCGCACACTTCGATTGTGATTCACAACGATAACGGTGTGATTTACCACGAGATCACTGTTGTGCCGCCGGCTGTGGAAGCGGGACGCGGCCTGATTCCGGCGAAGGCCGGCGTGGACGGAAAGCCGATCATCGCTGCCGACGGCCACGCTGCTCTTGACTATGCGATGGCCACGCCGAAAATCCTTCTTGAATTCCTGCCAACGGGTCTGCTAGGGCTGGGAGTGACGGCATTGTTGGCCTGTCTGATGGGCGGCGTGGCTGCGAGCATAACTTCGTTCAGCACCGTTTTCACGTGTGACATCTTTCAGGCGCTGCTGACCCCCAACGCCGCCGACAAGCGGTTGCTCGCTGTAGCCCGATGGGCGGTCGTAGGCGGAACGCTGCTTGCCTTTGGCGCGGCGTGTGCCGCAATGCGATTCGACAGCATTCTCGACGCGATGATGCTGGTCTTCGCATTCGTGAACGCTCCGCTGTTTGCGGTGTTGTCGCTGGCGGTTTTCTGGAAGCGCGCAACTGGGCACGGCGCATTTGCGGGATTCATTGCGGGAGCAGCCGTCGCTCTTCTGAATCACGGCCTCGCGCTACCCTACGGCGAACAACCTGGCATCCATGGCGGATGGATCGCTCCGCTGATTCATCCCGCGAGCGAGATCGTGCTGGGCCTGGGCACGGCGATACTGGCCTTCCTCGTGAGTCTGCTGGCGGCTGTCATTGTAAGTGCTTTTACCAAACCGCGAGCGGCAGAGGACCTTAAAGGACTTGTGCACTCCATGGTGCCGCGGGCATCGGCGGGCGCAAAGTGGTGGAAGCGTCCGGAGGCAATGGCCGCTGCGATCCTGCTGGTTGCGATCGCCGTAAACCTGATCTTCGTTTGAGCAGGAAGGAAAACCATGTTCTACGATCCGCGAATCTCGATGGGCATGCTGTTCACATTAATCGGAACGATTCTGACAGCCTTCGGCCTGTCGACGCGCTCCGAAGTGGATGTGTATGCAAAGAGCATGGGGATCGACGCCAATCTATGGTGGGGATTGGTGCTGCTGGTATTTGGAATCGCGATTCTCATCTTGGGCCGCCGCAGCCAGGCGAATCTGGAGAAAGAGAAGAAATAACGATCGGCGCCCGTTGGCCGGCTCCCAGCCTTCTCACTCAATTTTCGCGCTAAACCGCATGGTCCGGTAGTCAAACGTGTAACTGTTCAGCTGGTCGAGTCCGTCAATGCCGATCACACCATAAACGTCGTCGCGCGCGGCCGAGCCAAGTGGCTGGGTGAGGACTGGAATGTAATGAAGGTCGACAGTCTTGTCGCCGACCGCCAGTGGTACATCGTCGGCAACATACGCTGACCTCGGCCCGGAATCCATACCTGGAAACGAGAACGGTTCCATTTTCTTGCCATTGAATTCGGCGGCATGCTCGTCGAACCAGCGCGAGGTCAAATATGTTTGCTGGCCGCCTGCGTCGATCGCGAACATCCGGTCGTCGCCTTCGCCGGAGTCGCCGTGGTTTCCGGTTGGGCCCTCCTGCGAAGTCGGGTCGGCGCCGGGATCCCGCGTCCGCCCGAGAGCGATGATGACTTCATCGCCGTCGAAATAAAAACGGGCGCCCGTGGTCAGGCGGTCCTGATCGGAAAGCGGATCGACCTCCTTTGCGGGGTTCACCTGGATGGCGTTATCGGAGACCGTGATCCTTCCCATCGCAGCCAGCGCCGGATACCCCAGGACGCCTTCGACGCGATAGCCGGAATCAGGAAACGTATAGTCCGCGTCTTCGAATACAAAGGCCGTGACATTGTGCAGCGTCAAGCGGCCGCCAATTGTAAAGCGCGGAATTACGGTCGAGTGAACCTGGATGGGGCGCCCGGTGAGCGTCTGAATCGTGGCGGACTTCTGTGAGACTTCAAGGCCGACGTCGCGCGCGATGGACCGCGAGATCAGATTGAACGGCGCGGTCGGATCGAGCATCCAGCTGTGGGATCGCGCGTCGATAAAAACCGGCACATCGATAAGCCCCAGAGGATCGTTGCTGACCTGGAGCCTGAACGGGTCGCACGGGTCCACTGTGATCGGCGGATTGGCGGCGGCTAGCGGCAGCAACTTGAGCGGCATTTCAATTTCGTCCTGTTCGCTGGAGCTCAAATTCGCATGAAGTCGATCGTCAAGGGCCTGGTAGGCCTGAGCGGCTTTGGTCCAATCGCCAAGGCGAAGATAATCTTCGGCGAGCGCCATGCGCAGCAGCTTTTCGCGAGCCGCGTTGCCGCTCGCACTCACACCTTCGACAAGCGGTTCGAGCAGCTTCACAGATTCTTCCAATTGGTTTGAGCGATTGGCCAGAATACCGCGATAAAACTGCGCCTGATCCGGAGGAAGCCGATCGAGTTGCGCCTGAATGAGAAGGTACTCGTGATCGGCGAGCAGATTCTGCAAGCTTGCATTGGTATCGAGGCCGCTGCTGGTTCCGGTGTGGAGCTGCGCGCCCACGCCCGGTTGCTGTGCCGCGGAGGAAGTACCGATTTCCGGGGCGGACGTTGCGGGTGCATTCTGTTGAGCCTGTTGCTGGGGCGGTTGCCCTGCGTTTTGTTGTGCAATGAGACAAGAGAACGGCGCGGCAACCGCCAAAGCGAGCACCAGCCTCGCCATCGGCCTTCGCGCACTCACATGCGAATGCGCCCGGCGCCGGTCGCTACGGCCCGCGAATCCGTTTCGATTGCTCATCGTCAATTCGACGTTAACAGATCGGCAATGGCCCGGCGAAGAACCCTGTCTTGAGACGTTCCTTACGCGATGGAGGCTAGACTTGAGTTGAGCGATGAAGCGCAAGACAATTGCCCATTACGACATTCTGCGGCGTCTTGGCGCCGGAGGCAGCGGCGTGGTGTACGCGGCCAACGATACGCTGCTGCAGCGTCCCGTTGTGCTCAAAATGCTGCATACCGGGCTGCTCACCGCCGAGCAGATGCGTTCGACGGTGTTGCGCGAGGCGCGTCTGGCTTCGGCCATCGAGCATCCCAACGTTTGCGCCATCTATGAGGTCGGCGAGAGCGGCGACGAAGCGTATATCGCCATGCAATTTGTGCCCGGCCAGCCGCTGGACGAGTTGATCGCCCGCGGCCCGGCGACTTTGCAGCTCTTGCTCTCGGTGGGAATTCAGATTGCCGACGGACTACAGGCGGCGCACGCACTCGGCATCTTTCATCGCGACCTGAAACCGCAGAACGTAATGCTGACCGACGGCGGCTTGGTGAAGATTCTGGACTTCGGTCTCGCTCGGCGGATCGCGCCTGAAGATGCGCGTTTCGACCCCGCTAAGCCCGCTCTCGCTAAGGACAAACCCGCCATCTCAACCTACACGGCGCGCGGCGGAACCATTCGCTACATGGCTCCGGAGCAATTTGTCACCGGGCAATCGAGCGTGCAGTCGGACGTGTGGGCGCTGGGCGTGATCCTCTATGAGCTCGCCGGAGGCCGTCACCCCTTCGCCCGCGCCGATGCCGAAGACTTCCAGGCCATTCGCGCCATCCAGTTTCTTGAGCCGGACGACTTGAGCGCGATCGTTCCGGAGATCTCGGTTGAGCTCAAGAGCGTGATCGCTGCCTGTCTGGAAAAAAATCCCGGCGCGCGCACGGCCTCGGCAGCTGATGTTCGCGAAGGACTGAAGACAATTATGAAGGCGATGCGCATCGACACCGGCATCCTTCCCGGAGACGCGGCGGCTAACCTGCCCGCGACAGGTCCCGAGGCCGAAAAGCGCACCACGGGTTTGCTTTCCATGCTGGCCGAGCGATTTCGCGAGTCAACAGGGGAGCAAAAGACGCAGAACTCGCTGGTCGTGTTGCCCTTCGTCAACCTGGGCACAACGCAGGCGGCGCCTCTCTACGGATTCGCGCTCGCTGACGCGATTGCCGCGCGGCTGGCGCGGATTCCATCGCTGGTCGTGCGGCCTTCGAGCGCGCTCATGCCACTGGCAGGCGCGCAGTCCTGGGCGCAGATGGATCCGTTGGCGGTCGGTCAAAAGCTGCTGGTTAAATTTGTGCTCGCCGGCAGCTTCGTTCGTTCCGATAACGGATTCGACCTGAACTGGCAACTGCTTGACGTTGCGTCGCAGAGCGTCCGTACCGGCGGATCCATTCGCGTCGCGTCTCTGGATCTGATCGCCGTGCAGTCTGAGATTTCAAACGAAGTTTTTGCCACGCTGCAGGGAATGGGCGCCTCGGAAGGAATCGAGTCGTCGCGCACTGGGCAAAGCGCCGAGGCGACGCGAGCCCCGGCTCGCGCCGAGTCTTTACGCGGGCTGGTCAGCGAGCGTTATCTGCAGGCACGCGCTTTGCTGAGCTCGTTTATGGTGCGCACGGGTTCTCTCGCCGATCTCGAGCGCGCTCATCAGTTGTTTACGCGCGTCACTGAAACCGATCCAGGCTTCGCCGCGGGATGGAGCGGCCTGGGCATCGCCGAACTGCAATACGCGCGGCATGGCTTCGGCGGGCAAATCCACGTGATGCGCGCGCGCCGCGCCTTCGATGAAGCGCTTAAGCTCGATCCGGCGTCGACCGAAACCAATCTCTACCGCATCTATATGTTGCTGTCGCGCGGCGAAAAGGAGTCAGCGCGGCACGGCATTGCCAACCTGCTCGCCGGCGCCGCCAACGATTGGAACGTTCACATGGTGGCCGGCCTGGCGCTGCGCGGCGACGGCATGTACGACGAGGCATTGGGAGAATTCAGCCGCGCGCTCAAGCTCAATCCGGCGAACGCGGCCATCCTCTACAACCATCGCGCCCGCGTTTACCACTACCAGAATCAAATCGAGTTGGCTGGCGACGAATTGGAGAAGGGGTTGGCTCTGGAGCCTCGCCATCCCCTGCTACGAACCTCGTCAGGCTATCAGGAAATGCGCTTGGGAAATCTAGCCAAGGCCATTGAGATTCTCGAGGGCGTGATCGCCGACGACTCCTCGCTGCGCATTGCCGTGCCCACACTGGCCATCTGCTACGTGCAGGCGAATGCCCGGGAGCGCGGCGTTGCGTTGCTCAAGGACGACACGCTGGCCGCCGCCGAGGCCGACAGTGAGATGGCTTACCGGCTCGCCACGTACTTCGCCGTCGATGGCGACTCCAGCGAGGCCCTCCACTGGCTGCGCCGCGCTATCTACCTCGGCAACGAAAACTATCCCTGGTTCCAGAAGAATCCTGCGTGGAACAACCTTCGCACCAACGCGGACTTTGAACGGATACTCGAGGATCTGAAGAAAAGTTTCCGCAAAAACCAGAAAACGTGGAAGCGATTGCTGGAAGAAGTGCCGGCCGGGGAATAGCCGGCTTAGCGAGCAATCATGATTCGTTCATACTGCTGGTATTCCGGCTCCCACACATAGTCGCGAATTCTTTCGGCGAATTCGGCTTCGTCGCAGGCATCAGCAACTCCCTCTGCCATTGCTTGCTGCCCCACGGCCGCGGCAACCGCAGCGCTCGTTTTGCGGGAGTGCGCGATCGGCGGCAGCAGCGGCGCACTCTTGTCTGCGCGCGCGGGTGAGAGCGAAGCCAGCGCTTTAGCCGCGGCCATAATCATGCCATCGGTCACGCGCCGGGCGCGGCTGACGAGGATGCCGAGCGAGAGACCGGGGAAGATGTAGGAATTGTTCACCTGCGCGATACGGACAAGTTTGCCGTCGACTTCAACCGGAGCAAATGGGCTGCCCGTGCCGACGATTGCACGGCCTTCGGTCCATCGCAGCAGATCGGCGGGCGCGGCTTCACTTTGCGAGGTGGGGTTTGACAACGGAAAGATAACCGGGCGCGGAGTGTGGCGGGCCATCTCGCGCACAATCTCCTCGGTGAAGGCTCCGGGCTGAGCGCTAACGCCGGCCAGCACCGTGATGCCCGCGTTGCGCGCGACGTCGAGCAGCGAGATCACGCCCGAACCCGGCGCCGACAGCTTCCACCCGGCAACATCCTCGCGCTTGCGCACGAACGGCTGCTGGGCAGGACGAATTCCCTCGCCCCCTTCGACGAGCAGTCCGAGGTGATTGAAGGCGTAAATGCGCCGGCGCGCCTGTTCGTCGCTTAGGCCCTCTTCTTTCATCGCGGCAATCAGCAGATCGAGAATTCCCGTTCCGGCCGATCCCGTGCCGAACATGGCGATCGTGTGTTCCCGCAGCGGAATCCCTGTTGCATTCACAGCCGCGAGCAGCGTGGCAGTTGTCACCGCCGCGGTTCCCTGTATGTCGTCGTTGAACGTGCACAGCCGGTCGCGATAGCGCTCCAGCAGCCGCGCCGCATTCGCGCCCGCAAAATCTTCCCACTGCAACAGAACGTGCGGCCAGCGTCGCTGGACGGCCGTTACAAAGGCTTCGATAAAATCGTCATACTCCTGCCCGCGAACGCGCTTGTGCTCCCAGCCGACGTAAATGGGGTCGGTGAGCCGCTCTTCATTGTCGGTGCCCACATCGAGCAGCACCGGCAGGCAATGCTCCGGCGGAATTCCGCCCAACGCCGTATAGAGCGCCATCTTGCCAATGGGAATGCCCATGCCGCCAGCGCCCTGATCGCCGAGGCCGAGAATGCGCTCCCCATCGCTGACCACGATGCAGCGTATGGGATCGAAATGGGAGCTCGAAAAAATCTGTTCCATTCGATCCTTGTTGGGATAGCTGAGGAACAGACCGCGCGGCTTGCGCCAGATCTCAGAAAAACGCTGGCAGCCCTCGCCGACGGCCGGCGTGTAGACGATCGGCAGCAGTGCCTCAGTATTGTTGGCAATGAGCGAGTAAAACAGCGTCTCATTGTTGTCCTGCAGGTCGCGCATGAAGCTGTATTTGTCAAACGCATTGGGGAGGCTGTCGAGCACGCGTTTGCGCCGCTCGCGCTGGCTTTCCAGGGTTCCGATGTGAGGCGGCAGCAGGCCGTGAAGAGCAAACCTGTCGCGTTCCTCCTCAGTGAACGCGGTTCCCTTGTTCAGCCGCGGACTCATGAGCAGATTGAACCCGGTAAGGTGCGTAGGAATCGCGGGCTGACCCAGTGCGGTTGATCCTGGCTCGTTCGATCCCGGTTCGGTCGATCTTGACGCGGTCGATTCGGTGCTCAAAACAGAATTCTCCATGTTTCCAGAATTGCTTGCCAATAAGCGATGAGCCCCTAAGAAAATTCCAGCAGAATGATCTCCGGCCGCGTCCCGACGCGCATTGGAGGACCCCAGGTTCCGGCGCCCGTTGAGGTATAGACCTCGAGCGATCCAAAGCTGTGCAGTCCGCTTGTGAAGCGGCCGTAAACGCGGCGCGTGATCCAGGTAAAAGGCAGAAACTGACCGCCATGCGTGTGGCCGGAGAGTTGCAGATTGAAACCTGCCTGCTCCACGATGGGCAGCCGCGCGGGCGCATGGTTCAGCAGAATGCCCGGAAATGCGCCAACAGCTTCGGTACCAGCCGGGCCCATGCTGCTGAGCGCAGCCTTCATGTGAAGCGGCGAGGACGAATCGTGATACAGCACGCCTGCGATCCGGAGGCCATCCAACACAACCTGCTCGTTTGCGAGGACGCGAATCCCGGCCTTTGCAATGGCCTCGATATAGTGCGCAGCCGAGGTAAATTCCTCATGATTACCCGTGGAGAAGAAAACGCCGAGCGGCGGCTTGAGCGCGTGGAAGGGCGCGAGCAATTGATCGAGATCGCCTTTTGTACCGTCAAAAAGGTCGCCGGGGATGAAGACGACATCCGGCTGGAGTTGCGAAGCCGCCGCGACAACACGCCGGCAAAAACGGACGCCATTAATCGCCCCCAGGTGCAAGTCGCTCATTAGAACCGCTCTGCGGCCGCGCCAGGACGCAGGCAGGTTGGGGATTTTCACGGCAACGCGTCGAATGCGAATGATCCGCGCGTTGAGGAGACCGTAAGCTGCGGTGACTGCTGCGAGTCCGTAGATAACGCCTGCCAGCGGCGCGCGGAAATCCCCGGGATTTGCGCCTACGTGCGAGAACACAATCGCCAGCCACGCCACCCGAAGCACGACCGATCCCCAGAAAAAAAAGTTGACAAAACCCAGCCAAACAGCCGCAGTCCAATAGATGGCGCGAACGACGGGATTGGAATAGCGGAAGGACAGCAGCGAGGCGAAAACGAAACTGAAGGCCAGGATCAGCAGTGCAACGCGCAGATCGGCGGCGATAGCGGGAGCGAGGCCAGGGCAGAACGCAATGAAAGTGGAATAAACGAACCAATGGCCAAGTAAAAGGATGGCCTGGATAACGAGGATGGCAACAATAGGCCACGCTTTCAAATCCGGATCTCCTTCTAATCATGATTGCATGAGCCGTGGGAGCGATTTCCCGAACAACAGGACTGAGGCCTCGTGAAACAATCTTTTCATGACCGGTAGCGGCGACAGCGCGCTCGGAATTTATGTCTCCATCCCCTTTTGCCGGTCGAAGTGCACTTATTGCAATTTCGCCTCGGGCGTCTACCCGGCCGCGGATCATGAGCGCTATGTCGACCGGCTGATCGAGGACCTTTCTCAAGCCTCAATCTGGTCCAGGAGTATGGGCTCGGAGTGCCCGCAGCGCGTGGACACGGTCTATCTCGGAGGTGGAACGCCCAGCCTGTTGCCTCCCCATCTCCTCCTGAGACTCTTTGCCTCAATCCGATCGCAATTCGATCTCAACGCCAACGCTGAGATCACCATGGAGTGCGCGCCCGGCCAAATCGCCGACACGACTTTGGAAGCGATGGCGACCGCCGGCGTGAACCGCGTGAGCCTTGGCGTCCAGTCTTTTGTTGACTCCGAAGCGCACGCCAGCGGCCGTCTGCACAGCCGCGCAATCGTCGAGGCCGATCTGCGGCGGTTGCGAGCGGCGGGAATCGCCAACCTGAATGTGGATCTGATTGCAGGTCTTGCCGGACAGACGTTCGTTTCGTGGGAAGAGTCTCTGGACGCGCTCGCCGCCTCGGGAGTGTCTCATGCCAGCGTATACATGCTCGAAGTCGATGAGGATTCGCGACTGGGACGCGAGATGCTCAAAGGCGGCGTTCGCTATCGAGCCGATTTGGTTCCGAATGACGACTCAATCGCTCGCATGTATGAGCGGGCCATTGAGCGGCTTGAAAGCGTAGGGCTCCGCCAGTACGAAATCTCGAACTTCGCTCAGCCCGGATTCGAATCGAAGCACAATATGCGCTACTGGCGGCGGCGGCCCTATCTTGGAGTCGGCCTGGATGCGTCGTCCATGGCCTTGCCTGCAACGGCCTCCAGAGACGGCTCCGATGGCCAAACAAGGCACCCCGACGTACTTCGTTTCACGACGACAGACGATCTGAAGGAGTATCTCGCGGGCCCTGCCACCCCACAGATGACCCGCCTTTCGCCCGCGCTGCAATTCGAGGAAGCGTGGTTTCTCGGGCTCCGCATGAACGAAGGAGTGGACCTCGCCGCGCTCAAATTGGAATTCGGCCCTGAGATGCTCGAGCCGGCAATGCAAACAGTCGACCACCTTGTCGCCAATG
This sequence comes from uncultured Occallatibacter sp., assembly GCA_964407295.1. GTDB lineage: Bacteria > Acidobacteriota > Terriglobia > Terriglobales > Acidobacteriaceae > Telmatobacter. Next base: position 13,660 of record CAYOVE010000016.1, read on the forward strand.
GTCTGTTGTTCTCTGACGGCGCGCGCGTTTGGCTCACATCCCGCGGCCGCCTGCTCTCCAATGACGTCTTCCAGGAGTTCCTGGAATTGGAAGGCGCAACGATCGCGTAGATAAAGCCCCCGGATTTCCCCACTCAGAGAAAGACACTCGCTACCACGCCAGCAATTCATCGCCTGAATTCGCTGAGAGAAACTTTACTGGCGATGGTGCGGGTTCCTGTGGGCAACCGAAACACTGGATGGACTCCGGCCCGGCGGCCTTCGCATACTCCAGAGCCTTCTCAGCTTCGCGCAGAACCACCACCGGCGATCGGCCGCTGCTGTTCGAAATTCCAAAGCACGCGGAAAGGCGAATAGCATCGCCTGCCACGCGGAAGGGCACCGAGAAAACTTCGACGCGAAGGCGCTCGGCCAGAATCATCGCGCTGGCCAGGCTGCACGCCGGCAGCGCAATCAAAAACTCATCCATCCCTGGCCGTCCCAGCAAATCGTAGCTGCGTAGGAGCGCGCCGGTACGGCTTGCAACCTGGCACAGCAGTTCGTCGCACGCGTCCACGCCCAACCGCGAATTCCAATGGCCAAAGTCATCAATATCGAAGAGCAACAGGCATAAGGTGCTGTTCATGCGCTGCGCGCGGTCGGTCTCGCGGAACAGCGTGGAGAGCATCGTTTCCCGGTTGTAGACCCCGGTGAGCCGGTCGAACTGAGCGTTGCGAATCGCCGCCTCGCGCAGAGTCTCGAGCTCAAGCGCCAGCCGCTGGTTACGCAGCATCAGATCGATTCGAAGCTGCCAGTAGGCGTATTCAGCCGAGCGCAAGATCAGGTCATCGATCACGCCGTCGGCGAGGCGGTCAATCCATTCCTCAGTCACACTGTCTGCGATCAGCACAATGGGTACCCGCGGCCCATCGCCAATCGCCCTCGCCGCGGCCAGTAACTGGCTCATTGGCATATCAGGCAGGCTCGCATCCAGCACCAGCAGTGCGGGCGGATTCCCGCGGACGAGAAACGCGAGCGCCGCCTCCGCTGAGAGAACCACTTCCACGCGCGCGCCGGCCGTCTGAAGCAAGGGTTCAAGTGCGCCAAGAAGAGCCGGATCGGCCGATGCAAGCAAAAGAACGGTAGATTCGTGCGAGGTCATCCGGACAATGCTCCTGTTGAGAAGCATCGGCAGAGATTAGAAAAGATTTAGAAATGAGCCACAAATCATTGGGGCGCAACAATGACCTTTGAGCGGACTCCTCGCGCCCCGGGTAACGTGTCCGTACTGGGCAAAAAATGGAATCCGTTCGAGCCAACAGCGGCGCCGCAAGCGGGAACTCGCGCTAATCCACAAAGTCCACTTGCGGAGCCATCGGGATGATCCCGCGCTCGTGTCCAATCGCGAGCAGCTTGCGGATCGCTTCGCGGCCGTCGGCGCCGTAATCAAGGGTACGCTCGTTCACATACATGCTCACAAACTGGCTGGCCATCGTGGTGTCCAAATCTCGCGCAAACTGCATGGCATACTCGAGGGCTGGCTCACGATGGTCAAGGGCATACCGGATCGAGTCGCGCAGTGCCTTGGAGAGGACCTTATGCGCTTTGGCGCCCAGCGAGCGTCGAATCGCGTTGCCGCCCAGCGGCAGCACCAGGCCGGTGGTTTCGCGCCACCAGGCTCCCAGGTCAATCACTCGGAAAAGACCGCTTGTGGAGTAGGTCAGCTGGCCTTCGTGAATAATCAACCCAGCTTCATATTTTCCCGCCAGAATATCGGGAATAATGCGGTCGAACGGAACCGTAACCGTCTTGATCTCCGGATTCAGGATCTTGAGCGCAAGATAGGCCGTGGTCAGCACGCCGGGGACGGCAACCTCAATGCGACCCAGATCGTTGACGTCCAGCATGCGATTGGAAACGACCATGGGGCCGTAGCCCTCGCCCACGCTGCCGCCGCAGCCCATCAGCGCATAATTCTCCTGCAAATACGGATACGCGTGAAAACTAACCGCGGTTATATCGTAAAAAGCCTCCTCGCGCGCGCGGCGGTTGAGCGTTTCAATGTCGCTGAGCGTGTGGTTAAAGCGATAGCCGGGCACACGAATTTTCTGCGTCGCCAGGCCATAAAACATAAAGGCATCGTCGGAATCGGGGCTATGAGCGATGGATATATCGACTGGGGTCTTCGCGTTTGCGGAGTCTGGGGCCTTGGTGCTCACGTCTGGGGAGGTCCTTTCGGCAACAGTTCATTAATCATTCTTCAAGCTTGCGGCAATCTTCAGTGTATGACACACATCGGATGACGATTCCCGGCGAAACCGCCAGTCAATTCATCCCATTTGCAAAATGATCAGGGTTTCAGTCCGAAGTCCGGCTCTTCCGCCGGCTCAACGGCTGTCGCCGGTCTGTTCCCCGGCTTCGCTCGATGCCGCCAGACATGGCGGGCAGCGCCCGCCGCCGCAATCAGCAGCGCCACGAGCGAAACGAGAAAGACGATCAACAGCCAGCGCATGAGGACAAACCCCAACAAGGATACCAGAGGGGCTGTTTTCGCCTATGACGTTCGTTTACACTTTGGTACTCGGCCGCGAGCCCAGGTTCGCGCGCAGCCATTGAAGGTAGGAGTGACTGCCAGCCTCGATCTCAAGCACGAGAAATTCTGGGGTCTGATAACTGTGGAGCTCGTGGAGCCGTGCCTCGAGAGCCGGCAATTGCTCAATGGCCGTCTTCAGCAAAAGCAGTGTTTCGGCTGACGATTCAATCTTCCCTTGCCACCGGTAGATCGAGTGAACCGGGGGAAGGAGTGTGGCGCACGCGGCCAGACGTTCCTCTACGAGCGCCCGGCCCAGACGCGCGGCTTCATCAGGGCTGACCACCGTTGTCATCACAATGCGGGCGGTCGACGTAGCTTCGATCATTGGCCCTCCTGATTGAACACGATCCTGCCACCACTTTACGCCGGACGGCGTACACGGCGCGGCATTAGCCAATCGAAAAGGGCAGTCGTATTTCCAATCTTGGAGAAGCCTCGCCGAAGCGGAACGCGGCAATGCCAGGTTCCGCTTCGGCAGCGGCCATACACTTTCATCGCAAACTCTAGTGGACCAGTTCCGCCACCACCGCGATCTCCTGGCTCCGCGTCGTCCCCGGAAGATCGAGCGACCCAAGGATCATCGGCTTGCCCTGCGACAACACGGACGATTCATCAAATGTGGTCTGCCGAACGACCGGATCCTGCGCAGAGGCAACGGGCTTCTCTTCCGCAAGGCTCGATTGCTCGATCTTTGTGTGCAGATTGAGCGCCTCCGGCGACCCGTTTACTTGCGCATTGATATTCAGCCCGATGTCCTGGTATTGCACTTGTGTGCCTGCCGGTTGGCCTTCGAATGTCCCGGTCACAATCGGCACGCGGCTGCCCTGCTTGAACGTCGACTTCTCTCCCGAGGTAACCAGCAGAGTGAATTGCTGCGACCCCAGGCGCTTTCCTCCGTCGATGTCGGTGATCGTATAGGTCAGGCGATAAATCGTACGCGGCCGGTCAAGATCGGCGATCAGCTTTTGCGCCGTCTCCAGGTCTTCGGCGGTGCCCCGTACCGTAATCGCACCCTGTACTTGAATGCCATAGATTTTCGCCTTGGGCAGTACATTGCGCAGAGCAGTTTGAACATCGTTAAAGTCGTTTTGTTCAGAAGCATTGGTCAGGAAAAACGTCCGAACAGTTTCGGGAACGGTAGACGCAGCAGGCTTGGCATCGCTGGGTTGTGCGTCTTCCGGTTTGGATTGCGCGCTTGCGCCTCGCGGAATGGCTCCGAAAGCCAGCGCGATAGCGGCCATAACGGCGGCAACGGTCAATCCGTGCCGACGGGCTGCGATTCTCTTCAACAGCATAGTCTCCTCCTCAAGTTGTTCCTGCGAACAACGCGTGTGGTTTCTGATTCCGTTCAGGACATCTTCTATGCACCAGACGCCGCGCAGGGGTTTCCGCTCGACAATTTATCCGGACGTATCCAGTGATTCAGCCATCTGCCTTCAATCGGCAAGACCCTCATCGTGGGTAGTCCCTGGCCACACTCCCCGGTCCTTGAGTCAACCCCGGGTTAAAAGTTGTCGCTCTGCTTGCCGATCCGAGCCTGGTGTTGCAGTATGAACTTTGCGGCCGGTTGCGGCCGCGTGTGGAGAAAAACATGAGCACTGCGATCAAATTTGGCACTTCGGGATGGCGGGCCATTGTGGCCGACGAATTTACGGTCGCCAATATCCGGCTGGCGGTAACGGGAATCGCCGCGTATGTCAAAACCCTCCCTGCCCCGCATCGCGTGCTGGTCGGCCACGATCCTCGGTTCCTCGGCGAGAGCTTTGTGACTGAAGCGGCGCGAGTGCTGGCCGGCGCAGGCGTCACGCCCATTGTGATTCCTGAGGCCGCCCCCACTCCGGCCATTGCCTACGCCGTGCGCACGCTCAAGACCTCGGGCTCCATCAACTTCACGGCCTCGCACAATCCACCCGAGTACAACGGCATAAAATTCTCCACTCCCGATGGCGCGCCGGCCCTACCCGAAGCCACCAGGCAAATTGAAGCGGCAATCGATAAGGCCGCGAGCGGCGGGGGTGTCGGCGTTCCCAGCCCCGGCGCCGAAAACTTCGAGACCGTGGACGTCAAGCCGGCGTTCCTAAACCGGCTCGCTGAGCTCGTGGATTTGAAAGCGATCGCCAAGTCGGGCATCAAAGTTGTCTACGATCCCTTCTGGGGCGCTGGCCGCGGTTATCCATGCCATCTACTCCGCCAGGCCGGCGTCACCGTCGAAACCGTCCACGATTACCGTGACGTGCTCTTTGGCGGCCACGCTCCTGAGCCCTCCGACGAGCTGCTCGGCGCCGCGAAGAAAAAGATGCAAGAGATCGGCGCAGCGCTGGCCATCGCCACCGATGGCGACGCGGACCGTTTCGGCATCGTCGATGGCGACGGCACGTTCATCCAGCCCAACTACGTCATTGCGCTGCTCTTTGACTATCTTGTCGAGACGCGCGGCTGGAAGAATGGCGTAGCCAAGAGCGTCGCCACCACCAACCTGATCAATGCGCTCGCAGAATACTACAAAGTTCCACTCTACGAAACGCCGGTCGGCTTCAAATACATCGGCGCGCTCATCGATCAGGACAAGATCGCCATCGGTGGCGAAGAATCCGCCGGCCTGACCATCCGCGGCCATGTTCCCGAGAAAGACGGCATCATTGCCGGCCTGCTCGTTGCGGAGATGGTCGCGACCCGCGGCACCAGCCTCGGCGTGCAATTGAAGGCTCTTTTTGCCAAGGTTGGTTCCTATTACCCGGTTCGAGAGAACTTCCACTTGACCGCGGAGCAGAAAGCCGCGTTCACTGAGAAGTTAGGGACTGATCCGAAGGAGTTGGGCGGGCGCAAGGTCGTCCAGGTCGTCAGAACCGACGGGCTCAAGCTCATTCTGGACGATGGCTCGTGGGTTTGCTACCGCCTTTCCGGGACGGAACCGGTCGTTCGCGCCTACACTGAAGTGCGCAACCAGCAGGACTCCAAGGCCCTGGGGTTGGCGGCCGAAAAGTTTGTGCTGAATTAGAACCCGCCTTTAAGGCGGATTGGGATTCGATGCCGGAAGAGATTGTGCAAGCCAAGACGAAAGCACCCGCGGCCACGCGCGTTTCCCTGCGTACGCGCGCGGCTGACTCGACAGAACGCTTGTGGCGGCCGGCAGGCACCATCATCGCAATCGTGCTGGCGCTACTGGTCACTTGGCACGTTGTTTATGGCAATCACGGTTTGTCGATATGGCAGCAGAAGCGCGTCGAAGACCGCGCACTGCAACAGCAAATCAAGGACCTGCAGCAGGAAAACGCGCAGATGCGCCAGCGCATCGATCATCTGAGTTCGGACCCCGACGCCATTGAGCGCGAGGCGCGCGAAAAGCTCCACTACGCCAAGCCCGGCGAGGTCATCGTCAATCTGCCCGATCCGTCGCAGGAGCAGCACATACCGGGCAAGTGAGTTTCTCGCTTCAAGCTCTTGTCACCCAGCGGTTCCCTTCCTCGCCATTGGGGATCTTCTCGAACTCCTTGGAGGCGAACTATGTCACAGAGAAGCACTGTGTCACCGATTAGCGGCGTCATACCGATTGAACAGATTCTCGGCGAAGATGCGGAAGATACTCGGCTTCTGCGAGAGATGGCTGCAAAGGCTCATCACTACATCTCAAGATTCTCCTGGTGCCGGTCGGTTCAGGAAGCCTATTTCGGAGACGGCTATGGAAAGCTCGTTGCTGTCTTCCTCTTCCGCATTGACCCGTCGCGTCCCGATGTCGATGAGTGGCTGTGGGTGGTAGTGGGCGATCTGCCCTCCGCCTATCTCGTGATAGACGAGTGCAAGACTCCCTCGCAAGCGCTCGAGCGATACATCGGCGAGATATCCGAGTGGGTAAGACTGGCAAAGGAGGGCCGCTCGTCGGACGACCTAATTCCCGTGAACGCGCCGGCGACACCCGAATCCGCAAGAATGCTGGAAGGCAGGCTCAAGGTTCTGAGCGAGACTATCTTGCCCGCCCTTCGATTGAATGAGGTTGTTCGCTCTTAGTTCTCTGTTCTCTGTTCTCTGTTCTCTGTTCTCTGTTCTCTGTTCTCTGTTCTCTGTTCTCTGTTCTCTGTTCTCTCAGAAGTCGATGTGCGCCCGGACAGTCGTAACATAAACCGGGCCACGGTCGGTGTTGTAGCCCGGATGCGCGATCTCGGTGCCGCCGATCATTCCATAAAGGCCATGCCAGATGTGGGCGTTGTAATACCATTCCACAATGTCCTCGCGTCCGTAGCGCAGGTTGCCGTCGCCCAGCAGGAAGCCCAATCCGCCGTAGTGAAGATAATTCTGGTGGTCGCGCTTGATGGCGTTTGAAACATACGCCACGCCTACTTTGTCGTTCGATCGCCGCCAGCTTTGGCCGTTGTAGTCGCCGCCGAACAGAACGGTCTGCCCGACCTCGGTGTAAGCAAACGATTCGTGCTGGTCCTCATTCCAGCCGAAGCGTGCAAACAGCCGAAGGCTGTCCGTCACTTCCTGCTCGGTATTCAGGCCGAATCCGTATTTCACCGCACCAAATCGCTCGGATTTTGTGATGTCTGGCGTGGTCACTTGGCCGTTCAGATATTGATTCACCGACTCCCGGTAGTCGCCCATGTGTGCGTGATTCACAAAGCTGAGAGCGCGCACCGCGCCCTCCCGTTTCGGATTCAGCCACCGCGCAAAGATTCCCTTGCGCAGTTCAAACTCCCAGTTCTGCCCGTTTGCACGGCTGAATGCCCAGTCGAGATCAATCCCGTTTGCGATGGTTGGCATCGCCCCAATGGCATAGCGCGCCGACCAGACCTTGTCGTCGTACTCCAGAATTCCAGCCACTGTGTAGCCGCGCGTGTCCGCTGCATAGTCCCACGCGCCATTGTTCACGATGGTCCAGTTCGTAAATTGCAAGTGGCTGTCGGAGCCGACGGAGTTCACGTCGAAGGTGTCAGGCAGGGTCATCTTGCCGATGCGAATCTCAAACCTGCGCGCAGGCACTTTCGTCGCCAGCGCCAAGGAGCCCCTTTCCTGATCAACCATCTCGCCCGTCAGTCCTATGATCTGGTGAATTTCGCCTCGCGCGAGATAGGGTGACGTGCTCAGTGTCGGGTTGCGCACCACATCAACATTCGTCTCGCCTGCCAGACCCAGCGACTGGGAGATCCCACGTCCGCCCGCATTCTCAAAGTCGACGATCAAATCCGTATTGAAGCGGCTGTTCGGCCACAGTTGATAGCCAAGGTAGAGCGTTCCCACTTCTGATGCCTTGGTCTCGAAATCGTCGATCAGGCTGTTGGGGCCCTCATAGGGAGAACGAAAATGCCCATGCATCTGGAAGATGCTATTCGCTTGGCCGGAAACCCAGTAGCGAGTCCCGTCAGGGTGCGGAAACATGGTCAGGACTTCTGCTTCAGGCGTCGCCGGCGCCGTCGTCGGCTCGGGGGCGGAAGGCGTCTCGCTCGGAACCTGGGCGCCCGCAAAAGCAGCAGCCAATAAAAAGGCGCAAGCCCACCCAGAGAACAAGCGCCTTCGCGGGTTGGAGATCCGGAGAGTCATAAAATGAGCAAAAAGTGTTACCATACCCCCACTGGGTATATACTATACCGTGGGTGGGTATAAACAGGCAAAGGAGAATCTCCATGGCTCTTCATGAGCGGGAACAAATAAAACTGCTGCAACGCATTCGAAGGCTGCGCGGACAGTTGGATGCGGTTGAACGGCTCGTCAAAGCGGATGACGACTGCGGCGGCCAACTGATGCTGCTCGCGGCCGTCCGTGGCGGGATCAACGGCCTCATGGGAGAGGTGCTCGAAACCCATATCCGCTTTCACCTGGTCGCCGGCGCCAAAGAGCAGATTGCACCGGAATTGGCCGAGGATCTGATCGACCTTGTGCACGCATATCTGAAGTAGGCTCATGGTTTGCGGCGCTGCTGCCGGTGATCGCATCGCGGCGAATCGTTCCGCTTGGCGGGATCGGATTTTCTCATCCTAGCTGGCTGATACGGCTGCTTTTGTGAATGCCCGTTGAATGATGGGAAATCGGCCTCCGGGCTCAAATTCACGTGCCTTCTGCCGGCTGCATGAATCGGCGCAGTGCCCGCGGCTGATAAAATGAAATCTGCCGCGCTGTGCGGCGCACCAACTCACCATTACTCCCCTCACCGTTCCGAGGGCCCGCGCGGCCGAATCCGAGAAAAGGAAAAACTGCACCTGTGAGCCAGACGATACGCAATATCGCCATCATCGCCCATGTTGACCACGGTAAGACGACGCTGGTGGACGGCATGCTGCGCCAGGCCGGAACCTTTCGCGCCAATGAACAGGTCGCCGAACGGGTAATGGATTCCAACGAGCTGGAGCGCGAGCGCGGCATCACGATTCTCGCCAAGAACACAGCCATCAATTTCGGCCTCGGAAAAATCAACATCGTCGACACCCCCGGCCACGCCGATTTTGGTGGCGAGGTCGAGCGCGCGCTCAAAATGGTGGACGGCGTGATGCTGCTGGTCGATGCTGCCGAGGGCCCGCTGCCGCAAACGCGCTACGTGCTATCAAAGGCGCTCGAGGCCAAGCTGCCGCCCATCGTCGTCATCAACAAGATCGACCGGCCCGATGCGCGCCCGCAGGAAGTGCTGAACGAGATTTACGACTTGTTTATCGACCTCGACGCGGACGAATCACAATTGGATTTCCCCGTCCTGTACGCCATCGCCAAAGACGGCACCGCGACGACCGATCCAACAAAGCCTGGCGTGGATTTGCAGCCGTTGTTCCGCGCGATCGTGGATACGATCCCCGAAGCCACTGGCGATCCCGTCGGCGCTCTGCAAATTCTGGTCGCGAATCTCGACTACTCTGACTACCTTGGCCGCATCGCCATCTGCCGCGTCTTTCAGGGCACACTCCACGCCGGCGACGAGGTCAATATCTCCCGCCGTGACGGTTCTCTCTACAAAACGCGCATCACCAAGCTGTTCACGTTTTCCGGCCTCAAGCGCATTGAGACCCAGGAAACCGCGACGGGCGACATTGTGGCCGTGGCCGGCGTTGAAGGCATTACCATCGGCGAGACAATCACGAGCGTCGAGAATCCTTCGCCTCTGCCGCTCATCGTCATCGACGAGCCGACCATTGCAATTCAGTTCAGCGTGAACACTTCTCCCTTCGCCGGGCGCGAAGGCCAATACGTTACCAGCCGTAACCTTCGCGAACGCCTGGAAAAGGAACTGCTCACCAACGTGTCGATTCGCGTAGAAGAAACCGGATCGCCCGATAGTTTCAAGGTTCTTGGCCGCGGCGAACTGCAGCTTGCCATCCTGATCGAGATGATGCGCCGCGAAGGCTACGAACTCATGGCCGGCCGTCCGGAAATCGTAACCAAGGTCGTCGACGGCGTGCGCATGGAGCCTGTCGAGCACCTCACCATCGACGTGCCCGAGCAATTCACCGGCACGGTCATCGAAAAACTCGGCCCACGCAAGGGCGAGATGACCAAGATGCACAATCACGGCTCGGGCCGCGTACGCCTCGAGTTTCGCGTTCCCAGTCGCGGCCTCATCGGCCTGCGTTCTGAAATGCTTACGGAAACGCGCGGAACCATCGTCATGAACACGCTCTTCGACGGCTACATTCCCTACCAGGGCGAGATTCCGCAGCGGCCCACCGGCGCCCTTATCGCCGACCGCCAGGGGCCGACCACGACTTATGCACTCAATGGCCTGCAGGAGCGCGGAATTCTTTTCGTCGGAGCGGGCGTTGAAGTCTACGAAGGCATGATTGTCGGCGAGCACTCGCGCGACAACGACCTCGATGTGAACGTAGTGCGCGAAAAGAAGATGACCAACATGCGCGCGTCCACTGCCGATGACGCCATCCGCCTTGTGCCCTATAAGACGCTCAACCTCGAGCAGGCCATCGAGTTCATCGCCGATGACGAGTTTGTTGAGGTCACGCCCAAGTCGCTGCGCCTGCGCAAGAAAGTTTTACAGCAGAACAAGCGCCCCAAGCGCTGGGAAAAGGCTGAACAGGCCGCGTCAGTCTGATTGCTACTTATCGGTCTGCGCGGAAAATCCTCAACGCCGTAGGTAGCGCCGGTCTCCAGACCGGCTGTCGTGCGGGTCTCCTGACCCGCACTCACTCCGCCGGCACATCATTAACTCCGCGCCGTGTCATCCTAAGCGAAGCCCGCAGTAGCGACCGAGTCGATGGACCCGCATTTAATCTTAAGGTTGTCATCCTGAGCGTCCCAACCTGCATACTCGTAGATTTGTCATCCTGAGCGGAGATCGTTCGCCGCGGCGAACGATCGAAGTCGAAGGATCTGCGGTCGTTTTTCTGCTTGTATTAGGGAACGATCTTACGGCTTGCAGCAGAAATTCGCTCGCCAAGAAGCTTTGTACCAGGGCATGACTTTAGTCGTGCCGCAACGACGCAAAATGAGTTGGGGCTTTAGCCCCTGAGGTTGCACTTTCATAATTGAATCAGATTGCACTCTGATGCGAGATTCTCTGCAAACCGGCCGCCTCCTCCTTCGCCGTTGGCGCGACTCCGACCGCCTCCCATTTCAAGCCATGAACGCCGATCCGCGCGTGATGGAATTCATGCCCTCGCTCCTCTCGCCCGCCGAGTCCGACGCGCTCGTCGACCGCGCGCAGGCCCACTTCGACCGCCACGGCTATGGACCGTTCGCCGTTGAGTTGCTTGAGAATCATTCATTCATCGGTTTCATCGGGCTGTCCATTCCAAGCTTCGAAGCGCCGTTCATGCCTGCGGTCGAAGTTGGCTGGAGGCTCGCATTCGATTATTGGGGCCGGGGATTGGCCACCGAGGGCGCGCGCGCCGTGATCCACTGCGCGTTCGGCGAACTCGCTCTCTCGAGCCTCGTCTCCTTCACCGTTCCAGCAAACCTGCGTTCTCGCCGTGTGATGGAAAAGATAGGAATGACACACGAACCGCGTGACGACTTTGATCATCCGCGCTTGCCGGAAGGCCATCCGCTCCGCCGCCACGTCCTCTACCGGCTCACGGCCAAATCGATGTCAGTCAGAGCCACCTGAACTTCATCAACTTAGAAATGTCATCCTGAGCGAAGTTGGGAGTTCGCTCCCAACGGAGTCGAAGGATCTGCGGTTGTTTTTCGGGCTGTCGTATTTCACGATCAGCGTCATGCCCGATCAGCTTACAGCCTTCTCTTCGCCTCAAGCACCCGCTCCAGCGCCTCTTGCGCCGTCGCGCCCGTCGCCGACAAATGCCCCATCTTCCGCCCCGCGCGCGGCTCTTTCTTCTCATACAAATGCAACCGCACGCCGGGAATTGCCAATGCTGCCGCAAAATTCGGCTCGCCCTTCAGCCACACTTCGCCCAGCAGGTTCACGATTGCCGCCGGCGAAATCAACTCCGTCGATCCTAGCGGCAGATTGCAAACCGCCCTCACCAGCTGCTCGAACTGGCTGGTCGCACATCCGCGTTCGCTCTGGTGATAGCTGTTGTGCGGTCGTGGCGCAAGTTCATTGATGAAGAGCTCACCTTTGCGCGTGATGAAGATTTCTGCGCACAGCAGCCCCTCGATCCCGAGCTTCTCCACCAGCTCTGCCGCCAGCTTCTCAGCGCGTGATTCAAGTTCAGCTGGCACACCAGCCGGCAGCACGCTCCACGCCAGAATCTGGTTCTCATGGTGATTGCGCGCCGCCGGATAAACGCGAACCTCGCCCGAAGGGCTGCGCGCAGCCATCACGCTGATCTCGCACTCAAGTTCGAGAGCTTGCTCGGCGACGCAGGGCCGCTCGCCTAATTCCCGCCACACTTCGCCAAGACCAGAACTGTACGAGGGGCCAATTCTCGCCTGCCCCCGGCCATCGTAGCCCCCGTAGCCAATCTTCAAATACACGCGTCCGCCGAGCGCAGCGACTGCCTCATGCAGCTCCGCTTCGCTGCGGACCACGCGAAACGGCCCCACAGGAAAACCATTTTCCGCGAGCCACACCTTTTGCAGCGTCTTGTCCTGAATAATCCTCACCGGCTCCGCGCCAGGCCGCAGCGGTGCAATCTTCGCCACCTCGCGCAACGCGTCCACGCCGATCTGCTCGATCTCCAGCGTCACCGCGTCTGCGCCTGCTGCCAGCCGCCGCGCCGCATCCACGTCGCTCCAGCGGCCCACAATCGTCTCATCGGCAACAAAGCTCGCCGGGCACTTTGCTTCGGGGTCCATCACGCGCACGCGATAGCCCATGGTGCGTGCGGCTATCGCGGTCATGCGCCCCAATTGCCCGCCGCCGAGAATCGCGAGCAGCCCGCCGGGCAGAATCTTCTCTGATTTTGGAGTAGGGGCGGAGCTCACCCAGGTTGCTCCTCGCACAGCTTCTGGTCGAGCACTTCCTGGGTACGCGCTGCACGCCATGCAGCAAGCCGTTCGTAAAGAGCAGAATCCGTCCCGGCCAGAATCTCCGCGGCAAGCAAAGCAGCATTAGCCGCGCCCGCTTTGCCGATCGCCAGCGTCCCCACTGGTACGCCCTTCGGCATCTGCACGATGGAGAGCAGTGAATCCAGGCCGTTCAGCTGCGTGGCGGGAACCGGAACTCCAAGCACCGGTACCAGAGTTTTCGCAGCCAGCATCCCCGGCAAATGCGCCGCGCCGCCTGCACCGGCGATAATTACGCGCAGCCCGCGCTCGCGAGCTGTCTCAGCGTACTTGAAAAGCCAGTCCGGCGTGCGATGCGCGCTCACGATGCGCTCTTCATGGGGAATCTTCAGTGCGCGCAAAATCTCAACGGCCGCCGAGAGCACCTCGTAGTCGCTCTTGCTGCCCATCACAACGCCCACCAGCGCCTGCTCTGTCTTCTGCCCGCTCATGCATTCATTATATGAAGGGGCACTGGGTGGTGATCAAAACATTCAGCTTCGCCCCCGATGATAGCTGCGCTCAACGCCGCGAATTGCGCCGAAGGCTCGGTCCGCCCACCGCGCAGGTGTTAGTGCCGGTGCCAGGCTTCCACAGCCACTTCAATCACCGCGAACACCACGCTCATAGCCGCAACAAATCCCTTCGCCCGCTGCCAATTCTGCTCGTGACGATCCATCCGTCGCTCCAGTTCCACCAGTCTGCCGCCGCTGCCATCGCCCAAAAGGCCGCCCATCTGCGATTTCAGCACGCTAAGATCGCTCAGCACTTGAGCCTCGAATTCATTCATCATGCGCATCTCTTATCTCTGTCCACTGCTCACTGTCCACTGCTCAACGGCAGATTGATAAATAATGCCGTTGAAAACTCCGAGTAATTCGGCGGCGTCGATCCGTCGTACATCCGTATATAGAACCTGTCGCTCGCTGCAACGCGCGAAAAGGTAAGATTCTGCTGCGAGCCGCGCAACACCAACGTTGGATCCTCGCCGGGCATGAAAGCAAAATCCCGCGTCCGAATCTCGAATCCGCCTCCGCTCGGCGGAGTCACGCCGGTGTTCACCGTAACCGTGCTACCGTTCAGCGCCGTTACCGTCAACCACTCAAGATTCGCCAGTACCGTCGGAGCAATCACTGCGGGTAGCCATGCGTTCGCCGGAACCGTGGCGCTTGTCTTAATCGCGAGGTCATCGGCCCAGTCATTGGCAAACGCAATCTCGTACTCCACTAAGTCGGGATAGCTGGCGCTGTAAGTTACCTTGACTGTGCGCACCACAACTTGTGCGTTCAGGTTCGTCGAAGGCGCATTGAGAAGCAGTGCATCGCCCGGCCAAACATCCGATGCAAAGCTCGTCCGGCTTCCTTTATATGTCCCGCTCCAAAGCGCGCTTACGCTGGCCGCCGCCTGCTCCATCACCTGGGCAGCACTGCGGCAATCCGCGGAGCAGCGCGCTGGCGGACGCGTGACCGAGCCCATCCACGCAGCCACTGCCGGCGATCCCGCTTGCGCCAAAGCCTGTTGGTTGGCTGCGTTGGCCGCGCGTCCTATCGCGCGGCCAATCGTGCGATAGCTTACCGCAATGTGTTCGCCCGCAACCGGTACACATCCGGTGAAGAACGTGAGCTTGCCCGTGCGCCCAAGAGAACACTCTGCAGCTTCGGCCGTTGACCCGACCCTGCGCGTATAGGCGCCGCCGTTCGGCGGCGTGCTCACCACCCAGCCCGACCCCAGATTCGTAAGATTCACAGCGCGCATGGTTCCGGTCAAATTGATGCTACTTACCGGAACCACAAAGCAGATGCCGGGCAAGTAGGTCACTCCGCCGTCATAAACCGTCACCGGAGTTGCTCCAACGCCGTCGACAAACTCCTGGATCTCCATCTGAATCTTGCCCGGAGCGATGGGCCCTCCGCCGCCGGCAGAGATAAGTCCCGAGTCTCCGAACGAGTAATAGACAGCTCCCATGCGGTTACACTCCGGGCAATGCACTCTGACGCGAAACGTATATTGGTTCGCCGAGTTCAAGGTAAATGGGATTCCCGCGGGCGTTCCCTGCACGATTGGCTGCAGAGTCACCGCTCCGGATCCTTGTTGCGCCGTAGCCTGTAGACCCGCAATGCAATTCGCCGCCGTGAAAAGCCCCGAAAACAATCCGGCAACGATGCCCGTGCTACCTGCGGCGAGGGTCACACCCACCGCTTCAAGCAGCAGCGTCCCACCCAACTCGACGGGATCGAGCCACGTCAGCAGCGTTTGACCGTCGATTCCAGCGCCACCGTTCATGGTCAGCCCGCCTGCGCCGATCGTTACGTAACCCGAACCGCCGGCATCGCCCCACACAGTCTCGTTGATCTGCGGCTCATTGAATAGTTCGCTGATGATTTTGGATTGGGCCGCTGCGGGAAAGTACGGGTCGGCAGCCAGAGCGAACTCCGTTGTTGCTCCGTCGCCGAGAAAATACTCCGTGACAAAGGCCACCGGCTCATTCTCGCCGCAAACGGTCACATCGTTTGCCAGCGCGCGCTTCACGCTCCCGGTAAAAGCCAGGTTTCCCAGGTTCAGGCTGCCGTCGGTTTCGTTTAGCGGATGTACCGTTGACTGCACGGATGAAAGCGTGACGACCCCATTCAGCGCTCGATATCCCGCCCGCGCCATGCTTGCCGCTTGTCCCGCGCTCTTACTCCAATTCGCTCCGGGCTCTGGCGCAAAGGCTCCCACCATCCTGCTCAGTGAAGCCGTCTGCGCCAACAGAGACGCGGATCCGGTATGCGCAACAAGGGAAGCGAGCAGAGTACCCGCATTATCTTCCGCGATCCCGGCGCTCGGTGGCATAAGCACCTGGTCAAGCAGAATCTCGTCGCTGACTGCCTGGATAGCAAGCCGGTAGCGCGGGCCCTCAATCCCCATCCCGGCGTACTGCGGAAGTGGGCTAACTGCGATGTAACCCGTAAAGTAAGTTGTCCCGTCGTCGCCAGTTATTGCAAGAGATTGAAAGCGGACCGGCGCTGCCAGCCCGCCGCCTGAAGGTAAGCCTAGGCATAACTCGCAGACAGACGGCTCATTCAGCTTGCGCTCGATGGTCAATGGGCGCGCGGCATCGAATGCTGCCGTGTAATCCTGCCCCTGGATTGTGATCTTCATCGCATCTCTCTGTCTGGGTTCTCGAATTCTTTGTCGTGAGTTATATCAACGCGTTAGCCGCCGGCAAAAAGCTCCGGTAGCAAACCACGCGCTCTCCGTCCAACGGGTCAGTGACCGGCAGTGCCCGAAACTGCCCCTTGAGCAGGACGCGCAATTGTCCGCTTTGATTCTTTTGATTGAGCGGCAAAATGGATTCCTCCGCTCCCGTCATCGCCTGCAATCTCGGATAGTGGAAGAAGATTCTCTCTCCCTGGCTGCCCTCCATCACGAAGAGCGCCGACCACTCCTGATAGAAGCTCCCTCCTTCTCGATCCACAAATCCGGTAACCGCCTGCGCCTTGGCGCCGGTTGCGGGTGCGCCGCCTGGCAACGTCTCGGCAAGAGTCAATCCATTCGCACTCACCTGCGACACCAGTGCGACGTTGAACGTTACACGTCGCACATAGTCCACATCCGCGAGCGCCTGGCGCACGTAGGCGCCCGCCACCGGCGATCCCACATATCCGGTCTGCCCGGTGTAATCCACGTCGACGGCGACAATCGCGCCGGGTGTGAACTTTGCCGCGTCAGCGGTCGCCAGCACGATCGATGTGCTCGTTGAGCCGGTTTGCGGCGTCACCGCGGGCACGGCTTGTGCTCCGTCTGCCGCGGCCGCGGCGCCAACCGCAGGCGCCAGAATGTTCATATGTTGCGATCCCGTCGCCAGCGCCATCGTCAACTTCGTCCAGCTAAGAAACTCAGCACTTACCTCGGCTTCAAGGGTCTCGCGCACCTGTTCCAGCGGAGCTGCGGGAATTCCAGTCATCAGCGGCGTCGACTTACTCGCTGTCTTGCGCGCGAAATTCTGCACCCATCCCAGGCTCAGCCACGGCGCTGGCGGAGCATCGAAATTGAACCGCCCCTGTTCCGACGGATCGAAGAGGACCGGTATCTGCGCCGCCCGGTTCACCGGCGCAAAGAAGGCGCGCACCCTTCGCGCCACTGGCGCCGGAGCGGAAAACCATGTCGCGGTCATTTACTCCCCCTGCTCCTGATAGCTGTAAACCAACACCGTCGCACTGCGGCTCAGCCGGTCACGCTGCGTAACGACCGGCGAAAACACCGCCTCATCCCAGAAGACCTGCGTCAACATGTCCGACGGCGGCGTGGTCGCGTAATTCAGCTTTGGCGTGTAGAAAGGCTGAATCATGGCCATCAGCTCCTCGTCCATTGCGCTCAAGGCGCGCCCGCGGTCCAATCCGCCGAAGCTCTGTGTTCCGCAGGTCTGGTAGACGATTTCGCACTGCTCGCCCGTCATCGTCGATGCCAGGTCCATGTCGACAGCCAGCCCCAGCCAGCGCAGTACAAACACATCGCTGGGAAACTGGCTGAAGGGAGCTTCCGCTTCCTCCACCAGAATTCCCGGCCGCACGGCACCGCGCAGCAGGATCGTCCGCTCCGGATTGATCGCAGTCAACCGCGTGCGGAGCGTCATATAAAACGAATCTTTCGCATTCTGCATAGGAAGTCTCTATTCCCCGTTCCTTGTTCCTTGTTCCTTGTTCCCTGTTCCCTATTCCCTATTCCCTGTTCTTACACCGCTTGCTGCCGCGCCTCGCGCAAAAGCAGCCGATAAAGATACACCTGGCCGAACGCCTCATTGGAGGCGATTGACTCAATCAAATAGTCCTGGCCGCCTACGGTAACCGCCAATGTTATGGCGAAGAGGGACTGAGCCGACGGCAAGTCCAGCGTGTTCACCTGCTGCTCCACGCTGGTAGCCGACAACAGCAGCTCCCACTTCGACTCTCCGCCCTCCTGCCATGAGGGCCGCAGCTTGCGCATCAAGGCCGGGCTCACCGGCACATCGGCGAACGTAGTAGCCACCAGCCCCACCTCCGACATGCTTGTATCCGTGTTTGTACCCGTCACCCGCAGAAGGGCCGTCGCACCTGCTGCGCTGCGCAGCAGTGCGTCGGCCACCATCTGTGGCGCTCCTCTCGGGTTGCGTGAGGCTGTATCGGTCATTTCTCACCTCGCATGGCTCATCCCAGCCTGTTCGCAACATACGGTTTCAGCCAGGCCTGCACCGTCTCGTCGATCAGCGAACTTGAGAAGTACTTCATCTGCATGGTGTCGATTCTGCTCATGCTCGTGTTCAGCGATGGCGTTGCCTGCGCATTGCGCGCAATCTGCGCGCACGCTGACTTCACGTCGTCGCCAATGGCCGTCAAACCCGCCGTGTAGGTCGCCTGCACTTCGTTGAACGGCAGACCCAGCACATTCCGCGGCAGCGTCAACTCCCCGGTGCTCGCGTCGAAGTCCACCAGCGTCGGATCGATCGTCGTCCACTGCCCCGGCAGCGCAAACGCCCACGCAATCTCGGCAAGAGGCTCCTGCGAAATCTCCCCGCGCCTGGGTCTCGCGTACCGGCCCTCCAGGCTCACGATCGGCGTGGTCGCGGGTGCCAAGGGCGCCAGCGGGAGATAACTCAGCCGCACTGTCTGCGCCCCCGCCGTTAAGCGCAGACGCTCCGTGTACTGAATTACATTCAGGTCCGGCCGCCTGCAGTAACTGTTGATCAGCGCCGTCGCAGCCGTGATCCAGTCCGCCGTGGTTCCGGCCGGCAATCCGTAATT
>CAYOVE010000017.1:0-30223 GCA_964407295.1 uncultured Occallatibacter sp.
GGCAGCACCGCGCCGTGCACGCCGACGGCGAGGTGCGTGCGCTCATGCGAGGCCAGCCAGAGCATGTTCCACAAGCCCCAGACTGCCGGTACAAGGGCCATGGGGAAAATCAGCCCGCGCTCGATAGGAACCGGAAGCCGCAGCACGAGGCGAATGATGATGAACGCAGTGAGGATGAGCGGCAGGATGAGCGTGGTGAGAAACACACCGCCGAGGTAAGCGCGAAGGTAAGGATGCGAGTTCATGGGTGGTCTCCTTTCAGTCGACCCGTTCACAGTTCGCAGTTCAAAGTTCTTCGTTCGTAGTTAGGCATGTGCCTTGCCATCGTGAATGCCAATCGGAGAGCCGGCAACCGCTCATCCGGCAAGGAAATCTGTGAACTGCGAACTACGAACTGCGAACTGCTTTTCATAAGTAGTAGAGAAAGACCGGGATCGTGGCCGGGAACGAGACGGCGAACACGACGAGCCCGGCGAGAAGCGCCCAGTCAAACCAGTTCTGGCGAGCGGGGCCGGGAACCGCGGCGGGTTCGGCGTCGATGCGGCGCAGGACTGCGGGCCACAGATCGCGCGACGGCTCGGCCGCGGGATCAACGGGAGGCAGCGACTGCTGCAAGAGTTGCTTGATGCGGTCTTCTTCTTGTCTTGTCATGGCGTGATTCCCTGCCCCAGCAGGTCCTTTCTCAACAATCGAATGGCGCGAAAAACGCGCAGCTTAACGGCGCCGACAGAAATGCCGAGAGCTGCGGCGACGTCTTTGTGCGGCTGCTCCTCAACGACCGAAAGAACAGCGGCGATGCGCAGGCCGGGCGGTAAACGGGCAAAGGCCTGTGAGGCCTTCAAGCGAATCTCGGCGGCAATGCCGGGATCGGGCGCTGGCTTTGAAGGCAGATCGGCAACGTCCTGATCGAGGTCGGCCGAGCCTGACTCAGTGCGGCGTGCGCGGAGCCAGTCAAGAGCCGCGCGCGTAGCGATTCGCCTTGCCCAGGGTTCGAACGAGCGCGCGGGCTCGAAGCGGGCATGAGCGCGATGGATGCGCCAGAAAGTCTCCACCATGAGGTCCTCGGCGGCGGCCGGGTCGCGAACGATGCGCAGAATCCAGCCGTAGACAGAACGTTGATGCTCGCGGAAGAGCGATTCAAAGGCATTGAGATCGCCGAGCCGGAATCGGTTCAGTAGGTCTTCAGACCGAACGATGTCCGAGCCCTGCGGCATCTGACTTCCCTTCCTGCCTGGGTTTACGCGAGTGTCGGCAGAAAGGTTACAACATCGCCAGTGAACAATGTGCAGTGGTGCGGTCGCCAGTGGCCGGTCGACGGTGATCGGTGGGGAGTCGCGGCGAGGGCTAAATGAGACAATCTCTTTGTAAAATGCCCTTTCCCGCGGCGTTCGTTGACAGAGAAGTTTAGCGGCAATTAGAGTGAGCCGCTGAGGGCTGAGAAATTTCGGGCCTCGAATGAATGCCGCTGGCGTAATTGGAAAGGTTTACCAAGGAGATGATTTCGATGGTTGGGCTGCGGATGGTTGCGGGAGCGTTGCTGGTTGTTGGCTCGGTGGGCGCGGCGTGCGCGCAAAATGCGGATAAGCCGGCGTATCTGAATCCGACTTTGCCCGCCGAACAGCGTGCAGCCGACCTTGTGCATCGGATGACTCTGGAAGAGAAGGCAAGCCAACTGGTAAACCAGGCGCGCGCCATTCCGCGGCTGGGTGTACCCGCATACGACTGGTGGAGCGAGGCGCTGCACGGCGTGGCTAACACCACCGGCGTAACGTCGTTTCCTGAGCCGATCGGACTGGCGGCGACCTTCGACGCACCCGGAATTCACGAGATGGCAGTGGCCACCGGAACAGAGGCGCGGGTGGTCCATGACAAAGCGGTGGAAGCGAACGGCGACACTCCGATCTTCCGCGGGCTGGATTTCTGGGCGCCGAACCTGAACATCTTTCGCGACCCTCGCTGGGGACGTGGGCAGGAGACCTACGGCGAGGATCCGTTTTTGACCGGGCGGATGGGCGTGGCGTATGTGACCGGGATGCAAGGGAACGATCCGCGCTATTACCGCGTGATTTCTACGCCGAAGCATTTCGTTGTGCACTCGGGACCGGAGCCGACGCGCCACTTTGCCGATGTGGATGTGAGCAGGCACGATGAGCTGGACACGTATCTGCCGGCGTTCCGCGCAGCGGTAACGGAAGGCAAGGCAGACAGCGTGATGTGCGCCTACAACGCCATCAACGGACAGCCGGCCTGCGCGAACGAGTTTACCCTGCAAGATCAACTGCGCGGGAAGTGGGGATTCCAGGGGTACGTGGTTTCAGACTGCGGAGCAGTGCGTGACATTTTTGAAGGCCATCGTTACGAGCCGACGCAGGCGCAGGCATCGGCGATCAGCCTGGAGCGCGGCATGGACAACGAGTGCGTGGACTTCAGGGCCAAGGTGCTGGACGACCACGACTACAAGCCCTACGTGGACGCGGTAAAGGCCGGCTATCTGAAGGAGAGCGAGATTGACACGGCGGTCATCCGGCTATTCACGGCGCGGATGAAGCTCGGCATGTTCGATCCGCCGGACATGGTGCCGTACGCAAAGACCGACCCCAGCGAGCTGGATAGCGCGGCACACCGGGCGCTGGCGCTGAAACTGGCGAACGAAGCGCTGGTGCTGTTGAAGAATGACGGTGCGCTGCCTTTGAAGTCGTCTGGGCAGAAGATGCTCGTCGTCGGTCCGCTGGCCGAGCAGACGCATGTGCTGCTGGGCAACTACAACGGGATTCCGTCGCACACGGTATCGATTCTGGAGGGACTGAAGAAAGAGTTCGCCGGCGACACCATCACCTTCATGGCGGGGACTGGATTCCTGAGCAGAGAGGCCGCGCCGGTTCCGAACGCTTTCCTGACGGTGGATGGAAAGCCGGGAGTCAAGGCAACGTATCTGAACGAGAACATCGTGAGCTTCGCGAGTGCGCAAACGTATGTGACGCAGCCGCTGACGACACGCATGGAGTCCGGCATCGACATTGCGGCGCAGCCGATACCGGACGTGGCCGAACATGCCGATCCGCTGACCGTGAAGTGGGAGACGACGCTGACGCCCACGGACACGGGCGATTACAACCTGGGCGTCGAGACGGACGGATTTTTCCGCGTGTTCCTTGACGGCAAGCCGGTGGTGATGGCGAACTATCCGCACGGCGTGGAGACAATCACGGGAAAAGTTCACCTGGAGGCGGGAAAGCCGTATCCGCTGCGTGTGGAATTCCAGCGGACCGGCAAAACGCCGCTGCACCTGAAGCTGATGTGGGGCAAGATCGACCAGAGCGTCGACCCGGCGGTCGTGGCGGCGGCGAAAGATGCGGATGTGGTGGTGGCCGTGGTGGGCATCACGAGCCAGCTTGAAGGCGAAGAGATGAATGTGAGCCAGCCGGGATTTCAGGGAGGCGACCGGACAAGCCTGGATTTGCCGCAACCGGAAGAGGATCTGCTGAAAGAAGCGGCCTCGGCGGGCAAGCCGCTGGTGGTGGTGCTCACGAACGGAAGCGCATTGGCTGTGAACTGGGCCAACGAACATGCGAACGCGATTGTGGAAGCATGGTATCCGGGCGAAGAAGGCGGCGACGCGGTGGCCGAAACTCTCTCGGGTACGAACAACCCGGCGGGACGGCTGCCGTTGACGTTCTACAAGAGCCTCGATCAACTCCCGAACTTCGAGGACTACTCGATGAGCAAGCGGACTTACCGGTACTTCACGGGAACGCCGCTCTATCCCTTCGGTTATGGATTGAGCTACACGAAGTTCGCGTACAGCGCGCTGACGGTTCCGGCGGGATCGGTGAATGCCGGCGATCCGGCGGTAGTGGAGGCGACGGTAACAAACACCGGTTCGCGCGCCGGGGATGAAGTGGCGCAGTTGTACCTGAAGTTTCCTGATGTGGCGGGCGCGCCACGAATCGCGCTGCGTGGATTTACGCGCGTTCACCTGGAGCCGGGAGCTTCGGCCAAGGTTCACTTTGAGCTGAGCCCGCGCGACCTGAGCATGGTGACGGATCTTGGCAAGCTGATTGAGGCCGAAGGCGCGTACACAGTCAGCGTCGGCGGCGGCCAGCCTGACACCGGAGCGCCGTTGGTGAGCGGGACGCTTAACGTGAAGGGAACGGTGGCCATACCCGAATAAGTGATGTGGCTCACGCATCGGGCGCAAGCGGGAACTAACGCAACGCACAGCGCGTATGCTTGAGCAAATGCCCACCGAAAATGAGTTGCCCGTTCGGCGCGGCGACTTTCTGCGAGCCGATTTTCTCACTGACCGGCTGTTCGATCTCACCAGCCGGATCAAGGGGGTTGACCCGCAGCTCACGCGAGTTCTTGTTCCCTGGGTCTTGCAGCACCGGCGCTACCTGCACGGATTCCTGCGGCTCGCGCGGACGGTTGCGCAGTCCAGCCGGGTTCGAGCGCGTTCGCTGGCTCGTGGCGTGCGCGTTCCGCCATTTCTTGTTCTCAGCGTTACATCCAAATGCAATCTCCGCTGCGCCGGCTGCTATGCGGGAGCCGTGGGGACGGTGACGAACGCGCCCGCGCAACCGGGGCTCGGGCTCACCGAATGGCGCGCAGTGGTAGACGAAGCGGTTCGGCTCGGCGTAATGGCATTCATGATCGCCGGCGGCGAGCCGTTCCTTTTGCCGGGCATCGCCAAACTTTTCCGCGACTACCCCGACCGGCTGTTTCTGGTGTTCACCAACGGAACGGCGTTGCGGCCCAGCGACTACGAAATCCTGAAGCGATCGACGAATACGGTTGTCGTGGTGAGCCTGGAGGGCGATCGCGACCTGACCGAGCAGCGCAGGGGCAACGGAGTCTTCGAGAAGGCGATGGGCTCACTCGACAGGCTTCGCGAAGCGGGCATCTTGACCGGCATCGCCGTCACCATCGGGTCGGCAAACGTCGCGTACTGGTCGCAACCGGAGAACATCGACGCGCTGATCGCCCACAGCGGGCCGCTGGCTATGTTCATCGAGCAGATTCCGGCAGCAGGCTGCGAAAACGGCGCGGTGCTGACCGACGAGCAGCGAACGCGCTTCCGTCAGGTGGTTGTCGAATACCGTGACCGGCAGACGGGAGGCGCGTACATCATCCACTCGCCCGGAGATGAAGAAACTCTGGGTGGTTGCGTATCGGCCGGCCGCGGCTTCGTGCACGTGAACCCGAGCGGCGACGTTACGGCCTGCCCGGTCTCCGCGCTGGCGACCCATAACCTGAGGAAGTCAAATCTGGAAGAAGCCCTGGCAAGCCCGCTCTTCGCAATGATCCGGGAAAACGGCCACCTGCTTGAGACAGAGGGTCACCCGTGCGGGCTCTCCGCGCACGCTGAAGAGCTGGAGAAAATGGCCGAAGGGCTGGGCGCATACCGAACCGGCGCGCCCGAACCCGCTCCGAAGCGCAAGGCAGGCGGCCTCGCGATCCTCTAACCAAGGCGGCAAGATAGGGCCAATGTGCGACGTCGAGAGCGGCAGCGCTTTCTCAATAAGTAATTTAGAAACAATTGGATGTGGATTTTCCACGGAATGTTGAAAGCGCGCCCTTTTCGCCAGGCTGACTTGACCGGTCCCGTGTCGAATTTACAGGGCGTTGATGTTCCATTCATGCGGGTGGTTTATCCCTGTTGAGGTTCGGAGTTTCCTCATTCCTCCAGCTCCGAGATCCTAAAAATTCAAATCCGGAGTTCGACAATGGCCGATCTGGCTACGACGGTTGATAGCCCGCACGCTGGCGGGTCTCTTCTTGACAAGAAAATGAAGAAAAGTTCCGCCTGGGTAAGTGGCGTCGTGGTTGGGATTGCGCTGCTGGGCGGATTAGGTTACATCGGCTTCCACATACAGCAGGACCTGAGCAACGTGGTTGTCGTCAGCGTCTGGCCCTATCTGCTGCTGGGCGTGGCGCTGTTGATCGCGCTCGGATTCGAGTTCGTGAACGGGTTCCACGATACGGCGAACGCGGTGGCGACGGTGATCTACACGCACTCGCTCGATCCGAACATCGCGGTAGTGTGGTCAGGGTTGTGCAACCTGTGCGGCGTGCTGGTTTCAAGCGGCGCGGTCGCTTTCAGCGTGATTACGCTGTTGCCGGTGGAGCTGATTCTGCAGGTGAGTTACGGCGCGGGATTCGCAATGGTATTCGCGCTGCTGATCGCGGCCATCATCTGGAACCTGAGCACATGGTGGTTCGGGCTGCCCGCGTCCAGCTCGCACACCATGGTGGGATCCATTATCGGCGTGGGCGTTGCAAACCAATTGATGAACGTGCACTCCGGGACTTCAGGCGTGGACTGGGGACAGGCTACCAAGGTCTTCGAAGTGCTGCTCATTTCGCCCATCGTCGGCTTCGTCTGCGCCGGTGCGCTGCTGCTGCTCTCGAAGGTCTTTATCCTCACCCAATGGGCCAAGCACTTCGCGGTTCTCTTCGATGCCAATCACAAAAAACCTCTCTGGTTGATTCCCACGGTTGCCATTGCGGGAATCCCTGGGGCCTACATATTCTTGTGGGTCGCACCAATGGTTTTCGGTCTCTTCGGCACACCGGGGATGGCCGTATGGCAGCCCATCAAATACTTCACAGGTTGGAATCCGCCTGCGGGCCTGATCGCCACGATGATCCTGGTGGGCATCGCCGGCTGGTACGCGATAGCCCTGTTCGCGAAGATCGTGATCGAGAATGCGGATGTGTTGTTTAGCGCGCCCAAGGGCAGTGCCCCTCCACCGTGGCCGATTCGCGCGCTGCTGATCTTTACCTGCTCAGGCGTGAGTTTTGCGCACGGCTCCAATGACGGACAGAAGGGCATGGGGCTGATCATGCTGATCCTGATCGGCACGGTGCCCACGGCGTATGCGCTCAACCATGCGGTGACCGCGAAGGACGTTCAGACATTTGTCGCGTCGTCACAGGCCGCTGATAAGGCGATCAACGCGCACGCGGACCAGACTGCCGTGATGGGCGCGGACGCGAGAGCCACTGTGACCCAGTACATCGCCAGCAAGCAGATGCAGCCGGACACGATGCTCGCGCTGCGCGAACTGGTGAACGACTTGAGCAACGAAGTTTCAATCTACAAGGAGTACAAGTCAGTCCCGGCGAGCCAGCAGACCAACGTGCGCAACGACATGTACGTGGCCAGCGAGGCGATCCGGCTGATGCTGAAGAGCAAGAATCCGGCATTCACCGCCGACGAAACCACCGCGCTCACCAAATATGAGGCCCAGGTAAACAAGGCGACCAAGTTCATTCCCGGATGGGTAAAGGTTGCCGTGGCGCTGGCACTGGGACTGGGCACGATGGTCGGCTGGAAGCGCATCGTGGTGACGGTCGGCGAGAAGATCGGCAAGGAACACCTGACCTATGCGCAGGGCGCGTGCGCGGAGCTGGTGGCCATGGGAACCATCATGGCCGCGGATAACTTCGGGCTGCCGGTATCCACAACGCATGTGCTGAACTCAGGCGTGGCGGGGACGATGGCGGCCAACCGTAGCGGCCTGCAGTTCTCGACCATTCGCAATATCGCTGCGGCGTGGGTGTTTACGCTGCCGGTGGCGGCGTTGCTCTCAGGATCTCTGTTCTGGCTGTTCCGGCAGATTTCCCACTAGTTTGAAATTTGTACTGATGGGAGGCGTCCGGCGGGGCCGGGCGCCTTTTTTTGCGCGCGAAAAGGGGTAGTGGAGGTGAACGGGCGAAAAGAGAGCCGCATCCGGTACCATACAGAATGGTGCGTTGAGAGGAATGAGCCTGAAAGCCAAGCTGGAAGCTGTGATTTATGCCGCCGAGGAGCCGGTAACTCTGGCCCAAATGGCCGGATTGTTTGCCGATGAGGCGCTGGAGTGGAAGGCGGCGCAAGACGCGGCTGCTCGCGCGGGAGAGGGTGCGCCGGATAGCGCGAGCGCGTCGCAACTGAACGAGGCATTTCCCGACCTCGGGTTGGAGCCGGTCGCGGAGGGTGACAGCGGAACGGAACCACCGGCCGAATCAGCGCCGGAAAGTGGGGTTGGGGCCGCGCCGGAGACGACAGCCGCTGACGGCGCAGGCGTTGATGCCGCGGCCGAAGCGGAGGCCAGGCGCACAGCGAAATTGCGCGAGCGCGAGGTGCGCTCTGCCATCAAGCAGGCGCTCGACGAGTTGATGACAGAGTATGCTTCCGACGATCGGGGAATCGAGATTCGCGAGATTGCGGGCGGCTACCGCATGGCGACCAAGCCGCAGTGTCACGACGCGGTGCGGCTGTTTGTAAAGAGTCTGAAGCCGCCGTTGAAGCTGTCGTTGCCGGCGCTCGAAACGCTCGCAGTGGTTGCCTACAAGCAGCCGGTGACTGCGCCGGAGGTGAACGAGATTCGCGGCGTGGATTCGTCGGGAGTGTTCGGTTCGCTCCTGGCGCGCAAGCTGATTACGACGGCGGGACGCAAGCCGGTAGTGGGCCGTCCGATTCTCTACAAGACCACGCGGGAGTTCCTGCTGCGCTTCGGGCTAAAGGACGTGACGGAGCTGCCATCGATGGAGGAGTTCGAAAAGATAGCGGCGAGCGAATTTGAAGAAGAGGCGCAGGCAGGCGGAGATGAGCCGGCCGCGGAATCCGAAGCGGAGTTCGACGCGGATATGAGCGCGGAGACGGACGAGGCCGCGAGCGAAGAGCCGGCGGACGCGAAAGATAACACCCCAGCAGCCGCTCAGGAATAAAGAGAAACAGCGGGCGGCAACGAGTAAGAAGAAACCGAGGCAGTTCCCCATGAAAAAAGAGTCAAAATCGAAGGCGAAATCGCCGGCGGCCAAGCACGCCCCAAAAACCACGTTGAAGAGCACCAAAGCGGCCGCCACAAGCAAACCAGAGGCCGCGAGCAAGGGCGCAGGCGCGAAGGCAAAGGCGTCCACCGTGAAGGCGAAGACGCCGGCCGTAAAGACAAAAGCGGTGAAGGCCAGGCCGGCGGCGAAGACCGCGGCAAAACGGGCGGCCAGCAGCGATAAGCCTGATACGGAAGGCGCGAAACCGAAAGCGACAGTCGCGAGAGTTCGCAAGGCGAAGGATGCGCCGGCGATCCGGATCGGCGAGCCGGTGCTCGATCCCATTGGCGATGTGATCAGCGGCGAGGCGCGCACGTACCTCGGTGATGTTGAGTCGCAGGGCAAGGTGGAGGCGCCGGGGCAAGCGGAAATGGAAGCGTACCGCGCGGAGACGGAGACTTCAGCGGAAGATGGAACGCTTGAAGACGGACCTGGGATGACAGCGGTGAGCCGCGCCGACGCAACCGCCGGCGCTGATGAAGACGAGGACGAAGACGGATCAGGCGCGAAAGAGCGGCCACCGGCAAAGCTCGAGCGGCTGCAGAAGATTCTGTCGCAGGCGGGGATTGCCAGCAGACGTCACGCCGAAGAGATGATTGTTGCCGGCCAGGTGATGGTGAATGGCCAGGTGGTGACGCAGCTGGGAAGCAAGGCCGACGCGGGGCGCGACCATATCCGCGTGAACGGCAAGCTGCTCAAGGGCGCCGAGCGGCACCGGTACTTTGTTCTGAACAAGCCGAAGGGCTACGTGACCACGGTGAGTGACCCCGAGAAGCGGCCGACGGTGATGGAATTCTTTGCCAAGGCGAGTGAGCGCCTTTATCCGGTGGGCCGGCTCGACTATCTGAGCGAAGGCCTGCTGCTGATGACCAACGACGGCGAGCTAGCGAATCTGCTGACGAAAGCCAAATCAGGCGTCGAAAAAGTTTACCTGGTAAAGGTGGCCGGGCAGCCCACCGAAGATGAGCTGGACCGGCTGCGTGCCGGCATCGCGATTGAGCGCGGCGAGGCAGGCTCGGAACGCGTGCGAACCTCACCGGCGCGGATTCGACTGGTGCGCGTGGGCGACAATCCCTGGTACGAAGTCGTGCTGACCGAGGGGCGGAATCGCGAGCTGCGCAAGATGTTCGCGGCCATCGGGCATTTTGCGGAGAAGATTCGGCGCGTGGGATACGGACCTTTGGTGCTCGATGTGGAACCAGGCAAGCTGCGTGAGCTGACTCCGGAAGAAGTGAAAGCGTTGCGGCTGACGGCCGAAGGAAAGATCAAGCCGCGGCGTTTGAAGGTAGATATTTCGCTGCCGAAGGATGCGGGAAGGGCTCCGGCAAAACGCGGCGAGAGGCCATGGCGCGATAAGCCCGCTGGAAAACGGTTCGATGGCCCGCGAGGAGCTGCTCCGAGTCGCGGTGGAAAGCCGTTCGGCCAACGCGACGATCGCGGGCCGCGGACAGAATGGAAGCCGCGCGAGTTTGGCGGCGGAAGTGCCGCCGGCGCAGAGCGCAGCGCGGATCGGAGCAACGACCGGCCTCGGTTCGACAAGCGGGCTGGCGGACCGCCGAGAACGGGTTCGGGGTTTGGCGCGCGGCCGAGCAGGCCGTTTGCGGGGAAGCCGGCATTTGGCAGCGGACGCGAAGGCGGCGCAAGTCGGCGCGAGGGCGGAGCCGAGCGAACCGGAGACCGTCCGAGGTTCGACAAGCGGGCTGGCGGACCGCCGAGAGCCGGTTCAGGTTTTGGTGCGCGACCAAGCAGGCCGTTTGCAGCAAAGCCTGGATTTGGCGGCGCGCGCGAAGGCGGTGCGGGGCGAAGTGGAGAACGCGGCGGCGACCGGCCCCGTTTCGAAAAGAAGGAATGGAAGCCGCGCGGTCAAGATTTTGGCGGCAAGCCCAGCGAGCGGCCGGCAGGCCGATTTGAGAATGCACCGCGGAAACCCTTTCGTGCGCAAGGCGCCTTTGTGCGGCCCGCATCCGCTCGGCCCGAGGGCTCGTTCAAGCCTGGCGACGGCCCGAAACGGTTTGAGGGCGGGCGCGGTGCGGGGCCAAGCGCTGGCAAGAGCTTCGGCAGGCGTACAGGGAGCAAGGCGCGCTGGGTTCCGAGGCCGGGCGGCGCAGGGAATCAAGAAGGACGCGCGCGGACGGGCAGTGGGGAACGGCCTGCTCCTGCATTCGGCGGTGATCGCAGCAAGGGATTCGGCGGCGGCGAAGGAGCGGGGCGCCCAGACGCAGGAAGAACGAAACCTGCATTCGGCGCGGGGCCGGGTGGTTTCAAGAGGCCGGGCAAGCCGGGAGGATTTTCGCGGCCAGGCGGATTTTCAAAGCCGGGCAGGCCGGGCGGCGGCGCGAATCGCGGTGGCGCTCGGTTTAGCGGAAAGCGGCCGGGCGGACGTTAATTCTCGAATAGAAAGGCCTTGGAATGGCGAATAAATTTGGCACGGACATTCTGATTCAGGCGTCGGACCCGAAAGCTGCTGCGGCTTTCTACGTGAGGGAACTCGGATTCAAAATCAGCGGCGAAGATCACAACATGGTCAGCCTGCACGGAAAGCGAATCAACCTGTTCATCGAGGAGGGACCGCCGCTGGGCCCGATTCTTGAAGTGACGGTTGAGAACGTTGAAGAAGCAAAGAAGCAGCTTGTAGCCGGCGGCTGCGAGATCGTGAAAGATGAGCCTGAGTTTCCGCGCTGCTATGTGAAAGATCCCTACGGGCTGATCTACAACCTGAAAATGTAGACTCCCGCCGCGGCACTTTGATCAGCTTTCGCGCGCACGGAACCGACGCATGCGGCCGACCAGCGATGCCGGCCCGCTGACCGAGAGCCTAACAAGATTCCCTTCGTAATCGCGCGAGTGAACAATCATGCCGGCCTCAATGGCGGCCAGCACCCCGCCTTCATGTTGCGGAACGCGCAGCTCAGCCTCGACAATGGGATCGGAGTGGAGCGCAGCATCAATCGCAGCCAGCAGAGCCGGAATGCCTTCGCCGGTGAGCGCAGACACGGGCACCTCCGTGGCCTCGAGAGCGTTTTCACCTCTTGGACGGGAATTCTTGCGAGCCAACAGCGCCGCCCGCTCGTCCTCCGGCAACAAATCAATCTTGTTAAGAACTTCGATGCGCGGCTTGGAGAGCGATTCGAGCTCGCCGAGAACCCTTTCAACCTGAGCCTTCTGCTCTTCGCCGTAGGTTGAGGAAGCGTCGCGAATGTGCAGAAGCACCTCGGCCTGCGCAACTTCTTCAAGCGTCGCCCTAAAACTCGTCACGAGCGTGTGCGGCAGATTGCGAATGAAACCGACCGTATCCGACAGCAACACTCGCCGTCGGCTTGGCAACTCAATGGCCCGCAACTTGGGATCGAGCGTCGCGAACATGCGCGCCGATGAAAGCACTTGCGCGCCGGTGATCGCATTGAAGAGCGTGCTCTTCCCTGCGTTCGTGTAACCGACCAGTGCAACGGTGGGCACGGGAACGGCCTCGCGGCGCTGGCGCTGCTGGCGGCGCACGCGGCGCACGGAGTCAAGATCGCGCTTGAGCTGATCGATGCGGCGCTGAATGCTTCTGCGATCGGTTTCGAGCTTGGTTTCGCCGGGACCGCGAGTGCCGATGCCGCCGCCGAGCTGCGACATGGCTTTGCCGCGGCCTGTGAGGCGAGGCAGCATGTATTCAAGTTGAGCCAGCTCCACCTGGAGCTGGCCCTCGCGCGTGCGTGCGTGGCGGGCAAAGATGTCCAGGATTAGCTGCGTGCGGTCGAGAACCCGGCAAGGCAACGCCGCTTCAAGGTTGCGCAGTTGCGTGGGCGAAAGATCGCGATCGAAGACAACGAGATCGGCGTTCGTGGATGCTACAACAGCGGCGATCTCTTCCACTTTGCCGGAGCCGATGAGAGTGGCGGGGTCGGGGCGAGGGCGGCGCTGGATGAGCTCGGCAGCCACCTGGCCGCCGGCGCTCAACAGCAGCTCGCGAAATTCGGCGAGAGATTCCTCGGCATCAAGGCCGGGAGCGTCGAGGCCGCGAGAAACCCCTAAAGCTGTCGATTCGTCAGAAGCTTGTGAAGGTTGCGTTTCCGGCGCAGAACTACCCGACGGGCCAGCGCCGAAGCGCTCACCCGGTGTCGCCAGGCCTTTGCGTGCAGCGCGACTGGTTGGCGAGCGGGGATCGAGATCCACCGTGACGAGGACGGCATGCTCGGGCTCGCCACCCCCTCGGCCAGGATCGGCCGCTGAGGTTTGCGAACGGCCACGAACGGTGCCCGACCTATACGTCCCGCGAACCAATCAAAGACGCTCCCGCTCTAACGCTGTTCAGCGGTCGCCTGCGATATGGATTGCACGGGCGCCGGAACCGCCGACGGACCGATGCCACCTGATACAGCAGCCGGCCGATGCTCATGCATCACGCTCCGGTTGCTCACCACGGTTGAGATCGCGTGTTTGAAAATCAACTGCTCTTGGCTGTTGTTCTCCAGGAGCACAGAGTATTTATCAAACGACCTGATCTTCCCTGTCAGCTTGACGCCGCTGACCAGATAAATCGTAATTGGGGATTTGTCTTTCCGAACTGTGTTCAGAAAGGTGTCCTGAATATTTTGTGCCGGCTTGTTCTCCATGTGCCGATCTCCTACTTTCTTGTGAAGTTGTGGGTTACTGCTCTTGCTTCGCGCTTCAGATACGCGGGAACCGCTCCGGAACGCCCGGAACCGGCAAACCCCGCAATGGGTCAACTTTATAGAGATTCGTGGCCTATTTCAACTCCACTGCCGGGTAATCTCGGGCGCGAAACCCGGTTTTGCGCGGGCCGGAGGGCGGGTTTTGGGGTAAACCTGTGTGTTTGCCGTCGAATAGACGAAGGGATCGGTCAGGCGGAACCGGGCGACCTGTCGGGCCCGGAGAAGCCCGTTTTCCCGGCTGGGACGGGCCAGATTCCGCGGCTGATAGCATTTCTATGAGAAAGAAGGCGGCATGGAAAAGACTGCCATCCCGGAGCGGACCCAGACAAAAAACAGCGGAGTCGCACAAACTCCGGTTCCAATGCTGGACTTGAAGCGCCAGTACCAGCCGCTTCAACGCGAGTTGCTGCAGGCGCTGGGCCAGGTGCTGGAGACGCAGCAGTTCATTCTCGGCGAACACGTGGCTGCGTTTGAGCGGGCGGCTGCGGAGCGGTTGGGAGTAAAGCACGCGCTGGGCTGCTCGTCGGGAACTGACGCGCTGTGGCTTGCGCTTTCGGGGGCTGGAATCGGGCAGGGCGATTCCGTTGTTACAACGCCGTTCAGCTTCTTCGCATCGGTCAGCTCGATTCTGCGCGCGGGTGCAACGCCGGTGCTCGCGGACATCGATCCGGTTACGTTCAATCTGTCGCCGGCGGCGGCGGAAGCGGTTCTGTCCGGAGAGCGCGGAGCGAGCGTCAAGGCGATTTTGCCGGTGCATTTGTATGGGCAGTGCGCCGACATGACGGCCTTTTCGAGGCTTGGTCGAGAACGCGAGCTTGCCATCATCGAAGACGCGGCGCAGGCGTGGGGCGCGGAGTGGCAGGGAGCGAAAGCGGGCGGTCTCGGCGACGCGGCGGCGTTCAGTTTCTATCCCACAAAGAACTTAAGCGCGGCGGGCGACGCCGGGATGGTGACGACCAATCGCGACGATGTGGCCGAGCGGGCAAAGATGCTGCGCAACCAGGGAATGCGGCGACGCTACCACCACGACGAGCTGGGCTGGAACGCGCGCATGGACGGATTCCAGGGCGCGGTGCTTTCGGTGAAGCTGAAGCATATCGGCGCATGGAATGAGACGCGATGCGAGTTGGCAGCGCGATATGGCAGGATTTTCTCCCGGGCTGGACTTGCCGAGAATGGACCGTATCCCGCAAAAGGGTTGGTGCTGCCGCATCAAGCGCCGGGGACAAAACATGTGTGGCATCAATACGTGATTCGCGTGGCGCGGCGCGATGCTCTGCGGGAGTTTCTTACGGCGCGCGGCATCGGGTCGGAAATTTATTATCCTGTTCCACTGCACTTGCAGGAAGCACTCAAGCCGCTGGGGTACCGCGAAGGCGATTTCCCCGAGGCGGAGCGCGCCGCGCGCGAAGTGCTTGCGCTGCCTATTTTTCCGGAGTTGCACGAGGACGAGCAAAACGCAGTGGCCGTGGCGATTGCGGATTTTTTGAGCGAGCAATGAAATTGCAGCGTCAATGAACTGTCATCCTGAGCGGAGTCCGCAGGGCGGACGAAGTCGAAGGATCTGCGGTTGTTTCTTAGAGAATTTCGGAAATGCCACACTTTGTTGTTTCGATGGTCCGCTGCTTTTCGCCACTTGAAATCTTCCATTTAATCTGAATCCACATCGAAGTTGATTTCTCGATTCAAGAGGAGCTGGCGGACTTGCGCATTGCGATCGACACCGGCGGCACGTTTACCGACTGCGTTTGCCTGGCGGACGGAAAGCTGCGCGTAAAGAAACTTTTCTCGACGCCGGCGGACCCCTCGCGCGCTGTGCTGGAAGGCGTACAGACGTTAGGCGGCGCGGAGAATGTCGAAGTGCGCCACGGAACCACCGTGGGGACCAACACGATGCTGGAGCGGACCGGCGCGCGTGTGGCGTTTGTGACGACAGCCGGATTCGAAGACACGATTGCCATCGGAAGACAGGCTCGCTCGCGGCTCTACGACTGGTTTGCGCCGGTCCCAGTGTGTCTCGTCCCGAGAGAGCTGCGATTTGGTGTGGCCGAGCGCGTCAGCGCCGAAGGCGAGATTCTGCGCGAGCCAACAGACGACGACCTTGTGCAACTTGCGGAGGCCGTGCGAGCCAGCGGCGCTGAGGCGGTAGCGATCAGCCTGCTTTTTTCGTTTGCGAATCCAAAAACCGAGCGCCGCGTTGAGGCTGCATTGCAACCGCTGGGCATTCCGGTTTCTGCGTCGCACAAGATCCTGCCCGAGTTTCGTGAGTACGAGCGCGCGTCGACAACGGTGGTGAATGCGTACCTGGCGCCGCGGATGTCTCAATATTTGACGGCGCTCGAAGACCGTGTGGGCGCCGAGCATAACGGCGGTCGCGTGGATGTGATGCAGTCGTCTGGCGGGATCGTCGCCGCGCGTGTGGCGGCGGCCGAACCCGTCCGCACGGTATTGAGCGGGCCTGGGGGCGGAGTGGTGGGCGCGTGCCGCATGGCTCATTGGGCCGGATTCGACAAGATCATCGGCTTCGATATGGGCGGAACGTCGACAGACGTTTTTGTGGCCAACGCCACAAGGGACGCTGAGCGCACACGCGAGTCGGTGGTCGCTGGAGTTCCGATTGGCGTGCCCATGCTGGACATTCACACGGCCGGAGCGGGTGGCGGGTCCCTCGCCAGATTTGACGCGGGAGGCATGCTGCGCGTGGGCCCGGAGTCGGCCGGCGCCGATCCCGGGCCGATTTGTTTTGGTCGCGGCGAGCAGGCGACTGTAACGGACGCAAACTTTGTGCTGGGGCGCCTCGATGCGGAGAGCTTTCTCGGCGGAGGCGTGCACCTGGACGGCGAGCGCGCGCGGCGCTTGATGCGAGAACAGATGGGCTCGCTCAAGACTGTGGAGGAGTTTGCGGCGGGCATTGTGCGCGTGGTCGAGACGCAGATGGAGAAAGCGATTCGCGTGATTTCGGTGGAACGCGGCCACGATCCGCGCGACTTTACGCTGGTGGCCTTCGGCGGCGGCGGCCCGCTGCATGCCTGCTCGCTCGCGCGAGCGCTGCGCATCCCGCGCGTACTGGTTCCGGCGTTGCCTGGCGCGCTCTCGGCAGTGGGAATTCTGCTGGCGGATACGGTGCGGGATTTTTCGCGGACGGTGATGCTGCCCGGTGAGTCGATGGAGAGCGTGGACGAGATTTTCGGCGCGCTTGAAAGGCAGGGTGCGGCGGAATTTGTTGCAGAGGGCTTGAGCGGTGTGGTCGAGCGGAGTTTGGATCTGCGTTACCACGGACAGGGGTACGAGCTCAATGTTCGCTACGATCCGCAAGCGCCGGAACGATCGATGAAGGCGTTCCACGAGTTGCATCGCCAGCGGTATGGGTTTGCGGATGCTGCACGGCCGCTAGAAATTGTGAACGTGCGCGTCCGAATGATCGCAGCGAGCGAGCCGTTTGAGCCGGAACGGAAAGCCGCGGTCTCGGGCGATGGCAATGCGGCGATCTCCGCCGAGCGCGACGTGTGGTTCGAAGGCGGATGGAGGCCGGCGCGATTCTACAAACGAGAGTTGCTTCGGCCGGGCGATGCGATCGCGGGGCCAGCCATGATCACCGAGTACACCGCAGCCACTCTGCTGCCACCAGGATGCACTGCGCGCGTGGATGGGTTGGCCAATCTCGTGATCGACATCGGCGAGGAGGCCAGCGCATGAACACACGAAAAACCGATCCAGTGGAGCTCGCGATCTTCCAGAGCGCGGTCCACTCGATCGCAGAGGAGATGGGTGCGGCGCTACGGCGGACTGCACTCTCGCCCAACATCAAGGAACGCCGCGACTATTCGTGCGCGGTCTTTGACGGGCAGGGACGAGCGATCGCCATGGGCGACCACATGCCGGTGCACCTGGGATCGATGCCGATGAGCGTGCAGGCGGCAATTGCGGCCATCGATTTTACTCCGGGGGACATTGCGATCCTGAACGATCCTTACGCGGGAGGAACACACCTGCCCGACATCACGATGGTGCTGCCGGTGTTTCTTGAGGCCGGGAACACGCCGGTGTTTTACGTTGCGAATCGCGCGCATCACGCCGATGTAGGTGGTAAGTTCGCGGGATCGATGGGACCGGCGACGACGATTGAAGACGAGGGAATTCGCATTGCGCCGGTGAGGATTGTGCGCGGCGGGGCGGTAGACCGCGAAGTGCTCGATTGGATTCTGCGCAGCGTCCGCACGCCCGAAGAGCGCAAGGGTGACCTGGATGCGCAGATGGGCGCGTGCCGCGTGGGCGAGCAGCGCGTGCTCGAGCTGGCGGCGAAGTACGGCATGGAGAGTCTGGCGGCGTGGAGCGAGGAGCTGCTCGATTACTCAGAGCGATTGGCGCGCGCTGAACTCCAGAAAATGCCCGCAGGCCTCTTCGACGCAGACGACTGGCTGGATGACGACGGCGTGACGGATCAGCCCATCCGGATTGCGGTGCGGATCAAGATCGATCCTGCAATTGGGGAAATCGACGTGGATTTTGCCGGCTCGTCGCCTCAGGTTGCGGGCGCGGTGAATGCGGTCCGCGCCATCACGCTTTCGGCGTGCTTTTATCTGCTGCGGTGTTTGCTGCCGGAGGATGCGCCCGCGACAGAAGGCATTCTGCGGCCACTCACCCTGCATGCGCCACTGGGATCGATTGTGAACGCGCGGCCGCCTGCCGCCGTGGCCGGCGGAAACGTGGAGACATCGCAGCGCATTGTGGATGTGCTGATGCGCGCACTGGCAAAGGCCGTGCCCGAGCGTGTTCCGGCGGCGAGCGCGGGAACCATGAGCAACCTAACGATTGGTGGCACCGATCCGCGAACCGGCGAGACGTTTGCGTACTACGAAACAGCGGCGGGGGGAATGGGCGCGCGGCCGGGAATGGATGGGATCAGCGGCGTGCATACGCACATGACCAACTCGCTGAATACGCCGGTTGAGGCGCTCGAATATGCGTACCCCTTTCGCGTGCGGCGCTACGGGTATCGCGAGGGTTCCGGCGGCGAAGGGAAATTCCGCGGCGGAGATGGCCTGATTCGCGAAGTGGAGTTGCTCGCCGATGCCGAGGTAACGCTGCTCGCGGATCGCAGAAAGCTCGGGCCGTACGGTCTCGAGGGTGGCGAGGACGGCGCGCCGGGACGGGCGTTGGTTTTGAAAGCCGAGAGCAGCAAAGAGATTGAGTTACCCGGTAAATGTAGCCGCCAGTTCAAAAAGGGCGACGTGCTGCGCATCGAGACGCCGGGCGGCGGCGGATTTGGGATAGACGAGGGATATGTGGACTAGAACTGGTTGCATGAATCCGGCTTTGAAGGGGCACGACTTTAGTCGTGCCGTGAAAGCCGCATAAACATTGGGGCTTTAGCCCCTGAGGGGAAGTTTCTTCATCGTCTCGACGATTGATGCGATAAGCACCAACGAATTAGAGGCGCAGGGGTTCGTACCTTGCGCGAGGATCGGGATCCCGCTAGCCCGGCGCCTTGACTTCGACATGTGATGCTTCCTCAACAAAGGTGGCGATGGCGGAGTGATCGAGGTCCCCTTTGCCATCTGCAATCAGCGATGAGATCATCTGCTGCACCTGTGCGGTGAGCGGCAGAAAAACGTCGTTGGCTTCAGCAGTCTGTAGCGCGTTGCGCAAGTCCTTCTGGTGAAGGCTGATCCGGAAACCGGGCTTGAAATTGCGCGCGATGAGCATGGGCCCCTTGGCGTTGAGGACGGCGCTGCCGGCAAGTCCGCCCTTGACGGCGTTGACGACCACTTCAGGATTGAGGCCGCAGCGCGTGGCGAGCGTGAGCGCCTCGCCCATGGCAGCAATGTTGCAGGCGACCATGATTTGATTGGCGAGCTTGGTAGCGTTGCCCGCGCCGACGGGTCCTGTGAGCGTGACGCTGGAGCCGAGGCACTTGAGAATGGGCTCGGCCTTGGCGAAGACTTCAGGCTTGCCACCGGCCATGATGGCGAGCGTGCCTTCAATGGCTTTAGGCTCCCCGCCGGAAACAGGCGCGTCGACAAAATTGACACCTTTTGCTTCGCAGGCCGCGGCAATCTTCTGCGAGATAAGCGGGCTGATCGAACTCATATCGACAATGAGCGTGCCCGGTTTCGCGCCGGAGAGAATTCCACCCGCGCCGAGCACAACTTCCTCAACTTCAGGGCCGTCGGGCAGCATGGTAATGACAATCGAAGCGCGCGTGCCGATGTCGGCATTGGATGCCCCGCGCTGGGCGCCATCGGCGACGGCAGAATCGAGTTTGGCGGGGGTGCGGCCGAAAGCAACGACGGCGTGGCCGGCCTTGAGAAGGTTCCTGAGCATGGGGCGGCCCATGATGCCCAGGCCGACAAATCCAACGGTTGCCATCGTTCTTCTCCGCTAGCGGAATTTAAGATGAAGTGGTGCGCAACTATTTTAATTATTTCACCGAGATCGAGGAGCGCTTCCAGCAGAGGCGGGGAACGATTCTGCTGCTTTCGACGCTGGACTGGTCTCTGATCGAGATGTGGCGCGAGGCGGGGATTCCGCTGCAGGCCGTGTTGCGCGGCATCGACGACGCATTCGACAAGTACGAAACGCGACAGAAGCGTGCACGCATGCAGCGCGTAAACGGGCTGGCATGGTGCGCGCAGGCGGTCATGCAGGCCGCGATGGAGATGAGTGAAGCGGCGATCGGCTCGGCATCGGCGGGATCAGCTACGGCGGCAACTGCGGCGGAGGACTCCGGCTTTGAGCATGAGCGCGTGGCCGCGCATTTGGCTGCGGCCGCGGACGCGCTCGATCGGGCCACCGTTGCTGAGGATGCCTGCCGCGCAACGGCTGCGCGCCTAAGAGAATTAGCAGCCGAAGTGCGGGGCAGCGGCGAGGAGAAAGCTGCAGATGTAAATCTCGAAGGGCTTGAGCGATCGCTGACCGTGCTCGAAGAAAAATTGTATGCGGCGCTCAGGGCTGCGGCTCCGGAGGCTCTGCTGGTGGGCCTGAAGGAGCACGCGGCGTTGGAACTCGCGCCCTATCGCAGCCGCATGGGGGTTGTGCAGCTGCGCCAGGTGGAGCAGCAGTTTGAGCGGAAGCAATTACTGGTGCATTACAACCTCCCTCGCTTGAGCCTGTTCTATATGAGCCAGCAATGAAGAAGCGATCGCGATCGTTCTCGCGGCAAAAGGAAGGCACGCCGGCAAATTCCGGCCGGAATGCTGCGCCCCCGCAGCTCGTCAAAATCGAAAAGCCGATTTACGGCGGAGCGTCTTTGGCGCGTGTCGAGGGCAAGGCAGTGTTTGTCCCTCTCGCGCTGCCCGGTGAAGAGGCGCGGGTCCGCATCGTCGAAGAGAAGCGCGGCTACTCGACGGCCGAAGTGGAAGAGATTGTCGCTTGTGTTCCGGAGCGGGTTGCGCCGAACTGCAAACACTTCGGCGCTTGCGGAGGCTGCCAGTACCAGCACGCGGACTACAAAGCGCAGCTGGAGATGAAGCAGGCCATCCTGCGTGAGACGCTGGAGCGCGGCGGCGTGCGCGCGCCGGATGAGCTCGCTGTGCTGGCGGGCGAGCCATGGGCTTACCGGAATCGAATCCGGGTTGCTTTCGATGCCGAAGGCCGGCCCGGATACCGCGGGCGTCGTTCTCATGCGGTGGTTGCGATCGAGGAGTGCCCGATCGCTGCGCCGGCGCTGGTGCAAGCTGCGTTCAGCGCCGCGGAACTCTTCCGGAAGTTTGCTGTCCCAAGCCGGCCCTCTGAGCTCTTGCTCTTTTGCGATGCGGCTGAGAATTCGATGCTGGCCGGCGTATTTACGAATGGCGCGGCTCGGGTTCCGCTCATCGATTATTTTGACGCGTTATTCTCACAGATTTCTTCGCTTCGCGGCGTGGAGCTGGTCGAAGTCCACCAGGGCCAGTCAAAGACCATCGCGCGGCGCGGCGCCGAGTCGATTGCTTACCGTGCGGCTGGATTTGATTACCGTGTGGATCACGGCGCGTTCTTTCAAGTTAACCGCTGGCTGGTGGACCCGCTGGTGGATTGCGTTACGAACGGGCTCAGCGGCCGGCTTGCTTGGGATTTGTTCGCCGGCGTGGGATTGTTTGCGTGGAAGCTCGCGGAGCGCTTCGAGCGCGTGGTGGCAGTGGAATCGGCGCCGGCCGCAATCGCGGCTCTCAAGGAGAATCTGGCCGGAACGCAAGCGACGACCATGAAGGCAACCACGCTCGAATTCCTTCGTGCAGCGGCGAGGGCCGAGCGCCCCGATGTGATTGTTGTCGATCCCCCGCGAACGGGATTGGGCCCTGAAACGACGGAACTGTTAGGGAGAATCGCCGCGCCGGAACTCGTGTATGTGTCGTGCGATCCTGCGACCCTCGCGCGTGACCTACGCGAGTTGGTAGGCGCGGGCTATCGAATCGAGCGCGTGACGCTTGCTGATCTGTTTCCGCAGACGTTTCATCTGGAGACGGTGGTGCGGTTACGCCGGTGATAGGCCATGTGTCCGAAAGAACTGCTGGGATTCCCAATTCCTGCTAGGCTTGATGCCAAATTCACTCGTCAACTCTGGGCCCCATGCAAGACGATCGACCCAACCCTGCGCAACGCACGCATGGCTTGACTGCCGTGCCGCTGTTTCATGCGGCGTGGCTGTTTGCGGCGGGAATTGTTGTCACAAGCCGGATATGGTTGTCGCCTCCACTGGTGCTCGTTCTCTTTTTGTCGGTCGCGGCGCTGTGCGTCGTGGCGGCGCTGTGCGCGCAGCGAATCGTCTGGTTGCCTCTGGCGATCTTGTGGCTGCTCCTGGGCGCGTGGTGCGGGGAGATGCAACCGCAGCCGGCGCCCGCTCCAGAGCTCGTCGCGCTTTCAGACGGTTTGACGCGAACCGTTGAAGGCACCGTGGTGGATGCGGGGCCCGTTCGCACCGAGCTCGAGCAGAATGTCGACGAGTCCTCGGCAACCGCGCCGTCGCAGCGGATCGATCTACGCGTTGCGACGATTGAAGTAGTAGACGACGAGAGCGATGCGCAGGCGCCGGCAGCAGGCGGTGTGCGGCTTACGGTGCGCTGGCAAGATGCGGCAAACTGGCCCGTCAATGCGACGCAAAGCCCGCAGGCGTTCCGATGCGGCGAGCGCGTCCGAGCAGTGGTTCGCCTGCTTCCGCCAGAGACCTATCACGATCCGGGCGTATGGAGCCGCGCGGATTATCTGCTGGACCAGGGAATCACGTCAACGGCGTCGGTTGCAATCGAGCACGTAGACCGGCTCGGCCAGGCGCCGGGCACGTTTTTGGCGTGCCGAATGAGCGGGTGGCAGCATGCGTCTACGGCGCGGTTGCTGGCGCTGCCGGCAGCCATGCGGAATTTGCCTGCGCCTTTGCGGCTGAGCGAGGACGACGCCGTGATGCTGGCGGCGATGGTCGCCGGCGACCGCACCTACCTGACCCATGCGCTCCGCGTGGGATTTGAGCGCACGGGATCCTTCCACATGCTGGTGGTTTCAGGGTTTCACCTTGCGATTGTGGCCGCATGTATCTTCTGGATCGCGCGCAGGCTGCGTATGCCGCGCGTGCCGGCGACGATCCTCACCATCGTGGCGTCGTTTGCCTACGCATTGTTCACAGGATTCGCCACACCGGTACAAAGATCGCTGTGGATGGTGACGCTTTATCTGCTCGGCCGGCTGATCTATCGCGAGCGAAATGCGTTGAACACGATTGGCTTTGCCGCGCTGTGCCTGCTGGTCGTAAACCCGCGCAGCCTGTTCGATTCAAGCCTGCAGATGACGCTGCTGGCCGTGCTTGCGATTGCCGGAGTCGCGGCGCCGCTGCTCCAGGGAACAATCCATCCTTATGGCGCCGCCATGCGCGACCTGCGGCTGGTGGCCGTCGACATCAAGCTCGCACCACGTTTGGCAGAGTTCCGCCTGATGATGCGGATGGTGGCGGAGCGCCTGGAGCGCGCCGGAAATGGACGGCTTGCGTGGCGGGTCTTTCCGGGTTGCGTGCGATTTGCCATCCGCTTCGCTGAGCTGATTGTCGTTTCCTGCGTCGTAGAGCTGGCCATGACGCTGCCGATGGCCGTCTACTTCCATCGCATCACGATCTTTGCGCTGCCTGTGAATCTGCTGATTCTACCGCTGCTGGTGGTGCTGATGCCGGCGGCTCTGCTGACGCTTCTGGTGTTGGTCATTTGGCCTTCAGCGGCGGTGGTTCCGGCGACGCTGGTCGCGCTCGTGATGCATTTTGGAGTCGGCCTGGTGCATCTGTTTGGATCAATGACGCTCGGAGATTTCAGAATTCCCAATCCTCTGCTCGGTCAGTCGGCAGCGTTTTGCTTGATGCTTGGAGCGGCGATTGTGCTGGCGCATGAGAGCTTCTCGCGAAATCAGCGCTGGATGCGGCGCGGAGCTTGGGTGGCGCTGGCGATGGCCGCGCTGGCAGCGGTCATACCGCGGCCCGCGGAGCGGCCGCAGGGCGCGATGCTGATGGAGGCGATCGACGTTGGCCAGGGCGATTCCCTGCTGATCGTCACGCCCGACGGAAAGACGCTGCTGGTGGATGGCGGCGGATTCGGCGGCGGCCCTCGCCAGGCTCCGCAGGACTTTGACATAGGCGAGGAAGTGGTGTCGCCTGCTCTGTGGGCGCGTGGCATTCGCCACCTGGATGCAGTGGCGCTGAGCCATGCGCACTCCGATCACATCAGTGGATTGTTTGCCGTGTTGCGCAACTTCCATCCCGACGAGTTGTGGGTGGGCAACAATCCGCGATTTGGAGCGTATAACGCGCTGCTGGATGAGGCCGCGACGCTGCACGTGCGCATCAAAAGCTTTCGCGCCGGCGATGCATTTACCTTTGGCAGCACGCAAGTAAATGTGCTGGCGCCGTTTCGCGATTACAAGCCGGGCCCAGAACCAACCAACAACGATTCGCTGGTGCTGCACGTGTCGTATGGCGCAACTTCAGTCATGTTGGAGGGCGACGCCGAAGCGCCGATCGAGCAGGCAATGCTGGCCGAGCCTGGCCTCCAGAGCACGCTGCTCAAGGTGGGACATCACGGCAGCATCACGTCCACACGGCCTGAGTTCCTCGCGCGCGTTCAGCCGCAGTGGGCCGTGATCTCCTGCGGCCTGCGCAACCGGTACGGGCATCCGCGCGAAGAGGTGCTCAAAGAATTGCAGGACACGCATGTGCGAACCTTTCGGACGGATATACAGGGCATCTCGTGCTTCGTGCTCGATGGGAAGACGGCGACGGGAACAGCGGGATGCGAAGGACGATGATGCCCTGACGATCCGGCCGGCGATGGACTTAGTAAGCAAAATTGCTTATATTGAGGAAGGCGAGTGAAGAGCGCTGAATTCAAGAGATGGCTCGCGGCCCGGGGAGCGAAGTTCAAGCCCGCCAAGGGCTCCCACTTAAGGGTTGAACTGAATGGCAAGGTCTCGGTTCTTCCCATGCATTCCAAAGATCTTGGCAAGGGCCTTGTTGAGGCTATCAAGAAACAGCTTGGGCTCAAACAGGAGGACTGATGCGCTAC
Organism: uncultured Occallatibacter sp.; assembly: GCA_964407295.1. Classification (GTDB taxonomy): domain Bacteria; phylum Acidobacteriota; class Terriglobia; order Terriglobales; family Acidobacteriaceae; genus Telmatobacter. The sequence continues at coordinate 24,983 of CAYOVE010000017.1, forward strand.
CCGGTGAGATTGAGACGCGACGGTAAATTCATCCTCGTCACCTTTCCCGACATTCCCGAAGCGATCACGCAAGGAACCAGCATCGATGACGCACTGCAACATGCAGCAGACGCTCTTGAGTCGGCGCTCGACTTCTATTTTGAAGCGGCGCGAATGGTTCCGCTGCCCTCCCGGCCCAAACGCGGCCAGCAAGTGATCGAATTGCCTGCCAGCCTCTCAGCGAAAGTGCTGTTGTTGAACGAAATGATCGCGCAAAGAATTCGTCCCGTTGAGTTGGCGCGGCGACTTCGCGTAACGCCGCAGGAAGTAACGCGGCTGATCGACCTGCGCCACACAACCAAGATCGACGGCATCGCCGGGGCATTGAAGGCCCTCGGCAAAACGATGGAGATTCGCGCCGTTTAAATCTTCGGCAGGCTCCGCAGGCAATGGCGGGGTTTCCCTCAGGACCAATCGCCGGGCTTCGCCTGTTCGATTCGATCAAAAATCTCCCAAAGCTTTCCCGACTCTATGTCCGAGACGTCCACACCATAAACTTCCCGAATCTTGGCCACAAGCTCGCCGTTCGTCTCTTCAAAGTGAAAATTCGACAGAGACGATTCATCGGAGATCCAGGCCGATTCAAGACCGAGGATGCGGTGTATGAAATCTTCCGCAAGTTCGGCATGCGCGCTGAGTCGCTCCTGCGATGCAAACTCGATCGGTACCCGAACGCCCGGACGGGGAAGCGGTTTGCCTGTCTTCAGCCAATCCGTTTTGCGTTTTGCGAACTGCTCTCGGAGCGCGTTCATAGCTTCGGCCTTCGATGCGCCTCCCGCATCGATGTGCCACCCAAGAACTCTCGCCCAACACGGATGCTGGGTGAATCTGGCAGGCAGATTCAGGTCCACTTCCTGCCTTTTGATGGAGATGGGATAGTCTTCCAGTTCCCAGTCGGTTTTGGCGAACGAACAACACCACTTCCAAAACCTCCGAATGTCGTCACGCAGCCGCACGAGCAGAGATCGCATAAAAACTCTAGTGTGTTGAGTGCGCAGCAGCGGCGCTGATCGCAAGCAGCGATTCGAGCAACGGCCTGAGCAGCTTCAAGTCCAGAGCGTTGGCGCCATCGGATTTGGCGTTCGCCGGATCGTCGTGCACTTCGACAAAAAGGCCGTCGATGCCGGCAGCGACCGCGGCGCGCGCGAGCAGCGGAATGTACTCCGGCTGCCCGCCGCTGATGCCGTTGGCCGCCGAGGGCTGCTGCACGGAGTGTGTTGCGTCAAAAACGACCGGCGCAAGCCGGCGCATGATGGCCAGCGAACGGAAATCGACCACCAGGTTGTTGTAGCCGAAAGTCGTGCCGCGCTCAGTGAGGGAGACCCTCTCGTTGCCCGTGGAGCGGACCTTCTCGACGCCGTGGCTCATGTCCCATGGAGCGACGAACTGGCCTTTCTTGATGTTGACCGCGCGTCCGGTTTTGCCGGCGGCGATGAGCAGGTCGGTCTGTCGGCACAGAAAAGCAGGAATCTGCAGGACGTCGACCGCTTCAGCGGCGACCTCGCAATGCGCCGGCTCGTGAACATCGGTGAGCACAGGCAGGCCCGTGTCTTTGGCGATACGGCCCAGGATGCGCGTGCCTTCTTTGAGGCCGGGACCGCGAAAGCTTTTCGCGCTGGTGCGATTCGCCTTGTCGTAGCTGGCTTTGAAGATGTAGGGAATGCCGAGATCGGCGGCGATGCGCTGGATCGCTTCGGCCATCGACCGGGCGTGGGCTTCAGACTCGATGACGCAGGGCCCGGCGATCAGGAACAGACGGCCTGAGCCCACTTTGACCGGCCCGATTTCAAACGAACTGCTCACGAGGGAGATTGTACAGGGGGCAGGGATCGGGTATCACGAGCCATCCAGGCCTTTGCCGTGACTGGAAGCCTGAATGACTTGACACGCGTACTCTCAGCGCATCCCGCAAAGGAATTGGAGAGCACGCGGCAAGGGTTCGAAAAGCGAGCCCGTTTACGAGCCCGTTTACGAGCCTCGTTACTCGGTGTGGATCCGCGACCACTCCCACAGGGCGCGATCGAGCGTGCGCAGCGGCGTAGGGGCTGGAAGCTCGTTCAGCGGCTTAACGACGTTGCTTTCGGCAAGGCGCTTGCAGAAGTCGAGATACTCCTCGTAAAAGCGGACGTCGTGCCGCGCATGGCCGAGAGCCTCGAGCGTGCGATAGTCCAGCACCGTGTAGCGCTCAGGGAAGATCGCCGCCAAAACGGCCGACGCCAACGCGATGTCGACGCCATGCAGCTCAAGCAAGGCCTTGACGGCGGCTTCAGTTGAAGCGTCGGGAGCGGCTGCAACCGCCAGCACCTGGCGGATCTTCTCATTGCTGTTGCAGATTAAAACCTGCACCGCGCGCTCTGACTTCCAGCGCACGATCGCTTCCAGATTGGCCAGCGAGTAATCTCCGTTGCGAATGGCTTCCCCGGCCTCGAAGGCAGCCTTTTCAAGCTCATGCTCCTTCTCGCCGGCGGTTTGCCAGTATTGCTCAGCCAAGTCTTGCAGCTCCGCTTCAGCAGGCTGAAGCTGGAAATAGGCGACCATCTTGATTGCCATCCTTTCGATTCTTATGCCCAAAACTTAGACACGATAGGCCCGCCGGGAAATCATTGTCAATAACCCGGAGGGTAGTTTTTCTAGCCGAGTACCGGACTGGTCCATGAGACTCTTGCGGCCGGGGTATGGGTTCAGCGCGAGGCTGTGGAAGAAGCTCTTTTTCATCAAATCTTGGCTCGAATTTATGCGCTCCGTTGGTAGTAGACGCAACCTTCGATGAATTCGCTTCAAGCGGGGTTGGATTCAAGAAGAATGTTTCGCGAAAATGCGCCTGAGGCCAGGCGCGCGCCCCGAAATCTCCAGGCAATCTGATCGGCTATCCCCATAAATAGCTGCAATTAAAAGTGTTAATGCTAATACCATTTCTTATGGTAAAATGGCATTATGAATGGCATTGTAGAAATCGACAAAGCCGGGCGAATCGTAGTGCCGAAGAGGTTCCGCGACGCGTTGCAACTGAAGCCCGGCACTCGGCTGCGGGCCGAGCGGCATGGCGACAGCCTTACCTTAACGGCTGCGGAACCCGAGGCCCAGCTGGTTATCGAAAACGGAACCCCCCTCATCTTCTCCGCCGACCGGACCAATCCGAGGAAGATTACGGTCGAGATGGTGAATGAGTCCATCGCGCAGATTCGGCTGGAGCGAGAGCGGCGCATTCGTGGCTTGGACTCCGGCGTAGATCGGGTGGGAGAGTGATCTTTCTCGACACCTCCGTACTCGTTGCCATCGCGCAGGTCGACCATGTTCATCATGTCCCAAGCCGGGAGTTATGGAACGGGTGCAAGGCGACAGAAACTGCCGTCAGTGCCCACACACTGGCGGAGTTCTACAGTTCGGTCACGTCGATGCCACCAGGGATTCGCGTATCAGGGCGCGATGCGATGCTGGCGCTGGAGACTTTTCTGCGGAGAATCGCCCCAATTGCTCTCACCGCGAACGAGTACATCGAGACGCTCAAGTCGTGCACGGCCGCCGGCCTTACGGGAGGCACGATATACGATGCGCTGCATGCCGCTTGCGCACGCAAGGTCGACGCCGAGCAGATCTACACGTGGAATATGCGCCACTTTCATCGGGTCGCGCCGGATCTGGCGGAGCGGATTCTGGAGCCGTGAGGCTATCGCCGCTCCGATCGCAGAAAGGCTGGTGGAGAGATGGAGACGCGCTAAGATGAATGAACTTTCGCCGCTTGCATACATAAATCAATAAATATGTTAATATGGTTTTATGCGCACAACGGTGGACATTCCGGATGACTTGTATAGGGCGATCAAGGTTCTGGCCGCCGAGCGCGGCGCTACCGTCCGAGAGTTGGTCCTTGAAGGGCTGGAGACTGTGATGCGAACCAGAAAGGCGGGACGCTCAGGATTAGGCCCGCCGGAAGCGCCGCACACCGAACTTGAGTCGCTGGAGAGCTTTCACGAAACGAACGACGAACTCATCGGGTTCCCATGAGGCCACGATTCCGTGGTGGCTGGAACGGTAAATCTCGCCGCGGTTTTACTGCACCACCTGGCTCGCCACCGACTCAATCTGCGTCCGCTGCAAACGGTGCCTGTAGCTGGCTTTGATGAACTCGTGGAACAGCGGGTGGGGCTCGAGCGGCTTCGACTTGAACTCGGGGTGGAACTGGCAGCCGAGAAAGTAGGGATGGTCGGGGATCTCGACGATCTCAACGTAGGTCTGGTCGGGCGTTGTGCCGGAGATGCGCAGGCCCGCGCCGGTGAGCAGCGCTTCATATTCGCGGTTGAACTCGTAACGGTGGCGATGGCGCTCGCTGATCTCTTTCTGGCCGCCATAGGCGCGGCTGGCGAGCGAGTCTTCCTGCAAAACGCAGGTCCACGCGCCCAATCGCATCGTCCCGCCCATCTCTTCCACGCCAAGCAATTCGCGCAGCTTGTAGATAATGCGGTGCTCTGTCGCCGGGTCGAACTCGCTGGAGTTCGCGTCTTTCAGTCCGCACACGTTGCGCGCAAACTCGATGCACGCCGTCTGCATGCCCAAACAAATCCCAAAATAGGGCACGTTCTTCTCGCGCGCGTAACGGATGGCGTTCAGCATGCCGTCAATGCCGCGCTTGCCGAATCCGCCCGGAACAAGAATGCCGTCGAAGCTCTCGAGTTGCGATTCGTAGCTGCGATCGTCGGGCCCTGACGACTCCAGCCCCTCGGCTTCGATCCAGTGAATCTTCAGTTTCAAATTATCCGCAATCGCCCCGTGCGTCAGCGCTTCCTTGAGCGACTTGTAGCTGTCTTCGTACTCCACATATTTGCCGACGATGGCGATGTTGACCTCGTCCTTCGGGTGGTAGCAGCGGTCGACCAGTTCCCGCCAAAGCGTAATGTCGGCATCGGGCGCGTCTTTATGCAGATATTTGAGGATGAGCGTATCGACGCCTTCTTCGGCAAAGCCCAGCGGTACCTCGTAGATGAAGGGCACGGTCTTCGCGCCGATCACGGCCTTCTCTTCCACGTTGCAGAAGGCTGCAATCTTTTGCTTGATGTCGCGGCTGAGCGCGCGGTCGGAGCGGCACAGGAGAATGTCTGCCTGGATCCCGATCGAAAGCAGCTCCTTCACCGAGTGCTGCGTGGGCTTGGTTTTGAGCTCCTGCGCGGCGGCGATCCACGGCACAAGCGTGACATGAACAAAGAC
>CAYOVE010000018.1:0-30218 GCA_964407295.1 uncultured Occallatibacter sp.
TGAACCCAGCGGCAGCTTCCCGGGCACCCGGCATCCGGGTGCATCGCCAAACTCTTTGATTCTACCGGCAAACCGGGGTTGGGTCAACGGAGTCTGGGTGTGGGCGGTGGCTCAGTTTGAATTGGAGAATTAGGAATGGCGGCTCGGGTCTATTTCGACAGTGTCAGAGCGTGCGGGTGCATTGGCCCGGATGATCGCGCCTAGCAACATCCAATTCTTCAAGACTTCGAGTGTGACAGAGTGCTTGGCCGCACTTCTGGCAGACTAAATGTTTCGTGCCGTCTGCCTCGACCGTTTCCCTAAACCACTCTTCCTCTGACTCTCGAGTGGATTTCATGGTGGGGGACTTGCTGTTGAAGAACACAGCATATTGCTCGTCGGTCAGATGAGCCGCACGAATGATGGCTTTGAGGGTTTCTTTCTTCACTTCGTCGTGATTGGGGATGGAGAGGAAAACTTCGGAATGATGCGGGTGCGTTAAAACTATATGATTTCCCTCGGACTGCGTGGCCCACCCTAGGTCTTCGAATACTCTCTTGTGTCGCTGACCGCTCGCCAACGGAAGACGGGAGAGTCCCATTCTAGCCTCATGCGTACACGAGTTCAGGCGGTGGTTGGCTAATAGTCATCCGCCTTTGCGAGGAGATTCCGCGCAAGTCTCGCTCCAGTCGGCAGTCCATAGCACGTTTCATCGCATCGACACACACCACGGCCAGACATGACTTCATGGCGTCCTTGATGTTCGCTTCGGCTTCATCCTGCGTCATACCTTGCGAAACGCATCCGGGGATTTCCAGACATTCCGCAACTATGTAAGTTCCGGACTCATCCGAAATCTCGCGAAATAGGACTGTCACCTCAACGGGTGCGGGGTTGTCGCCGCGCTGCATAGCAACCGAGATGTCATCCCGAATGGTCATAAATGCTCCAAAGTCCGTTACGCCAGCCAAGCCGGCATCTTCGTTTTCGCCCACCCAGCGCTGCTTGCCTTGTGAGCTTTTTGGGTGTTTCGTTTCGCCGTTATCGCCTTCGCGCGCGATAAACCACCGCGCAGCCCGCCTTTGCGGGAATATTTGTTGCGCCTACTGGTCGCAGTAGGTTTCGCCATTGCAGCTTATACGGTTCGGAACGCTCGCACGTCCAAGTCCATTCAGACCTCCGCCACTATTGGACGATCCTCACAGGGTCTGGGATGCGGTTCTCTCCCGCCGACGTTGTGCGGCAACACTCCTGTCTCAACGATATACCGTGTCTTCGAACTGGCCATAGCACAGAAGTGCAACTAAAAGTACTGCGTTGATGTGACTAAAGTACTGTCATTTCAAATTGGCCGCCTGATCAACCTGGCCTCGGAACTCGAGCGTTCTATTCGGTCTGAGCGTGCAAGCAAAGGAAGAACTAGCAAGATTGTGCCTTTGTCGAAAGACAACAACCGTCAATTCGCCCCTCGAATGACTAGAATCGCCCTCAACACTCTTGCAAGGTTACTCGCTGACCTTGGCGGAGTCCGTGTGCTTTATCACTGTAAACGCGTTCTCGGTAGATGCGTGGCAGGGCCCTTTCATGGTGCCTTTGGGAAAAACCCCGAGAGCCCGTTCAAACCCGCCCAGGCACCACGTAAAAGTAGATCGCGAAGTAGTGGGCCACGCTGCCGGCGAGGACAAAGAGGTGCCATGTGGCGTGAAAGAAGCGGCGATGGTCGAGGGCGAAGAAGATGACGCCCAGGGAATAAGCGACACCGCCTGCGGCGAGCCAGAGAAGTCCGTGCCAGCCGATGGCATGGAGAAGCGAGCGCACGACGAAGATGGCGAGCCAGCCCTGCAACAGATAAACCAGGGCCGATGCCACGGGGAAACGGCCGATGGCAACGCTCTTGAAGACGATTCCCGCCACCGCCAGCGCCCAGACCACGCCGAAGAGAGTCCACCCCTCAGGCCCGTGCAGAGAGACGAGAGTGAAGGGCGTATAGGTTGCCGCGATGAGCACATAGATGGCGGAGTGGTCGAGGACCTGCAATACGTGGCGGGCGCGGGTGCGCCCCAGTGAATGGTAGAGAGTAGAGCAGAGATAGAGAAGCACGAGCGCGACAGCGAAGACGGAGCAACTGACGACCACCAGCGCCGAGCCGCGCGTTGAGGCCGCGATAAGACAAACAGCCCCAACCAAAGCTAAACCGAGCCCGATGCCGTGCGTGATGGCATTGGCCAGCAGGTCGCTCAAGTTGGCGCGCGAGGGCACAGGTGAATGATAGTGCGCGTAAATCAGCGGACCAAGAGATTGCCCGTTCCAAAACAGGAGGCGCGGAAAGAACGGGAATCGGTGTTGCGGCCGGGCTGGCGCGCCTGAATTCAGCCCTTGAGTGCGCGCCTGCGCAGAGATAGGTTCTGAAAGTATGCGGGCCATGCTATGCGGAAATTGAGTCAGGAAGCCTCGAAATCCGGGCAGACGGGGCGGTTGCAGGAGATCGCGCTCTGCTATCAGCGGGCCCTCGAGCGAAATCCGCAACAGCCGGAGGCTCTATTGGGCATGAGCCTGGTGGCGCTGAGCAGCCGCCAGACTGAAGCCGCTGTGAAGATGGCAGCCGCTGGAGTGGCTGTAGCGCCGCGGATGGTCGCGGCGTGGGTTGTGCTGGGGCAAGCACTCAAAGCTGCCGAACAAATGGTCGATGCGGAACGGGCATACGCGGAGGCTATCCGGCTGGATGGAATGGATGCGCTGGCGCGGATGGGAAGAGGCGAACTGAGGATCGCGACGGGACGGCCCAGCGAGGCGGTCCGGGATTTTGAGCTGGCGTTGCAGCGGCGGCCGGCACTGGTAGCGGCGCATTTGGGATTGGGGAACGCGCTCGCGCTCGCGGGGCGGAATGCGGAGGCGCTGAAACGGTACGAGGCGGCGCTCGAGTTGCGGCCGCGATTGCCCGAGGGTGAGTTTGCGGCGGGGTTTGCGCTGGCTCGATTGGGGAAGACGAAAGAAGCGGAGAAGCGCTACCGGCGGGCGCTCGTAACGAGGCCGGACTTTGCGGCGGCGTGGATCAACTTGGGAAGTCTGCTGCGCGACCAGGGCCGGGGGGCGGAGGCCGAGGCAGCGCTCAAGCGCGCTGTGGAGCTGCGGCCGGACCTGATTTCAGGATGGGTGAACCTGGCGCTTCTGGAGCGGGACAGGAGAAGGCCGGAGGCTGCGGAGGCAAATCTGCGGCGGGCGCTGGCGCTGAACCCGAACCAGATAGAGACGCTCGTAGCGTGGTGCCAGTTGCGCGCGGCGGAGCGGGACGTGGCCGGCGCGCGGGAGTGGATGCGCTGGGCGCTCACGCGGAATGAAGAGCTCGACGAGGCCGTGAATATGCACGGCATTGTGCTGCATCTCGAAGGACGATTTGCGGAGGCGATTCGAGTGTTCGAGCGGGCCGAGGAATTGGGCAGTCGTGCGGCAGCGTCGAACCGCGGAAACTCGCTGCTCGACCTGGGGCACATGGAGGAAGCGTTGAAGGCGCACGAGCGTGCGGTCGAACTGGATCCCGAAAGCGCGGGGGCGAAGTACAACCTGGCGCTGACGCAGTTGCGATTGGGCGAGTGGAAGCGCGGATGGGCGGGATACGAGGCGCGATGGAAGTTTCGCGAAGTGCACCGCAGGCCGCGCACATTTACGAAACCAAGGTGGAATGGTGAGGAATTGCATGGAGAGCGTGTGCTGCTCCATGCGGAACAGGGATTGGGAGACACGATCCAGTTTTGCCGCTATGCGCCGCTGGTGGCGGCGCGCGGCGGAGTGCCGGTGCTCGAGGTGCAACCGGCGGCAGAGAGGCTGATGCGCTCGCTTGCCGTGGCTCGCGCGGGATTGGCGGAGACGGCGGTGATGGACGCGAGCAGGCTCGAGTTCGATTTGGAGTGCCCGCTGATGAGCCTGCCTGCTGCGTTCGGGACAACGATGGAGACGGTTCCGTGGACGGGAGCCTACCTCGGCGCGGATGAGGAGTTGGTGCGCGAGAAGTGGCGGCAGTTCCCTTCCGTTAGGGCCGATGGGGATCCGGAGTTGCGTGTGGGCATCGCATGGGCGGGAAATCCGAGGTACAAAGCAGATGCTGCGCGATCGATCCGGTTGAGAACGCTTGTGCCGTTGTTGCGCGCGGTGGATGCGAACTGGATCTCGCTGCAAAAGGGCGAGGCGGCGAAGCAGTTGGCAAGTTTGCCGTGCGACGTGAGCGTGCTCGATGGATCGAGCGGCGAACGCGACCTGGCAGAAACGGCGGCGCTGATGGCGGCGCTGGGCCTGGTGATCACGACGGACACGTGTATTGCCCACCTGGCCGGCGCCATGGGGAAGCCAGTTTGGATTTTGTTGCCGCACCTTTCGGACTGGCGCTGGATGGAAGCGCTGGAGCGAACGCCGTGGTACCCCACGGCGCGGCTGTTCCGGCAGCGTGCGGCGGGCGACTGGGCGGAAGTGGTAGAGAGAGTGAGCGGCGGGCTGTGCGAATGGAACGAAAAACCTCTCGTTTGCTCCGCGGCACAATGAGCGCCAATGGATGTAGAAGTGCCCGGCCGACCTGACAAGGGGTCACGCCGCCCGCGAAGTTGTAATCTGATTCTTCGCCAAGAGGCACTCCGCGGAGGGCGCATGAAGGTTCTTTTTATCGGCGGCACAGGGATCATCAGCACAGCTTGCACCAGGCTGGCGGTGGAACGCGGCATCGAGCTGACTCTGCTGCGGCGCGGGCAACGAGCCGCAAGCATTCCCGATTCTGTTCACACCATCGTGGCTGACATCTCCGACGAGGCGGCGGTGAGAGAGGCGATTAGCGGCCGGAATTTTGACGCGGTCGTCGACTGGATTGCGTTCACTCCCGACCAGGTTGAACGGGACATCAGGCTTTTTCGCGATCGCACGGATCAATACATCTTTATCAGCTCGGCCAGCGCGTATCAGAAGCCGTTGAGCCACTATTTGGTCACGGAGTCGACGCCGCTGGCCAATCCCTACTGGCAATACTCGCGCGACAAGATCGCATGCGAAGAACGGCTGATGCGGGAGTACCGCGAGACCGGTTTTCCCATCACCATCGTGCGGCCGTCACTGACCTACGGAGATACACAAATCGTTCTCGCGGTGAATAGCTGGCAAAAGTCGTATACGGCGCTCGATCGCATGCGGCGCGGGAAAAAGGTGATCGTTCCCGGCGACGGCACATCGCTTTGGGTGGTCACGCATAACAGCGATTTCGCACCGGGACTCGTGGGGCTGCTCGGCGCAAGCCAGGCCATCGGCCATGCGTTTCATATCACCAGCGACGAAGTTCTGACCTGGGACCAGATCTATACGATGACGGCGCATGCCGCCGGCGTGGAACCACAGATCGTTCACATCGCTTCGGATTATCTCCGCGCGTGTTTGCCCGATCTCGTTGGCAGCCTCACGGGAGATAAATCGGCTAGCGTCGTCTTCGATAACAGCAAGATCAAGCGATTTGTGCCCGGTTATAGCGCCAAGGTGCGATTTGAGGAAGGCGTAAAGCGCACCGTCGAGTGGTTCGACGCCGAAGCCGGTCGCCGCGTGATCGATGAAGAGGCAAGCTCAGCGTGGGACAGAATCATCGACGGCTACGAAAAGGGCCTGGCAGAGGCGATGCGAGGGAGATGAGCCTGAAAAGCCGGGAGGCTATTGAATCGTGCAGGCAGGCTTAGGCCGGCGCGGGCTTCATCACCGGAGTTCGTGTGATGGAAATGACACTGATGTCGTCATCCTGGCCGATGGCTTGCGCGGCTTGTGCAATGCCTTCAGCGGACGTCCTGCTGATGGCCTGCGTGCGCTCAAACCCGAAGAGCTGACCGTCTCTGCCGCGCGCTTCAACGACTCCATCGGTGACGAGGGTGAGCTGTTCGTTGGCGTTGAGCGTGATCGCGGTTTCGGAATAACTTGAATGCGCCTCGAGGCCAAGGGGAAGACCGCTTTCGATTTCGCGCTCGACGCCGCCCAAATAGGGCGCAAGATGCCCGGCATTGGCCGCGGTGCCCCTTCCGTCAGGAGCGATGCGCATGACCAGGCAGGTGGTGAATCCGCCATTGGTGCGGCCAAGCATGCGCTGGTTCATGGCGGCAAGAATTTCTCCAGGGCTTTGGGTGTAGTCAGCCAGGGTGCGAAGCGTTCCGACCAGCAGGGAGACGGTCATTGCCGCGGGCATGCCTTTGCCGCTGACGTCGCCAATCGCGACCAGCAGGCCTCCGTCTGGGAGTGGGATGATCTGGGAGAAGTCGCCACCCACTTCCTGGGCCGGCTTGTAGACACTCTCGATTCGGAAGCCGGGGATGGCAGGGATGTCTTCCGGAACCAGAACCTGCTGAACGGCGCGTGCAGCCTCAAGCTCGGAGGCGTGGCGCTCCTCATCGCGGCGCGTGCGCGCAAAGCGCAGCACGAGAATGGCGAGGATAGAGATCTGCATAAGGAAGTCGGCGATGGTCTGCGCGGTTGCGGGGAATGGCCAGGAAACGACCTTCTGCAACCGGAAATAGAGATCCCATGTGATGAAGCCGGCGATTGAAAGGGCAATCAAAACAAAATCAGCGATGCTTATGAGGTAGGAGAGCGCGACGGGACCGAGGAGGAGGCGCGCATCGAGATTGCCGCGGCGGGCAGCGAAAAAGATTAGCAGAATCATGGCGGCGTCAAAAGGCAGGTTGGAGAAAGCGCTTGCGCCGAGCCACATCGGGTCGGAGATCCAATTCAGCGAGTAGGCGAGAGTCGGAACGGAAGAGAGCACCGCAAAGGCCAGCGTGAGCCAATAGATCAAGGTGTGGCGCTGCTTTAGCAAGATCATGAAAAACATGAAGAAGCTGGTGACCACGACGACGTTGAGGCAACCGGTGAGCGCCCAATGCCCTTGCCACGAGGATGGATTGAAGTCCATGTCGTCGCTCCAGGCCAGGTTGGCAGCGCCCGCGAGGTCGGCCAGGGCGAACCACAGATACTCGCGTTCCTTGCGGCGCAGGAGAAAAAGGCCGAGCGAGGCAACGCCCGCGAGGAGACAGGTGAGAAGCAGAAGATTGGGCGCAAAGTCGGACCGGAATTGGCTGGAGATTTCGGCGTCTTTGCGGTCGCTCAAAAGATCGGCATCGCCGATAAACGTGTGCTGCCAGGGTCCGCCCGGTGCGAGACTCGATGACCATCCGGGCCAATCCCAGACGCGGATGGCAATGGTGACAGGACCACCCTGGGATGTGAGGCTGGCGGGAAGGAGAAGCAATTGCTCGTCGGCAACGCCGAAGCTGTGATGAATTTCCTGGTGCGGGGGCAAGCCACCTTTCTGCCCAATCAAGCGGCCCTCCGCGAAGACCTGATAACTAGTGTTGAGGCCGGGAATGTAGAGCGCCATGGGCTTTGGCGCAGGAGGCAGGATGACGCGAAACCTGTACCACGCAAAACCGGTGTGGTCGGGATACCCCTGCGAATTCCAAGGTTCGTCGGAACGCAGCAGTTTCCAGGACGAATCATCGAAACCGGGCGCGGCCCATCCGAGCCTCCCGTCGGGGTCGTCGCCAGTGTGGAAGCGCCAGAGGTCGTGGATTTTGACCACGGGCTCGCGCTCGTTTTGGAAGTCGACGACCTGAGCCCGGGCGCAGGGAATCGCGATTACCGCGAGCAGTGCAGCCGCAATCCACAGCCGAGTTTGGCGATGCATAACGAAATCATCGTTACACGGCAAAAAGGGGTGCGCAACGGGAAAGGAGAGCCGGTGGGCGGTGGACTGTGATCGGCAGACGGTGATCGGTAACCGTTCAACGTGGATCCCGGAGCGTTCGACCGCTTAGGATAGGGCAACACAGGCGTTGCAGCTGCACGCGAATTCTGGAGATCTCGATGCAAACAAGAGCGATGAAGCCGATCTGTATCGTCGTGGTTGCGCTCATTGCCGCCGCCGGCATGACACGGACGGCACAGGCGCAGGCAGGAAAAGTTCCCTACTCTGCCATGGCTCCCGTGAATGAGTACTTGATGGCCGACGCGAATGCGGAGATCGCGCTGGCTCGCAGCGCGGCACCGCCATCGATTTCAGATGGAGCCGATGTGATGGTGCTGGGACGGGATGGGTACACGACCGCGGTAAAAGGCGCGAATGGTTTTCTGTGCATCGTAGAGCGGGGGTGGGGCGCGGCAACCGACGATCCGGAGTTCTGGAATCCCAAGGTTCGCGCGCCTATCTGCTTCAATCCTCCGGCGGCCAGGAGCTTTGTGCCCATCTACCTGATGAAGACGAGGCTGGTGCTCAAAGGAAGATCGAAAACCGAAATTGTCGAGGCGACTTCAAGGGCACTGGACACGAAGGAGCTGCCGGAGCTGGAGCCCGGAGCGATGTGCTACATGACATCGAAGCAGCAATACCTGAGCGACCACGACATGAGCTGGCATCCGCATCTGATGTTCTTTGTGGCGGGCGACGCGGCGAAGAGCTGGGGAGCGAACCTGCCGGGCTCGCCGGTTATGGCGGCCAATGACCCGCAGGAACGGGTGACAATTTTTCTCGTCTGGGTTGGCAACTGGTCCGATGGAACGCCGGCTCCGGCGATGGCCATGCATTGAGCGCTGGCCGGTGCGTCAAGAGGCTTTGAGGACGGCAGCACGGCCTGAAGTTTTCCCCATACGAAGGATTTGCTTGCACAGGATCGCGAGCTGTGAGATAACTACGTCATGCGTAGTACGCGAAACGTAGTAGACACGGAAAACGAGATGGACCCGGGATACTATTCCGATCCTCCGCTGCTGGTGCTGGCCAGCCTGGCGAGCGGTCCCAAGCACGGCCACGCGATGATCGAGGACATTGAGCGCCTGTGCGGCACGCGGCTGGGGCCGGGAGCTCTGTATGGCGCGATTGCGCGCCTCGAGCAGCAGGGTTGGATCAAGCCGCTGCCGGCCGAGGAGCGGCGCCATCCGTATCGGATTACCCCAGACGGGTTGAAGGTGCTGCGCGCGAAGCTGACAAAGCTGCATGATTTTTCGAAGGCCGGGCTGAAAAGGCTGGAGGCGCGATGAATCGCAGGCTTGCGCATCTGCTCACGCGGCTCTATCCACGGCGCTGGCGAGAGCGCTATGGCGAGGAGTTTGAAGAGTTTCTGCTGGATAGCCGCGCGGGCCCAAAGACGTGGATGGACGTGTTGAGAGGCGCGGCAGGCGAGTATATTCATCCGGCAATAGGAGGCGCTATGAACGAATACCGGACGTCGTTCGGAACGGTCGTGAGGCAGCCCAGCGCGCTGATTCCCCTGGGGATGGCGCTGACGGCGCTGACCGTGGTGCTCATCCACATTGCTGTTTATGGCGCGGCGCGGGAGGCAGACGAGGGGCCTACGGCGCACATTTGGCAACTGCTGATGGTGGCGCAACTGCCGGCGCTGCTCGTATTTGGGATTCGCTGGCTGCCGAAAGCGCCGAAGCAGGCGATGGGCGTGCTGGCTCTGCTGGTTACGGCGATTCTGGCGGCAATGGCCCCGGTCCTGATCCTTCACTTGTAGGCGAGCGGCGGCGCCGAGCGTATCGGAGGGCTCAGACTTCTCTCTGGCGGTTGGAGTAGAGTAGGGGCTCAAGCCGGTCGAGGAGGCCATTTATTACCTGGCGCCCGAGTCTCCTTACCGCCGAGGTGTCCCATTTTCTCTTCCCCATCGACTACCGAATCGACGGATGTTCGGTCTCCTGCCGAAAACTGCGCGCGAATCAAGAAGCTTGGCTACATTGTGGGCAAACACGTGGATCTGTATGGCGAACACATTGAGCTGGTTTCCGATCCATTTGAGGATGGCGGCTGCGTAGCCGTCCGCGCCGTCAGCGGAAACGATCCAACCGAACGGACCATCGACCTCCCTGTATCGCTTCTATCCGGCTGGGAGGATTTGTTTGAGGAGCCTGCAGACCCCACTCTCTCGGAGCTCCCCGGATTGGCTCCGCTCCCTGAGCCTTTGAGATAGTGACGAAGTAACCCCCATCCGCGCAGGCACTAATGCCTGATTAAGGCAGCGAGCACTCCGTTAAGTGAATCCTGCCACGCATGAGCAATCATTCCAGGGCGAACGCTTCCGCGCCAATAGGCCAGAATCCCGAACATGGCTCCGTACAGGGCGATCAGAATCGTCATCCGAAAACCCTGGTACGCGTGAACCCCGCCGAATGCCGCGGCAGAAAGAAGAATGCCGGCGGGAGCGCTCTTCGTGAGGGCCGTGAACTGCCGTTGTAGATAGCCGCGAAAGATTGTCTCCTCGCAAATACCGGCGCTAACGGAGAGCGCTATCCAAAGGGCCAGCTCGATACCGCGCTCGGGGAGCATAGACACATTGCGACTTAACGCAGCGGGACGCAGGAGCTGACCAAGTACCCAAAGCAGCATCCAGGTAACGATCCAGAACCCAGCGGCAATTCCAACGTCCCACAGCACCTCGCGAAGGGAGCGCCAATGATCTCCGAGAACGATGAGGATAGCCGCGCCACTGTGCCACACGCCCGCAACTACCAGAGCGAACAAAAGCCATTCAAAGAGGAGAGTGACCAGGTAATGGTGCACGCGGGTCGCACTAGCCGCTACGCTCGATTGATCCGCGGAAATCTTATGCCAGAACGCCCAGCCGCCCAAAGCGGCGAGCACAAGAATCGTATGGATTGGGCCAGCGACTCGGCTATATCGGTCTGACGCAGACCGACCCAAAGCAGAATTCTCCATGACGACCAATCTAGCCCTGCATGTCACCTTCGCGCCTGCAAATACCAGTAGGGCGCTGAGCAAAGCTCTTATCCACTACCGTAAGGCACATACTTTCATAGAGATATAGAAGTCCGGCGGACGCGGAAGAAACCTCTTGACTTCCATTACTCTATTTTATAGAGTACTCTTCAAAGAAAGTCAGTGGAGCAATGGAGCGAGCGAACAGGAAACAACGGAAAGCGAACTGAGAGGAACAATGACGGCGAGTACGCAAAAAGCAGAGACGAGCACGGCGCTGGAAGTTGATGGGCTGCTGAAGCGGTTCGGCGATCTGACGGCGGTGGACAAAGTGAGCCTGAAAGTCCGTGCCGGCGAATGCCTCGGACTGCTGGGGCCGAACGGGGCCGGCAAAAGCACACTAATCCGGGCGATGGTGGGTCGCGTGATCCAGGATTCGGGCCGCGTGATGGTGATGGGGCGAGCGGCGGGTTCTACAGAAGCAAGAATGGCGCTGGGATGGGTTCCGCAGGAGCTCTCGATTTACCCGCGGATCAGTTGCCGGGAAAACCTGGGATCGTTTGGGCGCTACTACGGGCTGAAGGGGCAGGCGCTAAAGGAAGCGATTGCATGGTGCCTGCATTGGGCAGCGCTCGAGGAAAAGCAGAATGATGTGGCGCGCACATTGTCCGGCGGAATGAAGCGGCGGCTCAACATGGCGGCGGGCATGATGCACCGGCCGAAAGTTGTCCTCTTCGACGAGCCGACGGTGGGCGTCGATCCGCAGTCGCGCAACCGGATCTTCGAAATGATCGAGGCGCTGCGCGATGCGGGGACGGCGATTGTGTATACGACGCACTACATGGAAGAGGCGGAGCGGCTGTGCGACCGGATCGCGATTATCGATCACGGAAAGATTATTGCCGAGGGCACGAAGGAAGAGCTGGTTGAAGGAACGTTTGGAAGACGAAGCCAGGTGCTGGCGCGATTTGCGGGCGGCAAAGATGAAATCGAAGCGTGGGCCAAGCGGCACGGTGGCCGGGTAACGCAGGAGACTGCGGAGTTCACGATCGAGCAGGCGGGAGAGATTGCTCCGCTGCTGGATGACGCGACCAAGGCGGGCCTGGAACTGTTGGATTTATCGCTGCGGAGGCCGAACCTGGAGTCCGTTTTTCTGCACCTGACGGGAAGGGAGTTACGAGATTGATCTGGAATGTGGCAAGGACGGCGTTGATTGCATTGCGGCGGGACCGCGGAGCGATGGTGTTGAGCTTCGTGTTGCCCCTGGCGTTTTTCACCATCTTCGCGGTGATCTTCGGAAAAGAAAACAACTCGACTCCGAAGGTCACATTAATTGTTGTCGATCAGGATAAGTCCGAAGCTTCAGAAAACCTTGTGAAGGCGCTGGAGCTGGAGGACTCGCTCTGGGTCCATCTCAGTCCGGTGACCGATAAAGGAGTGCGATCCGGTCCCGATTACACGGCGGCGACAGCTGAAGCGGCAGTGAAGGCGGGAGACGCGCCTGTAGCGCTGATTATTCCTGCGGGGTTCGGGCAGCATCCGATTGCGTTTGGGCCGGATGCCGGAGGGAGCACCCTGGAACTGCTAAACGACCAGAGCGACTCGATCGCTCCACAGATTGTGGTGGGCCTGCTACAGAAAGCGGCAATGACTTCGATGCCCTCGGCGATGGCGGACGAGGGGATGAAGTACGCGGAGCAGTATATGGGCGGATTTACTCCGGCGCAGAAAGCCAAGGTGGACGGCGAGTTGGATGCGCTGCGGAAGTTGGAGGCAGACGGAAAAGTGGGCGCCGGAAGCGGAAGCTCCGGGAGCGGATCTGATTCGGCGAGCGCGGGAATTCTAGCGGTGAACGTGCGCGCGGTGGTGGGAAAAAGCGCGGGGCAGAACAAGAACATGATTTCGTTTTATGCGGCGGCGATCGGTGTAATGTTTTTGCTGTTCACTGCGAGCGGATCGGCAGGAGCGTTGCTGGACGAGGCCGAAAGCGGGACGCTGGAGCGTGTGCTGAGCACGCGTGTGACGATGACCAAACTGATGGCGGGAAAACTGGTGTTCAATACGCTGCTGGCATTTGTGCAACTCGTGGCGATGTTCCTGTGGGGATGGGCGGCGTTCAAGCTGGACTTCTTCAGCCATCTGCCGGGGTTTGTGGTGATGGGATTGTGCACGGCGTTTGCCGTGGCTGCGTTTGGAATGCTGCTGGCCAGCGCGTGCCAAACACGGGCGCAACTGGGCGCGCTGTCAACTCTTGTGATTCTGATTATGTCGTCGATCGGCGGCAGCATGTTTCCACGGTTCCTGATGCCGGAGTCGATGCAAAGGGCGGGATTGTTAACGATCAACGCGTGGGCGATCGATGGATTCACCAAGGTGTTCTGGCGGGATTTGCCGGTGACGGCACTGTGGCCGCAGGTGTCGGTGCTCGTCGGGATCGGCGCGGTGCTGTTCGTCGTTGCACGGCGCATCGCAAGAAGGTGGGAGTACGCGTAAGAAAAGCAGGGAATAGGGAACAGGGAACAGAGAGACAGCGTGGTTAGAGGCGTTATGAGAGGTGAGGAAATGGAGAACCAAGAGAACACGGAGTTGACGGAGCGGCTCGAACTGATTGAGAGCATGATCGCCGAGGGGCGGCGAAGCTCGGAGAGCTGGGGCTGGGTGTTCGTGCTGTGGGGCGTCGCCTACTACGTAGCGATTGCCTGGGCGACGTGGGGCCAGGGGCTTTCAGTCTGGGGCGACGGGCGGCATTGGCCAGCGTGGCCGGTGACGATGCTGGGTACTGCGGCGCTGACACTCTTTATCGGTATGCGCGGCGGCCACCGCGGACCGGCAACAACCCTGGTCAGGGCCGTGGTCGCAGTGTGGGTCTGCTCGGGCATCTCGATGTGCTTTCTGTTTGTGGCTATGAGCGTGGGCGGCCGGCCGGCGGACCAGCATCTTTTCGTTGAGGTTCTGGCGGCGATGATGGGCGTCACCAACGGAGCGTCCGGCTGGATTTTGAAGTGGAAGATGCAGGTCGCCTGCGGCGCGGTCTGGTGGATCGCATCGGCCGCGGCTTGTTTCGGCGGCGACTCTCAAGTGGCGGCTGTACTTGTGGCGGCGGTGTTCCTTTGCCAGATTCTGTTTGGCGTTTACGCGATGCTGCTGGAGGCGAAGCGGCGAAAGTTGGGCGCCGTCGCCCATGCGTGAAAAAGCGGGGAGCGGGTGATCGTGGACCGAGAGACGCGGCGTGATAAGGAGGAATGAGATGCCTGAGGAAACGAACAAACAGGATTTGAGCTCGAGGCTGGAGCTGATTGAAAGCATGATCGCCGAGGGACGGCGCAGCACGACGAGATGGGCGTGGACGATCGTCCTATGGGGCGTGGCGTTTTATGTAGCCATCGCGTGGTCTTCAGGGTTCCTGGGCGGGCCGATCTGGGGCCAGCACATTTTGGCGTGGCCGGTGACGATGATCGGCACATGGCTGCTGAGCTGGGGCCTGGCCACGCGCATGGCCAAAAGCGCAAAGGCGCCGATGACCACGATGAAGCGGGCCATCCTCTCCATCTGGACTGCGATGGGAATTTCGATGTTCGCGCTTTTGGTGCCCCTGGGATTGAGCGGTCGAGCTGACCAGCAGGTATGTGTGGCAGTAGTGGTGACCCTGCTGGGGATGGCCAACGCAGCTTCGGGAATTTTGCTCAAGTGGAAAGCGCAAATTGCGTGCGCGGTGGTTTGGTGGGCCGCCGGGTCGGCTTCGCTGTTTGGCAGCATTACGCAAAGCACGATTGCGTTTCTGGTGGGGATTTTCTTTTGCCAGATTGTGTTCGGAATCTACGCGATGATCCTGGAGTCGCGTGGGCGGAGGCAGGGGGCTGCGAATGCCTGAACTGCCGGAGCTGAATCCTGTGATCCACGGAAAGCTGCGGCTGGCGCTGCTCTCACTGTTGATGGGAGTGGAAGAGGCGGAGTTTACGTGGCTCAGGGAGAAGACTGGCTCGACGGATGGGAATCTGGGCGCGCAGTTGATGAAGCTCGAAGAGGCCGGATACGTGGCCGTCGAGAAACGGTTTGTGCTGCGCAAGCCGCAGACGCTCTACCGGATGACGGAGAAGGGGCGCGCGGCTCTTGCGGAGTACGTATCGGCGCTGAAGGAGTTGCTGGGCTCGGCAATTTGATGGGCCAGAATTGCGCAAAGCGATTTTTGCCGGCGAAGAATCCGACCGGAGGATGAGATGAGTGGAGCAGGCGGGATTCTGGGTCCCGGTGACGGTCCGGATTTGCTGGTTCGCATGCGCGGCAGAGCGGTTGGCGCCATCGTGTGCGCTGGCTTCGGGGCTTATGCGCTGTATTGGTGGGCCGAGGATGCGATCCAGGGCGAGCGGGGACCGTGGTTCGGGGCGATCGCGGCGGCTACGGCAGTTCTTGTCAGTTGGGCGATTGCGAACCTTGTCGCGCTGCGCCACGTGCCGCGAGTTGCTTTGGATAAGCGGCTCGCGCGGTACTACAGAATTGGATACGCGATCATCGTTGCGACAGAAGGCGCTGCGATATCGGTTGGAGGGCCGATCCTGGGTCACTTTCATCGGCCGGAGCTGTTCGGACAATGGATCGGCGCGGTCGTAGGAATTCACTTCTTCCCGCTCGGCAAACTTTTCAAGCTACCCCTCTACTATTGGACGGGCGCTGCCATTTCGCTGGCTGCTTTTGGATCGCTCTTGATGTCCAGTGGCCAGCTTAGTTCCGCTGTATGCGCGGGGGGAACAGGCGTGGCGCTGTGGATCACGGCAATGGTGACGTTGAGCAAGAATCTGGAGAGTCTGCCGGCAAAGACCGAAGTTGCAGTTGCGCCGGGCGAGTGACTGCGTTCGATTGGCCGCTTTCGGATCGCACTCAGACGGGCGCTGGATCGAGAGATGTACGCACACGCTGCATGATGCCCAGGTAGTAGGCGAGATTGTGGATAGAGTTGAGCGTGGCTGAGAGCGGCTCGCCGGCCTGCACCAGATGGCGCAGATAGGCGCGGCTGTAGCGGCGACAGACGGGACACTGGCAGGCGGGGTCGGGCGGGGACTGGTCTTCGGCGAATTGTTTGTTCTTGATGTTGAGGCGGCCCTCGCTGGTGAAGAGTAGAGCATGTCGCGCGGCGCGCGTGGGAAGGACGCAATCCATCATGTCGACGCCCAGGCGGGCGTACTGCTCGATTTCGTCGGGATAGCCGACGCCCATGACGTAGCGCGGCTTGTCTTTGGGCAGCAGCGGCAAAACTTCCGCAATCATTTCGAGGGTCAGCTCGCGCGGCTCGCCCACTGAGAGGCCGCCGATGGCGTAGCCGTCGAGGTCCATTTCGACGAGGCGCTCGGCGCATTGGCGGCGGAGATCGCGATGCATGCCGCCCTGAACGATTCCAAAGAGGGATTGCGCGCGGCTGACTTTCGGATCGAACCACGGGACATCGCGACTGTGGGCGCGGAAGTGATCGAGCGAGCGGCGCGCCCAGGCCATGGTAAGGCGGAGGCTTTCTTCGGCGCGGGCGCGATCGGCGGGATACTCGGTGCACTCATCGAAAGCCATGACGATGTCGGCCCCGAGAGCGATTTGAACGTCGATCGAATGTTCGGGCGTGAAGAAATGCGAGCTTCCATCAAGATGTGACCGGAACTGGACGCCATCGTCCGTGACTTTGCGGAGCGAGCTGAGCGAGAAGACCTGGAAGCCGCCGGAGTCAGTGAGGATGGCACGCGGCCAACTCATGAATCTGTGAAGCCCACCCATGCGGCGAATAGGCTCGTGGCCGGGGCGCAGATAGAGGTGATAGGTGTTGCCGAGGATGATTTCCGCGCCGAGAGATTCGAGCGTGTCCTGGGGGACGGCTTTAACGGTTCCCTGCGTGCCGACAGGCATGAAGACCGGTGTCTCGACGGTTTGATGGGGCAGGACGAGTCGGCCGCGACGGCCGCCGGCAGCGGATGAGGCTAGAAGTTGGAAGAGCGGGGGCACCCAGTCATTCTATCGGGCATTGGGCATTGCACAGTTCGTCGTTCACCATTCACGGATGCCGTGTCACTCGCCGGCGGCTGACTGCGCTGAGGCGCTTCCTTTGGGCGAATGATCCGGGCGCCGATCCTGAGCGATCCACTTGCGCTCAACGTGAGAATCAAAGCGGGAATATCCGACCAGGTTGAAACACTTTTCTCCTGACATCGCGCCGCAAGCAGGACAATCGAAATCGAGCGAAGAAGGATTGACCATTTGGGCATTGTTACCCGCCTTCGGCCTGTGATGATGGTCAATTCCGAACACATTGTGTGTGCGGAACGCTCTCCGGAGTCGACTGGAGGGCCGGACCATCCTCCCAAAAGTAATAGGCGAAACTGAGAGGTGTGCAATATTGAACATTCTTCCCGGCCGGAACTTTGTAGTGTTGTCGAAGCACCAATTCCTGCAACGACTCCGCAAAGCACCAGTTCAAAACACCCGCTCAAAACAATCTGCACTGAGTCCCTCCCCCGGGAATGCTGGTACGAGTCGGGAGAAATCCCGGCTCGCATCAGCACGAGCAAATGTCTGCGTTAACCAAGTTTTCAGGTGAGGCGATAGCCGGAGGGGCCATGCCGTGGGCCCAAGCCGCGGCGGGTCCTATTCGCTAGCGCGGCCGAGGCGAATAGTGAAACCGGCGCGGGCTGTGCGCGGCTGGCCGAGCGTGGTCGTCGGAGTTTTGGAAACTTCAATGGAGCGGTTGAAGAGATTTTCGCCGGCGGCAAAGAGTTCGAATCGCTTGCCGAAGTTGTGCGAGGCGTAGCCGTCGAGGCGGAAGTAGCCGTGGAGAAGATTGGCGTTGGCGTCGTCGTCAAACTGTCGGCCGCTCAGACGGCTTTGCAGGCTGATGGCTCCGAGGGCCGGGCGTGACGCGCGCAGATTAAGCGTGGCCAGATTGCGTGCAACTTCGGGAATCCAATTGCCGAGATCCTGCGCGCCGCGCGAGACCGCCGCGTGCGCGTACTGATAGCCGCCGTCGACTGCTAGCCAGGAGCGCGGAGCAAATTCATAGTCGAGTGAAATTCCGCGGCTCTCGATCTGGCCGAGATTTTCGCGCATCAGCAGAATCGGGAAACAGGTGGCACACGTGGTGACGGCCACGATGGGGCGATTGACCTGGGTGAGAAAGTAGCTGGAGCGGATGCTGCCCCAGGAGCGCTCGGCGGCAATGCCGGCTTCCCATCCCGTGGCGCGCTCGCTGAGCAGGCTGCCATTCGGCAGAGTGAGCTGATTGCCGACCTGCGTGGAACGGTAGAGCTCGCTGGGCGTGGGCGTGCGAAAGGCTCGAAACCCCGAGGCCGTTAGCGCCCAGTGCGGCGACAGTTTACGCGAGAGGCCGAGGCGTGGGTCGTATATGCGCTCATCGCGCTCTGGCGGCTGAGCGGCGGTCGGCAACCATGTTGATCCGTTCCATTGCGTTTCATGGCCGTCGTAATTCTGGAACCAGTCCATGCGGCTTCCGGCGACGATCGTCCAGGCCTTGTGTTCCCACATGGCTTCGGCGTAGGCGGCGGAGTCGCGCTGATGATCAGCGAGGTTGGTGAGCGCGTCGGCACCGGTATACGACTGCTCGCGATCCCAGACGCGAACGTCGTGCGCGTCCGCGCCAACCACGATCAGCAAGCCCGCGCCGAAGGGCTGGCTCCAATGCGCTGCTGCGCCGAGCTCGTTATCCGGGACAAAAGAGAATTTGCTCGGAGTCTCGCCGCAGCGATATGTGCAGGAAAGATCGCCGAAGTTGGGAAGATTCGAAATGCTCGAGAATGTCTGGCGATAGCGCTCGTCCGATCCGTAGAGGCGCAGTGCAAGCACGGTGCTGCGCGCGTTTTGCCAGTCGGCGCCCGTCGAGTAGCGAATGAGCCGCGTAGCGTTCATCTGGTAGGGGGTTCCGTTGTGGCGGGACTCATCGAAACCAGTCCCGCGCACGAAGAGCTTGAGCGCGCCGAAGTTGCGGCCTCCAAAAACGAGCGCATTCTGGCTGTGCACGTTGCTGGCAACATCGACGGGGCCGCGCTGCGACGGGCTCTCCTGAATGTAGCCGTCGGTCCCGATGAGGCCACCGGCAGCAAGAAAACTCCAGGGCCCATCATGAGCCGTTGCCAGCAGGCTGTCGCTGTAGGCGCCCTCGCCGCCCATCGTGGAGCTGAGCTCGACCTGGTTGGTCGACGGGCGAACGGGAACCATGTTGACCACGCCGCCGATGGCGCTCGATCCGTAGAGGTCGCTCGCGCCGCCGCGGACAAGCTCAACGTCGCGGATGGAGAGCTCGGGCTGCTCCTGCCAGTGAATCCATCCGCCCAGCGGATCGTTGAGCGGGACATCGTCCTCGGTAACGAGCGTGCGGCTGGCGGAGGTGGAACCGAGCGCGCGAAGGCTGATTCCCTGCGAGGTGGGATTGGCCACGAGCGAGCTGGACCGGCGGAAAAGCTCGACGCCGGGAAGCTGGCGCAACTGGTCATCGAAGGTGAGGCCGGCGGTGGAGCGCAGAGATTGTTGAGTAAGCAGGCGCGTGGTGACAGGGCTCTCCAGGACGCCAAGCGGAGCGCGATAAGCGGTGACGGTGACCTGGTCGATAGTGGTGATCGGCGCTGGCTTGGCGTCATTCGCGATCGGCGCTGGTTGGGTCGGCTTGGATCCGGCTGGAGCCTGCGTCGGAGCTTGAGCGGCGAGGGTTGGGAGAACAACGAAGAGCGCTGCCCCGCAAACGATCGATTTGAATGGGAACCGCCGCATGCGTTGGGCTCTCAAGGTTGGGGAAAAGGGCTACTCAACCATTTTGATGCAGCCGAACGGAATTTGAGGCAGCAGTGCGGGAGTCAAGGCAACTCAGCGGACTAGTGGCGGGAAGATGCACAAACGCGCCCAGGGTTGAGGGCGCGCCTGGATTCAAGCGCGCCCGGGGCGGGCTATCGGCGTTACGCGAGCTGGCGGGCAGGGAGAAATTTGTTCAGGAACTCCGCTTTGGGGCCGGCGTTCCGCTGCTCGTCGATGACCTGGCCGCTGCGCAGTTGGAGATGGAGGCGGCCCTGGCCGGATGTGTCAAAACGATAGCTCTCAATGTCGGCGAGGGGAATGGTCTGCGCAGGACCGGAGGAGATGTCCTTGTTGGCAAAAAGGTAGAGGGTGCGATTGGTGAGCACAGAGATGTCGTGCGCGGGATTGATGGTGATGTAAACGATGAATTCGTCAGGCTGAAATCCGCCGCGAGAGGCGATGGATTGTGTGAGGCGGCCCGTCTTCTTGAGGTAGCCGTCGACAAAGGAATCTTCAGAGAGACGGTTAGCTTCAGCGGTGGCAACCGCGGGGACATTGTTGCCGAGGCGCCAGGCGCGCCAGGTTGAGGACCAGATGGCGCGGGCGGCGGGATCGGCGAGAGCCACGCGGTTTTCTGCGTCAAGCGCGGAAAGCTTACGCGCCTTGATGAGCCCATAGACATCGAAGCCGTACCAGACCATGCACAGGATGATGAAGAAGCCCTGGTCGATCGGAGAGCCGAAGAAGGAGATCTGGTCGCCATCGCTGTAGACGGAGAGGCCCCAGACAAGGATTCCCGTGGTGATGAGGAAGCCGGCGATGGCGCCGGCCATTTTGTTGGCCCGGCCGATGAAGCCCTGAATCAGGACGGCCACAATGATGATGGGATTGAACACAATTGCCCTCTCTTTCCACTCTTGAGAAATGACTCGGACGGCTGCCAACGGCGGAGCGAAAGATGCGTAGGAGCGCAGGGGCTCCGGATTGAGAAGCCTGATCCGGTGATAAAAAGCCGAATAGAGTGCAGCGATAACCCTGAGGGAGTATGCGGCAACATGATTCGGTGCGCGGGGAGGGTCTGTCAAGACAGAAAATGACGGGATCGAGAATTTGTTTCCGGCATTTGGCTGTCAGCCGCAAGCTGCCTGCGAAGATCCGCTCATGAAGACCTCAACTCACCGCGGGACGAGGGGTTTTCAGCGCGGTCTGAGTGCGGCCCAGAACCAGAGCGAGCGGTGTTATATTCCGTTTCAGCCGGGAAACAAATGGGGTTCCAAACGTGAAGGATGCGCGGCGGTCGAGGATGCAATCGGGGAGGGATGCGAAGTGAGTTCGCGAAAATATCCCCCGAAGGACGCGCAGGTTAGACGCAAGGAAGACGGCCTGACGGGACAGGTGTATGTGAGCAGCCCGACGACCGACCTGGTCGCGGTGCGTTGGCAAAAAGAAGATGAGACCGGCACGCTGCTCTATGACATCGATCAATTTGCGCGCGACTGGGAGTTGACGCGAACAAGACGCACAAAGTGGAAGGTTGCCGCGGCGGCCGTTGCGATTGTTGCCGTGTGCGGAATCGCGCTCTACTTTGGCCTCAGAGCATGGTACGCCTGGCACGCCGGCGGAGTGGCGGCGGCGGCTCGGCAACAGCCGGGCGCCGAGACACGAACTCTGGACGACGATGGAGCCCGGGCGGAGCTGGCATGCTCGAGGGGCGCGGACGAGTATTTAAAGTCGATTGCGAGCGATCGATTCAGATGGGCTTATGGCGCCACACCGGATGAACGGTTCAGCGATCAGGTCGCGGTTCACGTGGCGCCGGGAATTACGACGAGCGTATCGGACAAGCTGCTGCTTGAAGACTCGGACGGCGTGTTCAAGCGCGTCGAACTGGTTTGCAGCTACGACAGCGAGAACAACAAGGTGCTGCGCTATTGGATCGCTGAGGGCGACGAATAGCGCGCAGCGGACGCAGCAAGTCTCCGGATCGCCAACCGAGCGAAAGGATCGAAGATCAGCGTTGAGGCAGTGCGGGGCGCACGCTCGGCGTCGTTGTGTCATGCGCGACCGGCTGGGCTGCGTCACCGCCAAGCGCGGCGTGCACCTGCCTGGGCGCCGATGCGGCAGGCGCTGCGGGAGCGTGCTGCGGTGCAGCCGCTGGAGTCGCTTTCGATGCGGTCGCCGGCGGCTGGGCATCTGCCTTTGGAGCCATCGCGACAGGTTGCGCGGCTGCCGAAGGCGTGGGCACGGTGGCGCTGCCCGTGAGCGATTTTGGGCTTGAGCCTGAGGACGCCGCCTGCTTCGGAACGGAAGCCGCGGGCCTCGGAGTCATTGGCGAGGGCTTAGGAACGGAGGCAGCCTGCACGGGCCTGGGCGCAGCCGGCGCGGAAGCCGGATTGCCGGGGTCGGCTGGCGCGGTGGAATCGGTCGCGCCGGGATCGTCGGTCTCCGATGGCGGCGGGGCCGAGAGATCGGTGGTCTGGTCGGCGCCGTTTGCATGAGAAGGCGGCGACAAGACTTCGGTGATGCGGACGACGCCAATGAAGCTGATGACGAGGATGATCGCTGCGGCTGGAACCCAGATCATTACGCTGCCTGCGGTTGCCGCGGCGAAGCTCACGAGCCGCAAACGGGTCCGCTCCCAGAATCTTGGCCCGGCGGGCTCGGCCACGGGTCTCTTCCGCTCCGCCGGGGCCGGATTGTCCGATTCCGGCGCCAGGCGAAGGCCCCCAAATTCTCTGCGCTTCCTGGGCTGCTCAACGGCTTCGGCGGCTGCGACGGGAACTTCAGCAGGGGCCGCGGCGCGCGCGTTCGATTGCGGAACCAACTGGAGCGAGGTGATCACCTTGGCCACCATGGCAGAGTCAACCTGACTCAGCTTGAGCTTGGCACACAGCGAGAGCGCGCTATAGCAAAGGTTGTTGATGGTGCGGGGCGTGCCATGGCTGGCCTCGGCGATCAACCTGATCGCGTCTTCAGCAAAGAGCGGCCGGCCAAGATAGCCCGCCATCTTGACCCTGTAGTCGATATAAGCTGCGACTTCATCAGCCGATAGCGGCTCAATGTGGCATACCGTGGAGATACGCTGGCGAAGCTGGACCAGAGAAGACTGGAGCAGCTTGTCGGATAGTTGCGGCTGGCCGGAGAGGACGACCTGGATAAGCTTGCCGCGTGAATTCTCAAAGTTGGTCAGGAGGCGAACGCGCTCGAGCACGGCTTCAGACAGATTCTGGGCCTCGTCAATCACGATGACGAATTTGCGGCCGGCCATGTTTTCTTTGATGAGAGCCTCGCCGAGCTGATCGTGCATCTCAGCGCTGCCCTGCGCAGGCGTGATGCCGAGATCGCGCAGCACATAGGCAACAAACTCGCGCGGCTCGCACGTGGCATCCAGGTCAAAGAGAAACACGACGCGTGAGGATTCGCGAACGTCCTCGAGAAAGCGGAACAACAGCGTAGTCTTCCCCATACCAGGGGGCGCAATCATGGCTGTAAAGCCACGGTTGCTCATGAAGCCGTCTTCAAGCGCCTCAAGCGCCTGCTGATGCGTGCGGCTAAGAAACAAGCACCGCGGATCGGGGCTGATGCCGAACGGTTCCTCTTTGAATCCGAAATAGCGCGACAACATGTTGCGAACCTCCAACCTACGGCGGTGCGGCAAGCACCGGTACACCGCGAGCTGACAAGCTCAAGCGGCGCCCAGAAGGATGGACTCATCTTAATTGGAATGACGCCCCGACTCGTGGCCTCAGAACCAATACGGTTAATGTCATCCAGAAGCCCCGGCGCGTGCTGGTCAGGAGTTCTCTCGACCGCGGGTGCGCGCCGGATTCTAGTCCATGTCTGGTTTTTTCCACCGAAAGTTTTTCTCTGGCCTTGCAATCCCTTTCACGGCGCGGTTAGATTCGACGAATCGATCCGGAGATCCCAGACCAAAATCTGGCCTCCTGACGCTCAAAAGGAGGAAATCATGGGAATACTCGAAGAGTTGGCTGGAGCTGCGGTCGCGGTTGAAGGCGCAAAGAAGCTGGATCCAAATGCGGGAATCATCACCGACGGCATTGCCGCCGTGGTTGGCTTTGAAGGCACAAAAGATGTGACTGAACTGATCGAGAAAAAGGAAGAAGAGAAGAACGATCAGCAGGGCTAAGTCAGAGCTGCCGATGAACTCCTCTTTCAGGAGCGATTTGGAAGGCCACATCAATGAAAGACAAACGAAACGGGGTACTGGCCAGAGCCAGTACCCCGTTTTCGTTCCGATCGTAGAAGATCGAAGCTAACCGAATTGAAAAAGAAAACCTGCTACTTTCCTGGTTTGGCCGGCTGGTTGGCGATGACCAGGCTCGCAATCTTGCTGTAGGTGGCCGCAGGGATGATGTTCTTTGTCTTCAACTGTGTTTTGTTGGCGTAGGGACGCCCGTTGACGATTTTCTGGGCGTATGCGTCACCGATGCCGGGGAGAGCCTTGAGCTGACTGAGTGAGGCAGTGTTGAGGTCCACAAGCTTAGAGGCTGCCGCTTGAGTCGCTGGCTTGGTGGCGGGCTTGGTTTGGGCGATGGCGAGCGGAAGGACTCCGAAAAGGACGGAAGCGGCCAGGGCCACGAGGGCAGTTGTCAGGCGATTTGCTTTCATGTCTTTCTCCTTGTGCTTTCAGATTTCGATTCTTACCGGATGAACGAACACGGGTTCTTTGCCGCTGCCTAATCGCCTGGTTGAGGGACTGGCTTCGACAGATTGAAGCGCCGCAAAGAGATTTGGTCAATGCGGGGTATTCAGCCCTTAGCCCCCGAACAGCTTGGTTGCTTCGCCGAGCAGGCCACTCATGCCGCCGGAATCCCCGGCCGCTGGTTGAGATGCGTCCGCGCTTGATCCCGTGCCCAGGATCGGGCCCAACATACCCTGAAATTCAGACGGTACTTTGGACATGATGTGTTGAACAACAACTTGTTCCGCTTGCTGGGCCTGGTCTGGGCTCAGTCCAACCTTCTGCTGCAATAAATCGGCAATCACACTCATAAATCTCTTAAAACCTCCTTGCGATCGTTCTGTTTGATGTGCCGAGAGAGGCAATTCTTGCCCGCCCAACTCGCACACCGTGATTGTTCGTCCAGGTTTGGAAGACTGCCATGGACGCGCCTCGGCACGGCCACGGTAAATCATCATCCGAGGGGTCATCATGAACAACCGGTGAAGAAGCGCCCGACCGCCAGTGGCTCACGACCGCCGCGCGGGCAAAGTGGCTGAGCCGCCTTCGGCCCAGCCCAACCCCTTCACAAGTCACTCACGCTTTGGCTGTCACTTGGTGCTGCAGGCCTTGCCTCCATTGGGGTGTGCGCCTTTGGCCTTCGCTTCCGGCTCGGTCATGTACGCGCCGGCTTTGGTCTTGCCGTAGTAAGTGGAGCCGGGGCAGTGGTAGACGTTGGAAGCGGTGTTCAACCAGACGAGTCCCGGTCCGCCTCCTGGCGCCGCGGCGGTGTTTGAAGGCGAAGTTTTCGCAGGAGTCGCCGGCGAACTTGGCTTGGTCGTTGGAGGGGGAGTTGAAGCAGCGGGAGGCGGCGTGGTCTTTGCGGCCGGGGCCGGAGCGGATTTAGGCGGCGTGGTAGTTTTGGCCGGAGCGGTCTTCACAGGAGCGGTCTTGGCAGGGGCCTTCGGCGCGCCCCACCAGGTTTTCAGTCCCTTATGACCAGTGCAGGCGCCAATCTTTACTGATCCTTTGAAATACGATCCATCATTGCAAAGTCCGGTTGTGCCAGCTGGGGCACCGGCAGGGGCCTGTGCCAAACAAAGCTGGGGAATTAAAAGCGCAACGAACAGCGCGATAAGGCTAGCAACTTTCTTCATCGTACTTTCTCCATTCGGCGCCTGTGAAAGCCAGCGTGCCGACGGGTTGGATCATTTCACACCAATTTGAAACATGTCCAGCGAATCATCGCATGCTGTTTGCTTCACATCCCCCAGCTCGAATTTTGCCGCGCGCCCACGGGGAATAAAGACCGACATTCGACAGGCAATAAGAAGCACAGAGGTTCAAACCAAGGCCTCATCATCGGCACCCCGGTTGTGCGACCGAACACTGCGCGGACGAGTCTGCTGCGAAGATCGGGCCGATAGCCTATTCGGCGCGCCAGAGCGGCGATTGGATGGGGAGGACCGCTGGAGCGAGGGATTCGTTCGTGTGTGGGAGGTTTGCGAGAAGTTCGACGGGTGTAAGACCGGAGAGAGGAATGCGGAGATCGGGGGCGATTTCCGCGAGAGGGACAAGGACGAAGGCGCGTTGCGCCAGGCGCGGATGAGGAATTTCGAGGGCAGGTTCCGAAGAGATGAGATCGCCGTAGAGGAGGATGTCGAGGTCGAGGGTGCGCGGGCCATTGGGGACGGAGCCAGAACGATCGCGTCCAAAACGGCGCTCGATGGAGAGAAGCGCATCAAGAAGTGGGTGCGGAGCGAGGCCGGTTTCAAGGGCGATCACGGCATTGAGGAAGCGAGGCTGATCGGCGAAGCCGACGGGCTCGGTGGAATAGAGAGAGGAACGCGCGGCGACACGGCCCAGAGAGCGAATGTGCTCGAGGGCAGCGGCGAGCGTTGCGTCGGGCGGGCCGGCGAGGCTGGGAAGGTTGGCGCCGAGAGCGATGTGAGTGAGGGGCATGCTCTTCTAAGGGTAGCGGAGCCAGAGGAGACAGCGCCGGAATTGGCATCGCTCGATCTGGTAGCATCGATTTTCGGAGAAATGCTTATGGACACCTTGAATGGCGCGGGACTTGGAGCCAGGCGCAATGAGGATATCGCGCTGGACCTGTTGAAGTTTGTGGCGGCGACAGCGGGAGTAGGCAAGCAGGCAGCGCCCTCGACGGGATTTACCGGGGCCGGCGGGACCAAACCCGAAGAGCACGTGAACCAGTTGCTGGCGCTCTACAGCCGGTGCCTGAAGGCCGTGGAAGGAAAAGGGCCGGACAAAGAGGCAGCGAAATAGCGCGCGATCGACAGTTACGCGTTGCGGTGGCCGGCGCGGGAGCGTTCGGGCGCAATCACCTGAGAGTGGTGCGCGAGTTGGAGACGGCCGGCGAGGGCGTGACTCTCGTGGCCGCTATCGATCCCGATGCGGCGCGGGCCGAAGAGGCCGCGAAGCTGTACAGAGTTCCAACTTTTGCAAGCGTCGGCGAGCTGCTGAAGGCGGACCTGAAGCTGGATGCGGCGATCGTGGCCGTGCCAACCGTGAAGCATCACGAGGTGGCCGCGGCACTGCTCGAAGCAGGCCTGGATCTGCTGGTGGAGAAGCCGCTGGCCGCGAATCTTGCTGAAGCCGACGATTTGATTGCGCGCGCGGAGCGCGGTCATCGGATCGTGCAGCCGGGGCATCTGGAGCGGTTCAACCCGGCGGTACTGGCGGTGGAACCGAATCTGAAGCGGCCCATGTTTTTTGAGGCGCACCGGCTGAGCGTGTTTACGCCGCGGGCTCTGGATGTGGACGTTGTCCTGGACCTCATGATCCACGACCTGGACATTGTGCTCACGTTCGCGAAAAGCGCGGTGCGCGAAGTGCGCGCCGTTGGGCTGCCGATTCTGTCGCCCAAAGTAGACATTGCCAATGTGCGCGTCGAGTTCGATTCGGGGTGCGTGGCGAACTTCACGGCGTCGCGCGTTTCGACGGAACGCGTGCGGAAGCTGCGGTTCTTTGAGCCGCGGCAGTACGTCTCGATTGATTACGCGAGACGCGACGTGCTGGTGATCCAAATCGACCCCCATGCGGGGGGGCAGACTATTGGACGAGATTCGTCGGACACATCCGTGGCTGCTGCGGCTGCGGAATTCTTAGCTACCGGGAAACTCGATTCCGCCGTGATCCAAAAGCTGCTGACTTCGGGAAAAATTCCCATGACACTGGCGATGAAGATTGCGGCGGCCAAAAACGACCCCGAAAAACTGAAGGAGATTGCAAAGGGGTTGGCCGGGCCGCAGGCTGAGCCGGCGGCAGGCCCAGCTCCCGGATTGACCTTTGTGAAGCCGGAGGTGAAAGAAGGCGAGCCGCTGAAGCTCGAGGTTCTTTCATTCCTCGATGCGGTGCGTACCCGGCGCGAGCCGAGGGTGACGGCGCGCCAGGGTCGCGCGGCGCTGGAGCTGGCGCTGACGATTCAGTCGACGATGGCGGCGCACGCGGAGCGGGCGGGGCTGGGGGATTTTTTCCGGCCCGGTGCATAGACCGGCAGATCGGGTGGCATACGAAACGCCGCGCTGCCTTCGGGTTGCGCGGCGTTCGAAATTTCGGCGGAGCTTCTTCCCCTGCGGCAGGATATACGCATACCATGGTCACATTGGAAATGAAGATGAAGCACAAAATTGCATTTGTATCGTCGTTTGCACTGGCATGCGCGTTTGCAGCGGGCGCAGCGAGCGTCGCGCAGGGTACGTCAAATGTGCCCAAAACGGTGGGACCGTTCGTGGCCTATTGCGCTACAAACTTTAACGATTGCACCGGCGAGATCGCGTCAGACCAGGCCATCTTGTCGCTGACGCAGGAACAGGATAAGACGGTGTGCCTGGTGCCGCGCGGCGTGACCGACGATTCCGCCGATCGTCAGATCCTCAACTGGCTTGCGCAGCACAATGAGCTCGCGGCATCGTCCACGTCCGACGGCGTGGAGGCCGCGATCCGGGC
This sequence comes from uncultured Occallatibacter sp., assembly GCA_964407295.1. Lineage (GTDB taxonomy): Bacteria > Acidobacteriota > Terriglobia > Terriglobales > Acidobacteriaceae > Telmatobacter. The sequence continues at coordinate 28,119 of CAYOVE010000018.1, forward strand.
CATTTGGAACTGCGTCACCGAAATCCCCAATGGCCAAACCTACAACGGTGCGCCGGAAAACACTGCTTCGTTCCTCTCCTACTGCGCCGACAGCGCTCACGATGCAGTCTGCGCCGACGTGATCGACACGGCGAGCTTGCGTGCCTACGCGGCGTCGCTCGGCTTCAAGAACGGCGAGCAAGGCCATTGCTCCATTCCCGACGCGGTGAAAAGCCAGGACGCGCTCATGCAGGTCATGGGTTGGCTTAAGGGTCGTAGCGATATGCTCGACCGCGACATTGAGGACGTCGCGCCGTACGCCATCGACGGCGTTTGGCCATGCCACACTCCTCAGGCTGCGCAGCAGAGCTTCGTTGACGTACCGCCCGGGCAGCAGGAAGTGTGGCAGGGCTATTCCGTGCACGTGTGCCCGCTGGGATACGGAATGGCCGGCGCCCAGGTCATCGCCAACAGCTTCACCTGCCTGCGCATGGTGCCGCAGGGTCAGGAAGGCCAGGTTCGTTCGATTCTGGATGCGGGCACGCAGGCCAATTTCGGCCGGGGCAGCATGCATGTCTGTCCGTCGGGCATGTACATGCGCGGACTTCACGCCATCAACAACTGGCTCATCTGCGCGAACGGCGTCTCGCTCGGTAACCCGTTTCTTGACCCGAATGGCGCGACCCAGGGAAACGGCATGCACATGTGTCCATCGGTCAGTGGACGGCAGAGCGTCATGACCGGAATTCACGATCAGCGAAACGATTTCTCCTGCGCGGCCGCCAACTGAGCATCGACCATCGCAGGCATCTTGCCATCCGCTTCACGCGCGCGGCCGCATTGAAAGCGCTTCAGGCGCCGCATGCGTTCAGCGCGTCTGCCCAAAACGGCAAAAAGCACCCGGAAAGTCACTATATTCAACGAATGTGGGAGATACCGCGCCCGGAATTGGTGCTAATCTCGCGTGCGAGGAGAATACCGTGTCCATTAGCGATTTCATCAGTAAGCAGTTTGTCCGCGTCATCCAGTGGAGCGAGAGCGGGGATGGCGCGCTGTCGTACCGCTACCCGATGGCGGATATGGAGATCGAAAACGGCGGGCAGTTGACGGTGCGCGAGTCGCAACTGGCGCTGTTTGTGAACGAGGGCAGGATTGCCGATGTGTTCGGGCCGGGACTGCACACCCTGACCACACAGAATATGCCGGTCCTGACCGACTTGATGAACTGGACGAAGGACTTCGAATCGCCGTTCAAGTCGGACGTGTACTTCTTCTCGACGCGGCTCCAGATCAACCAGAAATGGGGGACGCCGGCGCCGATCACGATCCGCGACAAGGAATATGGAGTGGTGAGGATTCGGTCATTTGGAAACTATTCGTACCGGATCGCGGACCCGAAGAAGTTTTTCACGGAAGTAACGGGCACGCGGGAAGAAGTTGTGGCCGACGACCTGGACGGCCAGCTCACAACGACGATTGTGGCGCGGATGACGGCGATCTTCGCCAACAGCGAAGTGTCGTTTGTTGACATGGCAGCCAACCTGGGCACGCTGGCGGATAAGGTGGCGGCGGACGTGAAGCCGATCTTTGCTGCGTTGGGGCTGGAGCTGAACCAGTTTGTGGTGGAGAGCGTGTCGCTGCCCGACGACTTGCAAAAGGTGATGGACCAGCGGATCGGCGTAAACATGGCCGGCGACCTGGGACGGTTGACGCAATTCGAGACTGCCGAATCGTTGGAAGAAGCGGCGCAGAACGCGGGCGGCACGGCGGGCATGGGCGTGGGCCTCGGCGCGGGCGCGGCGATGGCGCAGGCGATGTATGGACGCTCTGCGACTGGAATTCTTGGTGGCCCGGCTGCTCCGGCGCCGGAAGCAGGCGCGGCTGCCGCAACGCCGGCCGCGCAAACAAAGTTCTGCATCGATTGCGGAAAGCCGATGCCGGAGCGGGCGAAGTTCTGCCCAGGGTGCGGGCGGGAACAATGAACTGTCCTTCATGCGGCGCGCCACTGCGGATGGCAACGGACAACGGCAGCCTGCGTTGCGACTATTGCCACAGCGTGGTGATGGCGCAGGGCGACGAGACGGGAATGCAGTTTGTGGACGAAGCTGCCGAGCTGACCTG
>CAYOVE010000019.1:0-30123 GCA_964407295.1 uncultured Occallatibacter sp.
TTGACGCGCCTCAGAATCCGCTCCATTCGATTTCTTCCGCTGTTCGCGCTTCACACCTGGCGGTCGCTGAGGCAGATCAAGCGCGCGCCCGGATTTCAGACCGGCGCACTCCTGCCTGATCGAAGCTGGACCTTCTGGACCATGACGGCCTGGGACAGCGAGGAGAGCATGCGGCAGTTCATGGCCTCGGGAGCGCATAAAAAAGCAATGCCGCATCTTTTGGAATGGTGCGATGAGGCGGCCGTAGCGCACTGGACCCAGCCTGAGACTGAGGTTCCGTCCTGGATAGAAGCCCACAGGCGCATGCGCGAAGATGGGCGCTCCTCGAAGGTCAGGAATCCGAGCCCACAGCAGGCCACACGGAGCTACAGCGCTCCACGCACGACCGGCGCCGGGAAGATCACCCGATCCTAGGCCGCGATTGGCGGCGGCCGAAAATGGCCCCAGACTTGCGCCTGGGGCCAGCGCCTTTCGGACATTTTGCAGGCTGCGCTAGCGGTCGAGCACCTGGTAGCGCGCCATCATGCCGGCCAGCATGTGGTCCGAGATGTGGCAGTGATAGAGCCAGATGCCGACGTCGTCAGGCACCATGTCGGCGGTGATCATCTGCGCGGATGCGATGTTCAATACATCGGTCCGTTGGCCGCCCACCAGCACGGTGTTGCCATGCCAATGCGGCGTGTGTCCGTTGAAGAAGTCGCCAAGCGTGGCCACGTACCAGCGCACGTGATCGCCCTTCTTCATCACCATCATGGGCCCGTTGCCGTAGATGTATCCGTTGATGGACCACTTGATGTTGGTTTCGAAGAACCCCGCACCCGCGACGGTGCCTAAGATCCCTGTCGTTGTGACGGGCTTGGACTCGTAGCGATTGAGCTTGGCGGGATCGGGAATGTGCGCCTTGATGTTGTCGTCGAGATACCAGCTCTCGTTCTCGTTGATGGCGATGTAGACGGTGACGAATCCCTCGTCCACATCCTTGGGTGTACCGTCATCACGCGCCATGCCGCGGCGCGTGATGACCAAACCGCCGAAAAGGCCGCTGGCCACATCGCGCAGTTCGTCGCAGTGCGAGTGATAGAACCAGAAAAGGGAACTGGGATCGTTGGGGCCGGGCCCTGCGCGGTCCGGTACTTGCCAGGTATAGGTGTGAGTGGCGCCCGGCGCAATACATGCGCCTCGGTCTTCCATATCGCCGCTGCCGCCGTTGTAGTTGGCGCCCTCGGAGTCCTTCTGGTAAAGAACGCCGTGCGGATGCATGCCGAAGGGATGCGTGGCATTGTTCTTGAAAACCACTTTGATGGTGTCGCCGACTTCCGCGTACAGGATTGGCCCTACGATGCCGAGGTACGCGTCCTTTGGCGCGCGCGGCTTGATGGTGGTGAAGGTCGCGTCGGTGTACTCGTGATAGACCGCTTTCTTGTAGACGCGGCCGATGTGGTCGGCGCTGGTCTCAACAAAACCCTTGGCGACGTCATCGAAGGGCATGCCCATGGCCTCGTCGCGGCCTGAGGGAGCGAAGTCCCACTGCACTTCATCGGCGGCAACGTAGTATGTGCGGGTCTTGCCGGCGTGGGCAGCGGGTGCGGCATGAAGGCTGGCGGGCAGGGCGCACAGAGTGGCGGCGGCCATGCAGATTGCGCCCAGCATGGGGTGGCGGAGATTTCGCTGGTTCATCGTTCCTCCGGGGAAATCGGTTGAGCTGCATCTGCGCAAGCAGACTCCTGCTGCGCGTCGCGTTTCAATGGAGCCTTGAGGGTTCAGGGGAAGCTACGCTGGCGATTCTACTTCGGCAACCATGGTCCGGCAAAGCTCTTTTTGGGTCGCGGAGCGGAACTTTGGCGGCCAGCAATGTCGCGCAGCCCGGCTCATATAAACTGGTGAGAGCGAGTCGAGTTCTTTACGCGCAGTGCGGATGCGTTCACAGGTCCGTTGCAGCAGGTAGAGAATAGTGGCCGCGCCGTTGAAGCCGTCCGCCGCGGCGGATGAGTGCAGAGACACCTCACAAGGAGAACCACCTACAGATGGCAAAAATTGCAAAAACTGGTGACCGCAAGAAGGTCATGGACACCACGAAATCCACCGACTGTCCCAAGTGCGGCAAGCCCACGCGCATCGTCAAGCGCGTAAAGGATCGGGAGCGGGGAGTCCCGGGCGGAGTGTATATTTCGTGTTCCGCATGCGAGTTCTACGAAAAGCTTTAAGTAAGGCTTGGATCAATGGGCTGCCCCTTCGGCAGCCCATTTTCCGTCTGAACCCTCAATCGGCTGCCACTCCCTCGCCCGCAAAGATACGGCTGGCCACCGGCCCCCTCGGAACCGGTCCAATTGTTGGATTTCTGGAACCTCTCACACGTCCCTTGCGTACTCCACACCAACGGGAGAACTCAATGAAAAGCTTTATTCGCCTCACCCGCCTCGCGGCACTGCTTTGTCTGGGCGGCTCGCTCAGCCAGGTGGCCGCACCCGCACCGCCAAAAACCACATCCAGCGCCATCGTCATCGTCTTCAAGGACGGCCATCGCCAGACTTTCAACCTCTCTGACGTTGACCGCGTTGAGTTCGCGGGAACCTCTGCGGCCTCCGCTGACAGCTTCAGCTCCAGAGTGCCCAGCCGTGGCCGTTTCATTGACAAGTGGCAGTGCGGCGACGGGCAAGGAAATGACTTTTACATCACACTGAACGAGGATGGCACCGCCTACAGGTCCATCGGCGATGTTCACGGTCATTGGGAGTATGTTGACGGCGAGGCTCGCATCTCGTGGAACGACGGGCGCCAGGACGCGATTCGCAAATACGGATCGCAGTTTCTGAAATTTGCTTACGGGCCCGGCAAGTCGTTCACAGACGATCCTGACAACGTGGCCCATGCGCGGAGTGCGACGCCTCACTCGAGCTAGGCTGCTGGGCTACTAGAGCGCTTCCGCCATCTCTTCCAGCACCGCCCGCGCCGCCTCGGCAGGATTCGCGGCCTGCGTGATGGGCCGGCCGACGACAAGGTAGCTGGCGCCGGCGCGGAGCGCATCAGCCGGCGTCGCGAGCCGCTTCTGATCGTTTGTATCGGCGCCTGCAGGACGAATTCCGGGAATGACCAACACGCCGTCGGGTCCGGTGAGCGCGCGCAAAGCGGCAACTTCCTGCGGAGAGCAGACAAAGCCGCGAATGCCGGCCTGGAGGCACATGTTCGCCAGCAGCTCAACCTGCTGCGCGGGCGAGCGGGCTATACCCGTGGATTCGAGCTGCGCAGCGTCCATGCTGGTGAGCACAGTGACGGCGAGAAGCTCAGGCGGGTTCGTGACTCCATCGAGTGAGGCTTTGGCGGCGGCCAGCATCGCGGGCCCGCCGGCGGCGTGCACGTTGACCATGCGCACGCCCCACGTGGCCGCAGAGCGAACGGCGCCAGCCACGGTGTTGGGAATGTCATGAAACTTGAGGTCGAGGAAGACAGAGTGGCCGCGCTCCACGATTGGCTCAATGACGGCGGGCCCGGCGGCGGTAAACAGCTCCATGCCAACCTTGAACCACTGGCAGGTTCCTTCCAGTTTGTTTACCAGTTCGGCGGATGCGGCGGCGCTGGGCACGTCGAGAGCGACGATGAGGCGCTGGCGCGCGGCTGCAATCTTGTCCTCGATGAGCGACCGCGCGGGAGCGAAGGTGGGATTCAGACGCTCGGAGATAGGCATACTTCGATCCTAACGGATTGCGGGCGATACGATAGGACAGAGGGAAACCGGCGTTGAGAATGGGATTGTTGCGCATGCGTTGGCCGATCATCGGGGTACTATGGCTGGCGATCGCGGGCTCGGCATGGGCTGCGACCGTCGACACTAACCCGATGAACTACGACCCGCAGGTTCGCGCCGCATTCAAGGATTTCTACAATCTGGATTACACGGGCGCGGTTCAAAGCTTCGAGCGCTATCACGCTGAGCATCCGGGCGATCCTCAGGCAACGGCGTACCTGCTGAACGCGATCATCTTTCAGGAGCTTTACCACGAGGACCTGCTCGACACGACCTTTTATGCGAATGACGGTTTCCTGACCGGGCGTCACGCGACGGAGGAGGATCCGAAGAAGCGCGACCAGATTTTTGCTCTGGCCGATGAGGCTGTGCAAGAGTCGGATTGGCGGCTGAGCCAAAATCCCAACGACGTGAATGCGCTGTTTGCGCGAGCGTGGGTGCGCAGCCTGCGATGCACGTATGTGGCGATGGTGGAGCGGGCCTTTGGCACGGGATTTCATCTCGCGACGAAAGCCAGGGACGACGCTGCCCGCGTGCTGGAGCTGGATCCGAATTATATTGACGCGAAGCTGATCACCGGGGTTTATGAGTATGTGGTCGGTGCGCTGCCGTGGCCTTTCAAGCTGATGATCGGCTTTGCCGGCATCACGGGATCGAAGGCCACGGGCCTGGCTATGCTGCGGGACGACGGAAACCGCGGCGTGTTGACAAGGCTCGACGCGAATACAGCGATTGCGCTTTTTCTGCGCCGCGAAGGGAAGTACGACGAAGCGATTCAGGTGGTGATGCAACTAAAGAACGAGTATCCGCACGATTACCTCTTTTGCCTTGAAGAGGCCAACCTGCGCAAGGACGCGGGCGAGGGCATGAAAGCCGTGGAGGCATACCGTCAGATCCAAGCCGACAACGCCAAGCCAGGCTACTTTGCCGAAGCGCGCATGGAATTGGCCGACTTTGGGCTGGGTGACGCATTGCGCGGCCAGCGACATGACGATGAGGCGGCCCAAGCCTATGAGCAAGCCGCATGGACCCCCGGTGTGGGACCGGAGTTGAAAATCCGTTCGCTGCTCGATGCCGGCGAATGTCGAGACATGGCCGGCCAGCGGCAGCTTGCGGTTCGCGACTACCAGGCGGCCATCGACACGGGACCCAATACTTCGCGCGCCGACCAGGCGCGACGGTATCTCCGTGCGCCATTCGAGGGGAACTGAAAGGATTGGGTTTCATAGCGCGAAGGGCCGTGGAACCGGCGGGGTTGTAAATCCGTATGATGAAAGGAATGGACCCGTTCAGCGGAGGGATTGATCATGGCAGCCTTTTGTCAGCAGTGTGGTAGCGCTTTGCACCCGACCGCGCGGTTTTGTTCAGGGTGCGGAACGGGTGTGCCCATGGCGCAGGCCATGCCGGGCCGGCCGCTGATCCGGCCGCATGTGGGGCGCATGATTGGCGGCGTTTGCATGGCGTTGGCGCAGGCCAATGGATGGGACGTGGCCACGGTCCGCATTCTTACGGTGATCGGCTTTTTCGTATCGAGCGGACTGGTCGGCGTGGCCTACGTTGCCGCGTGGATCGGCATTCCCGAAGAGACGATGCCGTATCCGGGAGCGTATCCTCCCCGAATATGAACGGTGAATATTTTTCCGGCGGCGCGAGGCTGAGTTACATTGAAGCGGGCGAAGGGCTCCCAGTTGTTCTGCTGCATCCTACCCCGCTCGATCGCGAATATTGGCGACCGCTTACGCGAGAGCTTGCTGGGATTCGCGCGGTTGTTCCAGACCTGCGCGGACATGGGCATTCCGAGTTGGGATCTGGGCTGCCGGCCGGAGGGTTCACGCGTGTTCCCGGCGCACCGGTGCTCACGATGGCTCAGCTTGCCGCCGACATTCTCGCGCTGCTCGATCACTTGAAGATCTCGAAAGCAGTTTTTGGCGGATGCTCTATTGGCGGCTATGTGCTGCTGGAGTTGTGGCGGAGGGCGCCGCAACGGATGCGCGGCATGATGTTTGTGTGCTCCAAGCCGCAGCCGGATTCCGAGGCCAACCTGACCAAACGCATGGAGACCATCGCGCGGGCGCGTGCGGATGGCGTTGAAGCGCTGTTTGACGGCATGGCGCAAAGCTCAGTAGCGCCGTCAGTTCGCAAAGAACGGCCCGAGGTGGTGACCGAGGTGCGGGCGCAGATGACGCTGACTGCAGAGGCTGAGATTGCGGTGCAGGCCGGGCTTGCGGCGCGGCCGGATTCGGTTCCAACTGTGGCCACAATTCGTGTGCCGGTTCTGGCGATTGCAGGCGCTGAAGATTCGAACGTTACGGCGGCCGACATGGAGGCGTTCCGTATGGCTCCCGGCGGATGCGAGCTGCATGTGCTGCCTTGCGCCGGGCACTATGCTGCATACGAGCAGCCGAAGAAAGCGGCCGCGCTGATGGCGCCGTGGCTAAGGCAGTTTGCGGAGTAATTGCCAGCGAAGCCAAATCAGATGCCGCGCTGATAGAATTCCGCACGAATTGGTTTCCCATTTCCTGGAGAATCGCATGAGCAATGTTGTCTTAAAGAACCCCGGTCGCCGCGAATTCTTGCGCGCCGTGCCGGCGGGTGCGGCTGCTGGTTTCACGATTGCCAATGCATCGCTGTTTGCTCCCGTCGGCCACGCACAAGCGCAGAATGGAGTTGGTACGGCGAGCTTTCAGCTCTTCACCGCGAAGCAGATTCAGGATGACGTGAAAGCGCTCGAAGCGAGCCCGGGCGACAACAATCTAGTGCAAGGGAAGAACTTTAAGGTGGCGCTCACCGTGGAAACCGCGAAGAGTGCCAAGGAGTTCGAGTGGCACGAGGGTCGCGACCATATTCTCTTGGTTTTGGACGGGGAGACGGTTTATCAGGTAGGTGGAACGCCGAAAGGTGCGCACAGCATAGGGCCCGGTGAATGGCATGCGCCGGAAGCGGAAGGAGCAACAACGCTGACGCTCAATAAAGGCGACATGCTGTTGATTCCGCGCGGGACCCTGCACAAGCGGAGCACTGCGGGAAGCGTGACGTTCTACCTGATATCACCGCAGGGGGCTTAGTGCAGTTCACAGTTCGTGGTTCGTAGTTCACAGCGGAAGTAGTGGATGGTTAGCCAATAACTGTGAACTGCGAACTAAGGACTGCGAACTTTCTTTTCAATTCCGGCTGCGCATCTTGGCCAGCAGGTTGAGGATCTCGATGTAGAGCCACACCAACGTGACCATGATGCCGAACGCCGCGTACCACTCCATGTATTTGGGCGCGCCATAGGCAACACCCTGCTCGACAAAGTCAAAGTCGAGGACGAGATTGAGCGCGGCAATGGCGACGACGAGCAAGCTGAAGCCGATGCCGATGGGAGTGGCGCCGTTGACGGTGGTGAAGTTGACGCCAAAGAAACCGAGAATCATCTCCAGCAAGTAGAAGAGAAAGATGCCGCCGGTTGCTGCGACCACGCCGAGGCGAAACTTCTGCGTGACCTTGATCAAGCCGGATCTGTAGGCGATCAGCAGCACGAAGAGGGTGCCGAAGGTGAGGCCCACGGCCTCCATGGCAATCCCCGGGTAGCGCTGTTCGAGGATCGCGGACAAGCCACCGAGCACAAGTCCTTCGAGAAGCGCGTAGATAGGCGTGGTGACTGGCGCCCAGGTCCTTTTGAACGAAGTGATAAGGGCGAAGATGAGTCCGCCGAAGAGGCCGATCATCAATGCAGGACCAGCGAAGCTCATGTCGCGCGTCTGCATGAACGAGTTCCAGGTCCACGCAGCGGTGACCACCGCGCACAGCAACAGAATGCCGGTTTTATTGATGGTGCCGCTCAGCGTCATGCGCTGCGCGGCATCGATCAGGCTGCCACCATACTGGCTTCCCTGAAAGTCGCTGAAGGTATTCTTTCCGAGGGCGGGATTCGATGTCTTCATCAGTGCCATGAGCGTGTCTCCGTTCTTATTCTATTAGACGGTTTGAGAGGCGAGGGAGATTCAGGGCGAGCGAACGACTGTCCGATTACGGATGGATCAGGAGGCACTCGCTCTTCATAGCCTCGCCCCTGAAATAAGCAAGCTTGCCCGGAATGCAGGACAAAATGGCAGCGTGGCAGCTTCCCCAGGTTTCACCCACAGCGAATTCGAGGTCCAGCTCTTGCGCATCAAGCCCCGTTCTTTCTGCAATTGCCCAAACAGTCGGGCCGGCGCCTTTTCCTCGCAAGAACGCTACAGTACCTGCAACACTGTGCGGCACACTTGCCGGGATCGGATAGACGAATCGCTCATCAAGCCATTTAAAGTGCGCGAGCTTATCGGTAAACATACGGCGGCGCTTGGGATTTGAAAGCAGCAGGAGTGTTCGCTCCTGTCGCGGCTTCTGAATGAAAGCGCGGACCGTCTCACGTTCGTGGATTCTGCCTTCGATCGGCATAATGCTTTCCGGTCAATCGAGCGTTTCCACGCCGAACTCACTTTCGTGGCGTGCGGAGGTGGCCATCAGGTTCTCGATCGCGTCGACAGGCTGAATGCCGCCGCGGGCTCCCTGGGCCATGCAGTTCATGGCCGCGGAAGCGCATGAGAAGTCGAGTTGGCGGTCGAGCGGCCACTCGCGCAGGAGGCCGTAGATAAAGCCGGCGCGAAAGATGTCGCCTGCGCCGGTGGTGTCGACGACCGGCACGCGATAGGCTGCGCTGTGGATCAACTGCTTGCCGTCCCAGGCAAGCACGCCGCTTTCGCCGAGCGTAGCCGCGCTCAGGCGGCATCCATAACGCGACTGCATGCGGCGCAGAGCGCGCTCAAGATTGGTTTCGTTCATCAACCGGCAGGAGAAATCCTCACTGACGATCAGATAGTCGATGTTGGCGACGAGCTCTTCGATGCCGGGATAGGTGTCATCGAGATCGGCGACGACAGGAACGCCCGCAGCACGCGCCCAGGCGGCGGCTTGGGTGGCCGCGGCGGTGTCGTGGCCGTCGACGTGCAGAACGCGGGCATTGACGATCCATTCGCGGCGAAGATCGGTGGGTTGAAGCACCATTTGGTCGTTGCGCTGGCAAATGACGGTGCGCTCGCCGGCAGCGTCAACGAGGATGACGTTGTGCAGGCTCGCCGTCCCAGGAACGGTGACGATTTGCGCCTCGGCGCCCACGCGGCGGAATGCATCCTGGTGCAAACGCGCCGCATCGTCGTCACCAAGTTTGCCAACGTAGCGTGTGCGCAGGCCCCAGGTTTGGCAGGCTACGACGGTGGTGGCCACCTGGCCGCCGGGTTGTGTGGACCGATTGCCGTAGTGGACTTTGGAGCCAGGCTCGGGAAACCGCTCGAGCGGAATAAGAGTGTCCGTCGCGTTCAGGCCGACGCCGACGAGATCAACGAGATCAATGGGGGGCAGCTCAGCCACAGAAACATTGTAATGGGCGGGCGGAAGAGGCCGCGTGGGCTGAGATTTGAAGGCCAAATGCTGTAGGCTCAAATTATTCTTTTGGTTCGGGACGAGACCTGTGACTCAGCAAACATCTTCGCGCCCATTTCAACGACCGCAGCCCGGAGGAGATCTTCATTGCGGGGGTGTGTCGCTGGAAGTGCTTGCCAAGCGGTTCGGCACGCCGCTTTATGTGTATTCCACCGACCAGATTGTGGAGCGGCTTGGAATGTTCCAGGGGGCGCTCAAAAGACGGGACCACCTGGTTTGCTATGCCGTAAAGGCCAACTCGGCCCTGGCGATTCTGAAACTACTGGCGGGGCGCGGCGCGGGATTCGACATCGTTTCGGGCGGCGAACTGGAGCGTGTGCTGGCGGCAGCGCCTGAAGCAGCTGATCGCGTGGTTTTTTCCGGAGTGGGGAAAACGGCGGCGGAGATGGACGCAGGGCTGAAGGCCGGAATCCTGGCTTTCAACGTGGAAAGCGAAGCAGAACTGACCTTGCTGGCCGAGCGCGCGCAAAAACTGAAAGTCCGCGCTCGCTTTGCGCTACGCGTGAACCCGGACGTGTTTGCCGAAACTCACCCGTACATTTCAACGGGACTGCGCGAGCATAAATTTGGCATCGACATTCGGCGGGCGCGAGCAATCTACAAACTGGCTGCCCGGAATCGCTGGCTTGAGCCGTATGGCATCAGCGTTCACATAGGGTCGCAGATTCGCTCCGCCGAGCCGTTCGGCGCGGCCATTGAGCGAGTAAGCAAACTGACGCGAAAGTTGAGGAGTGAAGGCATCGAGATCAAAATGATCGATGCTGGGGGCGGCCTCGGCATCGACTATCACGCCGGCGACTTTGATGCAGCGGCCAAGGTGGAAGAGTACGCCGAGGTGCTGAATCGCGCGCTGAGCGATTTCGATGGACGATTGCTGATTGAACCCGGAAGATTTCTGGTGGCGCAGGCCGGCGCGCTGCTGGCGCGAGTGCTCTACGTGAAGCGCAATGGCACGAAAAATTTCGTGATCACCGATGCGGCCATGAACGATCTGATTCGTCCCGCTCTCTATCAGGCGCATCACGAGATCGTTCCCGTGCGGCCAAGGGCAGGAAGGGCACTTGTCGTCGATGTTGTGGGTCCGGTGTGCGAATCGGGCGACTTTTTCGCGCGCGACCGAAAACTGGCTCCGGTCGAGCCCGGCGATCTGCTGGCCTTGCTTGATACCGGAGCCTACGGTATGGCGCAAAGCTCGAACTACAATTCGCGTCCTCGCGCGGCAGAGGTGCTCGTGGAGGGCACGAAGGCGCGGCTCATCCGCCGGCGCGAGACGATGGCCGATCTGCTGGCGACTGAAGCATTCTGACGCGCCTTTTTGCTTCGAGCGCAACGGAGACTTCCGCGGATTCCACTTCAATTCCGAACTTGCTGAGCGCATTCTGCTAGAGTGTTGCGCGGGAGGTCTCTCGATGAAATTCATGACGTGGACGACGCGGGTACTGATCATCGCAGTGGTGGCGGCTGGAGTTTCTAGCGCTGCCGGAGCAGACCCGTTGAAGGTGAAGACCGACCAAGGAAAGATTCACGGCAAACTTATCAACGATGGCAAGGTGCGGGAGTTTCTGGGAATTCCATATGCCACTCCTCCCGTGGGCGATCTACGCTGGAAAGCGCCGCAGCCGCCCGCGCGCTGGAAGGGCGTGCGCGATGCGATCGCGTACGGAGCGCACTGCGCGCAGAACCAAGTCTTCGCCGACATGGTTTTTCAGGACGCGGGTCCCAGTGAAGATTGTCTCTACTTGAACGTCTATACGCTCGCCGGCGCGAAGACCGGTAGCGGGCTGCCCGTGATGTTCTGGATCCACGGCGGGGGATATGCGGGCGGGAGTGCGTCGGAGCCACGGCATAACGGAGACTTTCTGCCAACCGAAGGTGTGGTGCTGGTAACGATCAACTATCGTCTGGGTGTTTTTGGATTCCTTGTGACCAGCGAGTTGGCGAAAGAGGACGGCGCGGCTGCAGGGAACTATGGGCTGATGGACATGATCGCAGCGCTTGAATGGGTGAAAGGAAACATCGCGCAGTTCGGCGGCGATCCGGGAAACGTGACGATCTTTGGAGAAAGCGCAGGATCCGATGCCGTGAGCACATTGATGGCGTCACCCATGGCAAAGGGGTTGTTTGAAAAGGCTATCGGTGAAAGCGGAGCTGCGTTTGGCGACGGACTGGGCGGCACGACTTTGGCGATGAAGGCGCCGGCGGGTGATGACTGGGTGGCGTCGCTTGGGGTGCAGTCGCTGAAGCAACTGCGCGACCTGCCGACTGACGAGATTCTTACCGCGGCTCGAAAGCCCAGCGCGCCGAAGTTTTCAGTGGTGATCGATGGGAAGGTGCTTACGGAGCCGGTGCCCGATACATTCGCAGCGGGGAAACAGGCGCATATCCCGCTGCTTGCGGGGTGGAACCGCGATGAGGGCAGCTTCATTGTTCTGCATGGCATGACAGTTGATCAGTGGAAGGAGACGGCGGCAAGAAAGTTCGGCGATCAATCGACGGAGTTTCTCGAACTGTATCCAGGGAGCGACGACCAACAGGCGCTGCGGTCCGCGATCGATTACAACGGCGACACGTTTATTGCGTTCAGCACCTGGAAATGGATTCAAGCGCAGGCGAAGACGGGCGATGCGCCGGTGTACCGCTACCACTTTGAGCTACAGGCGCCGCCGAGCAAGTTTCATCCTGGCTCCTATGCTTTCCACTCTGACGACATTGAGTATGTTTTTGGGACGCTGGATACGCGGCCCGATGCAGTATGGCGGCCCGAGGACCGCAAACTCAGCGAACAGATGATGGGCTACTGGACGAACTTTGCGAAGACCGGCGATCCCAACGGGCCGGGACTGCCGGAATGGCCGAGGTTCGACAAGACAGGACAGCTTATTCACCTGGATGCGACGATTGCGAATGGTCCGGACACAGTGCGGCCGCGATACGAGTTCCTTATGGAGAATCCATCGAAGACGGAGCGGTGAGCGAGAGGCTGGAAGGCGACTATTGGCGCACGCCGGAGGCGGCGATGAATCCGGCGTCTTGTGAGGCGGGCGCAGCGGATGAAGGCGGGGCCGCGAAGCTCGATCCGCTGGCATTGAGAGCCGTGGAATAGTCGGGGCCGAGCCCGAGACTTTTGAGGGCGCGGGAATCGGGCATCAGCTTGGTTTGCCAGCCATGATCGGCCTGATATTTTTGCATTGCGGCGACGGTGGCGCTGTCCCAATCGCCATTGGGCTCATCGGTCAGGTAGTGCTCGCGTACGAGGGCCTGCTGAATCTGCGTCACGCGATCGGAATCGATCGCCTGCTGGCCACGAGCGCGGCGCGTTTTGTGCCGGCTGTGCGAGAGCTTGTGGGATGTGCTGGAGTGACTGGTCGATGAGCTTCTGCGCGCATTCGCGGCGAACGCGGGAGGCGCAAGAAGAGCCGCGGAGATGAGAAGCGTCAATCCTGCGCGAGATAAAAGCATCCTAAAACCGCCCGACCCAAAAGAAGATTTGAAGAACTGTTCATAGAAGTTTAGCGAACGAACCGCTACGCGGCAAGGGTAAAACGAACTGACTGCCACGGGGTGGATTACTTTGGATACCTGCGCCGGAAGCGGAATATCGCCACCGGCGCGGTTCCGGGATTGCTACAGCGTGCCACCAATATAGTTGATTCCAAGTTCGGGATGATGGGGGTCTATCACCTCGAAGACCACATCATCGCCGGTCTTGAACTTGCTAACAACAGCGTCAAACTGGTCCTTGTTGGGAGTCGGCTGCCGGTTAACGTGCGTGATAACCAGGCCGGGCGCCAGTCCTTGCAGGTCAGCGAAGGAACCGGTTCGGACCGACTCGATGACTACGCCGGAAGTGTGGATCCGAGAGACCGTTGCCGGCGGAGCATCCTGCACAGCAACGCCGAGCTTGGCTTCTCCGGCACCGCCGCCATTGTCCTGGTCACTTTCGGGCTGCGGATTATTGAGATCGGCAAAGACCTTGTCGCGATCACCGATCGTCACCGTTGTATCCTGCGGCTTGCCATCGCGAACGTAGCCCAAACGGATGGTCGAACCGGGAGCGCGACTGGCGATTTCGTTCACCAAATCGTCGCCGTCCTTGATGGAGCGCCCATCGATGGTGGTGATGATGTCGCCCGCCTTGATCCCTGCTTTGTCGGCCGGTCCACCGGACTGAACTTCCTGTACGAGAACACCATTCTTGAAGCCGTAGACGCGGTTGACTGCGCCGGACAGTCCTTCACGGAACTGAATCCCAATGGAACCACGCGTGACCTTGTGGCTGGGACTAATGAGGTCGTTGTAGACCGAGACTACGGTGTTCGATGGCATGGCAAAGCCGATGCCCTGATAGCCGGCCGACTGCGTGTAGATGGCGGTGTTGACGCCAATGACTTCGCCGTTCATGTTCAAGAGCGGTCCGCCGGAGTTGCCGGGGTTGATGGCTGCGTCCGTTTGGATAAAGTGCTGGAACTGGCCGGGGGCGCCCTGGTCGATGGTGCGGTTTTTGGCGGAGATGATGCCGGCGGTGACGGTTTGCGCAAGTGCAAATGGGCTGCCGATGGCCTCGACCCAATCGCCGACCTCAGCCGTGTCAGAGTTACCCAATTTAACGGTAGGAAGTGGCGAACTGGTGTCGATCTTGATTACGGCAAGGTCGGTGGCCTTATCGACGCCGATCACGCGAGCGGGGCGGCCAAGATCCTGGGTGTCGGGATCGGTGGAAAGCTTGACGTAGATTTTGTCGGCTTTATCGATGACGTGGTTGTTCGTGATGATGTAGCCCTTCGAATCGACGATGAAGCCGGAGCCAAGCGATTCCTGCACCTGGCCATTGTCGCCGCCATCATCGGGGCCGCTGGGCGCCTGGCCGCCGAAGAAGCGGTTGAAGAAGTCCTGAAAATTGTCCGGTCCCTGCCCCTGCTGACCGTTGTCCTGATTGTCATCATCGCCCGGGTTCTGCTGGTTGGGCTGCGAGCGGAACTTATGGAAGTGCGGGCCGTTTTCCGACTGCTTGGGCAGAGTCTGCGTATTGATGTTCACGACAGCTGGACCGACCAGCTTGGCGATTCTCACAAAGTCGTTAGGCGGCGTGGGATTGGTGACGACCTTGAGAGGAGTCGCGTCGCTGCTGCTCTGACTTTCCTGACCGTGGACTCCGTGAGCGGCAAACGATCCGGCCACGATGGCGGCGGAGACGGTGGTAAGCAACACGAAAACCGAAGTGAGACGGCGCGAGCGAAGCCGTTCGAAGAGCGATTTCATAGATTTCACTGACCTCTGATCGAGCACAGCCTGACGGCCGGGGTGTAGTTGGTGCTTCTTCTTCAGTATAGCGATCCCAAGAGCGGGCACCACGCTGACTCTTCCGCGGCCCACGCGGGAACGGATGAGGCCGAAGCCTCGCACTGACAGGTTAGACGCCGCATCGGGGAAAATAGCCGCACTTGCCGCCGCAGGACGAGTGGAACTGCGATGGGAAGAGGCTGGGCTATATCTCCGCTGCCCAATCCAGCATGGCGAGGGTGAGCAGAAGCACTCGCTTGAGCGCGAGGTCGCGGTCCCTGGCCGAGTACCATTCGTGGAGCGTATGCGCGGCTCCGCCATCGCCACCCGCGCCGATCGACAGGGAAGGGACGCCCAGCGCAAGAGGAATGTTGGCGTCGGTTGAGCCAAGGCGGAGATCGGTGCGCAGGCCGAGATGACGGTCAACGGCGCGCAACGTGGCCAGCAGGGGAGAATCGTCGGGCAACTGCGCGGCCGGGCGATCGCCGATTTTGGAAACCGAGAAAGACAACCGAGAACGCGAACCGCTGCCCGATGATTTCGACTTTTCGTTCCAGTGTTCGACTGCATCCTCGACCGCCCGGTGAAGAGCGACTTCAAGGCGCAGGAGCTGATTGGGATCGGTGGAGCGGAAATCGATGTTCGCCTGCGCACTCTCGGGAATGGAGTTGACGCTGATGCCGCCTTGGATGGTGCCGAGGTTAAGGGTGGTGCGGGGCTCGTCGGGAAGAGCGGTTTCGGCAAGCGCCGCGAGAGCCGTGCAAAGCGCCGCGATGGGGTTGGGAGTGCCGGCATCGGTGAAACTGTGTCCGCCGGGGCCGGTAATGGAGACCTGGTAGCGGCGGCTGCCAAGGGCTTGAGTGACGGCGGCGTCGGCGCCGGGTCCGTCGAGAACAATGTGAGCGGCGATGCGTCCGGCGAGCGGGCTGTGCTCGTAAATATGGCGCACGCCGCGCAGGTCGCCTTCACCCTCTTCGCCAACGTTGCCGAGGACGACGAGTGGAACTGGAAGTTCGATGGCTCCGTGGCGGAGCGCGGTCACGAGGGCTAACATTCCGGCGACTCCGGCCGCATTGTCGCTCGAGCCCGGGGCTTCAAGACGGTCACCGTCGAGGATCGGATTGAGTGGAGTGCCGGCGGGAAAGACGGTGTCAATGTGCGCCGACAGAAGAATGACGGGACAGGTGCAATCGGCCGGCAGATTGACGGCCGGCAAGAGGCCCAGGACGTTGCCGGCGGCGTCGATCTCGACATTGGCCAGGCCCGCATGCGTGAAGCGCTGGGCGAGCCACAAGGCGCGTTCGCGTTCGCCATTCGTAGGAGCGGGAATGGCCACGAGCTCGACCTGCCAATCCATGATGGTCTTGGGATTCGCGTGCAACCAGGCGAAGGCGGCGTGAATGGGCCGTTGCGCGGCGAGGGCGGTCACGCGCGAGAATGCCGAAGCTGAGGAGAGGACCGGCATCGAGTTGAAACCAGAGTAGCAGGGAGTGGATGCGTGAGCGACGACAGCGCGATCCGGGATTGAGAGTTTCAACGTGCTCATCCTTGGGGATCTTCCGGCGGGTATTCGACGGAGTGAAGGAAGAGGCCGCGCGCAGGGGCGGTAGGTCCAGCTTCGGAGCGATTACGAGCTGCGAGAATGCGAGGAATCTCATCGAGAGCCAGTTGACCGCGGCCAACATCGATCATGGTGCCGACCAGGTTGCGCACCATGTGGTGAAGAAAGCCGTTGCCGCGCACGCGATAGATGAGAAGCTCACCGGCGTCGATCGGGCGCTGCTCCCACTCGGAAGAGAAGATGGTCCGGATAGTTTTTTCCTGGTTTTGGACGAGATCGATTGGATGAATAGAGGCGCGAGAAGCGAGGTCGGGATCGGTTGCTGCGAAGCTGAGGAAGTCATGCTCACCCTCAAAGAGGCGCGCACAAGCCTGAAGCGTGTCGAGCGAAAGCGGCAAGGCGCAGGCGTAGACGTAGCGCGCGAGGAAGGGCGAGCAATCGATGGCGCGGAGGATGCGGTACTCGTAAGTCTTGGCGATGGCCAAATGCCGCGCATGAAAGGCAGTGCTTCGCACCGTCCTGGCTTCGGACACGCGAATTGATGGGGGAAGAGTGCGATTGAGGGCGCGTTGCAAATTCTCGGCCGGAATGGGAGCGCGCAAAGAGAAGCTGGCGACCTGGGCGAGGGCGTGGACGCCTGCATCGGTTCGGCCGGAGCCTTGAGGCAGAGGAGACTCTCCCGTGACGCGGCCAAGGGCTGCCTGGAGCTCGCCCTGGATTGTTGGGAGCCCCGGCTGCACCTGCCAGCCCTGAAAGTCGGTGCCGTCGTAAGACAGGGTGAGCTTCCAGGTTTGGAGGCCGGGATCGGATTGAGGCTCGTTCTTCACGGAAATTGCTTACCCTCAGGGTAGTCGAAGCTCATGGGGCTGGAGAGTGACCGGAGATTGGCGGATGACGGAGCGCGTGGATCCTGGATCGCGGGTTGTGAGTCGTGCTTGAGGGAGTGAACGAGTGAAAACACGCATGCCGCAATATGGCAGAGCGCATATTGATTCCAAATGGGTTGTGAGGCATATTTTGCACGTAATTTGACGGCCATTTTTGCTGTTTCCGAGATCGATTCGTTGATTCTAAATGAGTTAAATGGCGAAAATTTGGCGAAATATCGAAATATTTTTCTTAGATGCATTCTCTTGGCGGAAACAAAGGAGTTAGGCGCCAGTGGGATCGGCCGAGTTAGCGGGGACAGATGAGTTGGCGCAGAACAAGAAGAGACGCCGGCCGGCGATGGCCGGTGGCCGGTGACCGGTGGTCGATGGCTGATCTGTTTGCGGATCATGGAATGAGTATGCGCCTAGAGGTGAAAATTATCGGCAAACTTGGGAAGAACAAGGGATATGGGGTATGTCATAGGGAATAAAGGATTTACGAGAGCTTGACGGAATTATTTTGGGGTTGAGGGCTTGACATGGATCGTGGGACGGGTCAGTGGGGTTGCGTGAGCGGAGGGATGTAGCGTATTTTACTAACCAGTTAGTTAAATTTTAGCCGCGGTCCCGATAGCCTCTCCAAAGCGACGAAATGGGGCAGACGGGGGCTGGAATGCCGATCTGTTGGTTGGGCGGCGCATTGACGGCTGGAGTTCGCCGTTCGCGGCAAAGAAAAAAAGACATGAGTGCAATGGCGGATCTCGGGTGTCTAAAGAAACAACCGAGAAAACAAGCTGGAAAAGAATCAGGGAATCAAGCGATGTGTGGAACGACAGGGGTATCGAATTCGTAATTAACTTCGTAACGTGCAGTCGCCTATTCCGGGAACGTCGAAGCGATAATCGATTTGACGCTCTCATAACGTGCATCCGGAGCTGCAGAGCCGCCTCCGCGAGGCATCCAATCCGCGCGGCGCAACCCATTGGAGAGAAAACATGCACTTGAAGAGGACCGGTGTGTTGAAGGACGAGAAGATTGCCACAGAAAGTGAACACGCAAACGCGGAGCCGACGCGGAGGGTATCGAGGCGAGGCGGCGAACGGTTGCGCGCCGTAGCGGGCGTGCTGCTGACTCTGGTGGCAACAATGCCGGGGTACGCGCAGCAAACGGGAGCCGGATCGAATGGGCCAGACAAAGCGGCTTCAGAGCTGCCGATAGCGCCGGCGCCGGTTGCGACGCAGCCGATCCCATTGCGCACGTCGAGCCGGGACTATTCCAAGCCGTTCGGAAGTTGGCTGCGCAATCCGATCGGCGTCTACATGCCGACGAATCTTCCCAAGGCGAGCTTCACCAACTCCGTGCGGCTGACCGACCTGGTGAAGGACGGCAAGATTTACCTGAGCCTGTCGGATGCGATTGCGCTGGCGATTGAGAACAACTACGACATTGCCATCGCGCGCTACGACCTGGACATTGCGGACACGGATATTCTGCGCACCAAGTCGGGAGCGTTGCCGCTGGGCGCGCCCTCAGGGCTGGTGACGGGAACGCTGGGCGGGTCGACTTCCACACTGTCGGCCGGCGGCGGCCCGGGCGGGACGACGGTGGGATCAGGCGGCGCCGGTTCGGGCGTGAATGGACTGACGCTCACGACTGCCGGTGCGGGCCCCATCCCGGAGAATCTCGATCCGGCGGTCACCGGGACGATTCAGTTGGAACGGAGCAGGACACAGCAGACGAGCCTTTTCAGTCCCGAGTCCACCAGCAGCAATGACCAATACGACTTCACGTATAACCAGGGCTTTGTTCCGGGAACGTCGTTGGCGATCTCCTGGAACAACAGCCGCACGAACACCAGCAGCTCGCTGGCCAGCTATACCCCGCAGCTCGATTCTTCGTTCAAGGCCACGGTGACGCAGCAACTGCTGCAGGGGGCGGGGATCTGGATCAACAAACGCTTCATGTATCAGGCGCTGAATGACCGGCGGATCACGGATTCCTCGTTCCGCCAGCAGATTCTTTACACCGTGAACCAAGTGGAGACGATCTACTGGGGCTTGGTGCAGGCGTACGAGGACGTGCAGGCCAAGGAGCGGGCACTGGACCAGAGCAACCAATTGCTGAGCGACAACAAGAAGCAACTGCAGATCGGGACGATGGCGCCGCTGGATGTGGTGAATGCCGAGTCTACAGTGGCCACCGACCAGCAGTCGCTGATCAGCGCGCAAAGCGCGCTGAACTACCAGCAGCAAGTAATCAAGCAGGCGATAGCGCGGAATCTGAACGATCCGGCGCTTTCGTCCGCACCGGTGATTCCGACAGATCGAGTGAGCCTTGAAGCGCTGCCCGAGGAATCGCAGCCGGTAGAGGCGCTGGTGCAGGAAGCGTTTCAGCAGAGGCCGGAGCTGGAGCAGGCGGTGCTGACGCTACGCAACGACGAGATCACCCTGAAGGGCGCGCGCAACGCGCTGCTGCCGACGCTGGATGTGTACGGGTTCTACGGGGCCAGCATCATCGGCGGGCCGGTGAATCCGAACTGCAATTTCGAAGGATTTTCGTGCGTGGTCGCCGGCAACACAGCGCCGGGCAGTTATGGGGGCGTGCTCAGCGACCTGGTGAACAGCACGGCTCCGGACAAAGGAGTGGGCTTCAGTTTGACAGTCCCCATCCGCAACCGCGAAGCGCAGTCGCAGCAGGCGCGCTCGCTGATGGAGTACCGGCAGGCGGAACTGCATCTGGAGCAACTCTACACGGAGATCCGCATGCAGGTGGCGAACGCTATGTTTGCGCTGAACAACGATCGTGCCCAGGTGAAGGCAGCGGAGGCGGCGCGGGATTACAACAAGCAGAGCCTGGACGCGGAACAGAAGAAGCTGCACCTGGGCGCATCGACAACCGCTAATGTACTGCAGCAGGAGCGCAGCCTGGCGATGGCCGAGGATAACTTGATTTCGGCGCATGCCGCCTACGCGAAGGATCGCTCGGGTCTCTACCAGACTCTGGCTTCAACGCTGCGGCATTACAACATCAACCTGACTGAAGCGGCCTCGGGAACCGTGACGACGGCGCCTTTGATTCCGGGAGTGGAAGCGGCGGCACCGGGCAATGAGCCGACGATGACGCCTCCGGCGACGCAGGAACAGCCGACACCGCCAGCGCAGTAGGCAAAACAGAAAGTCAACCCAAGTACTGCGTTCGAAGATGAGATGGCCCGGCGAAGAAGCCGGGCCGTTTTGTTGGAGGTGAGTGGTGGGTTGGAAGCGGCGGGGTGGGGTTTGTGCTGTCCCACCCAAAGCGCGAAACATCGCGCTTTGGATGGGGCACATGCCCAAGTACTGCATTCGAAGATGAGATGGCCCGGTGAAGAAGCCGGGTCATTTCTTTTGGAACTGAGTGTGGGTCGGAAGTGGCGGGGTGGGGTTGGTGCTGTCCCACCCAAAGCGCGAAACATCGCGCTTTGGATGGGGCACCCGGTTTCGTGGTGAGTAACCGCTCCGCCACGCGGTCGAATTACCGTTCAGCCACGCGATCCAGGAGATCGAAGAATTCAGGGAAGCTGATGGAGGCGGAGTCGGCGCCCTGGATGAGTGTGTCTCCAGTGGCGCGGAGGGCCGCGACGCTGAAGGCCATGGCGATGCGGTGGTCTCCGCCGGAGTCGATCGTTGCGCCGTGGAGGGTCTGGCCGCCGGGGACATCGAGGCCATCGTCAAACTCCTCGACTTCAGCGCCCATGGCGCGAAGGTTTTTGGCGACGAGAGCGATGCGGTCGGACTCCTTAACGCGGAGCTCTCGCGCGCCGCGGATGCGAATGCCGCCGCTGGTGAAGGGCGCGATGGCGGCGAGGACGGGCAATTCGTCAATGAGCTGAGCGGCGAGAGCGCCGCTGACTTCAGTTGAGCCGAGGCCCTCGGACGGGGCGGTAATCTGCACGACGCCAAGCAACTCGGCGTTCTTTTCTTCGAGATTCAACACAGAGACGCGCGCGCCGAGAGCGGTGAGGACGTCGAGCAAAGTGGCGCGTGTGGGATTGAGGCCGACGGAGTCAAGAACGAGGCTCGAGCCGGGGAAGAGCGCGGCGGCGCAAAGGAAAAATGCGGCAGAGGAGAGATCGCCGGGGACGGC
Source organism: uncultured Occallatibacter sp. (assembly GCA_964407295.1). Lineage (GTDB taxonomy): Bacteria > Acidobacteriota > Terriglobia > Terriglobales > Acidobacteriaceae > Telmatobacter. The sequence goes on from CAYOVE010000019.1 coordinate 21,038, forward strand.
GGCGCTGATGGCGTGGAGCGTTTGCGGGCCAGTGATGGAGATGGAGCCGCTTTCGCGGGTGAGCGTGGCGCCGAAGGCGCGGAGGGCCAGCTCGCTATGGTCGCGAGTGCGGACTTCTTCGAGAATGGATGTGGGGCCGGGGGTTTGCAGAGCGGCGAAGAGGATGCAGCTTTTGACTTGCGCGCTGGGAACGGGCGTGGCGTAGTCGATGGCGCGAAGCGGGCCGCCGTCGATGGTGAGCGGAGCGTGGCCGTCGGTGAGCGCGAGGCGCGCGCCCATCGCTTCAAGCGGTTTGCGAATGCGCTCCATGGGGCGGCGGGATAGCGAGTCGTCGCCGATGAGGGTGAAACGGCCGGTCTGCGGGGCGAGAAGGCCGGAGATCATGCGCATGGTTGAGCCGGAGTTGCCGCAATCGAGGGGATGGGACGGAGGCGTGACGCGGCCGGCGACGCCGGTGATCTCGACTGAGTCGGCGCCGGTTTGGTTCACCTTTGCGCCAAGGGCCGCCATGCAGGCAAGGGTGGAAGCGCAGTCGGCGCCCGTGGAGAAGTTGGTGAAGCGCGAAGTGCCCTCGGCGAAGCCGCCGAGCATAGCGTAGCGATGGCTGATGGATTTATCGCCGGGCAAGCGAAGGCTGCCGATGATGTTGCGAGCGGGGCGGATGAGGCGTTCCTGGGCGGCGGTGGACAAGAGGGCTCCGGAGTGCAGCTTCTAGCCGCTAGCTCCTAGCTTCCAGCCAGTGTGTGCGAGAACGGAGAGCGATTCGGTTCTCTGCACTGGCTGAAGGGCTGAGAGCTGGGTGCGAAGGGCTGCAGATAAGAGTTTATCGAAGTGGGGCGCCGAGGTTCTGCTACCTCACACGGAGCACGATGATGGTTTCGTCGTCGAAGCGGTCTTTGCCGCCCTGAAAGCGCGTGACGTCGGCGAGGATGGTCTCGGCGATTTCAGAGGCGGGGAGCTCGCGGCTTTCGCAGAGAAGGCCGGCGAGGCGGTCTTCGCCGTACATCTCCTCTTTGTCGTTCTCGGCGTCGAGAATCCCATCGGAGATGAAGACGATGGCGTCGCCGGGCTGGGTGGCGACGGTGAACTCCTCATAGGTGACGTTGGGAAACATGCCCAGGGGAAATCCCTCAGCGCGGACAGGGAGAGACTGTCCGGCGCGGCAGACGACGGGCTGGACAGCGCCGGAGTTCGCGACTTGAAGGGTCTGATTCTCGTCATTCCAGACAGCGAAGAGCATGGTGACGTACTGCGAGTCGAGCTTGCGCTCCTGAATGGCGTCGTTGAGCAGGGCGAGCATGGCGGCCGGCTCGGGCTGCTGTGCGGCGGCGGCGCGCATGATGCCGCTTACGAGCGCGGCAAAGAGCGCGGCGGGCGCGGCCTTTCCACTCACGTCGCCGAGAACGATGGCGGTGCGGTTGGGACCGTAGTCGAGAAAGTCATAGAGGTCGCCGCCGATGGCGCGGGCGGGCAGAAAGCGAACGGCCATGTCAGCGTGGGGATGCGAGGGAGCATCGGTCGGGAGCAGGCGAAGCTGTACCTCGCGGGCCATGGTGATGTCTTTCTCGAGCTGACGCTCCTGGCGGTGCACGGCCTGATAAAGGCGGGCGTTCTCGATGGCGATGGCGATTTGCGAGGCGAGAGTCGTCAACATGCGCTCGTGTTCTTCATGAAAGAAGTTGGGGCGCGTGTGCTCGAGATCGAGAACGCCGATGACGCGGCCCTTGTAGAAAAGCGGAACGATGAGCTCCGAGCGGGTCTCGGGGTTCATCGGGAGGTAGCGTGGATCTTTGGTGACGTCGGGAACATTGATGGGACGCCACTCGCGGACGGCAGCGCCGACAATGCCGCTGGAGATGGGGACGCGGCGAATGGGCGCGTGAACATAGCCGAAGCGCCATGCGTAGCGAGTGACGAGCATTTCGCCTTTCTCATCGAGCAGCATGATGGTGAACATTTGATAGTCGATGAGGCGGCGCAGGAGCTGACCGACACGCTCGAGAAGGGGATTGAGATCGAGGATGGAGGCGAGCTCGACGGCGATCTCGTTGAGGACCTCGAGAGTCTGCGCCTGGCGGGAGACACGAGCGTAGAGGCGTGCGTTCTCAATGGACTGCGCGATGCGGGACGCGGTCATGGTGAGCACATGAAGATGCTCGGGGCGAAAGAAGTTGAGCTGCTCGCTTTCAAGATCCATGACGCCGATGAGGCGGTTTTTTGCGATGAGCGGGACGGTCAGCTCGGAGCGGACGTCGGGATTGGCGCCGATGTAAAAGTCGGCTGTAGAAACGTCGTTGAGAAGAATTGGCTGACGGGTGAGCGCGACCTGGCCGACGACTCCCTTGCCGACAGGGACGCGGGTGCGCTCGATTTGCGGGGTGTGGCCGATCTGGAAACGCATACGCAAATCGTGCGTGCGCTCGTTGAGAAGAAAGATAGCGAAGATGCGATACGGGATGAGGGTGCGAACGAGTTCGGAAGTACGGGCGAGGAGGGTTTGCAGGTCGAGCGTGGTGTTGAGCGCGTCGGTGAGACGCATGAGATAGGCGACGTCGGCGGGCTCAATGCGGGCGTTGATGGGGTCGAATGCGACCGGCGAGGTCGCGGGGTCGGCGGGACGGTAGTCGCCCTCGAACTCGTTCGGCGGCGGAGATGGAGGAGTGTCAGACATTCGGGGTCAAGGAATGATAACGCAGAGAACAGCTTCCAGCCTCTAGCTTCCAGCTCCTAGCTTTAACTCGTCGTCACCATGCGAAGAAAAAGGACAGTGAGTCACCGAAAAAAGGTTTTGATGCGTTTTGGGGACGATCATCTCGCCCCATTTCTGATAGGGCAATGCCATGGGCTTCGATCGATTGAGGCGAAGGCTAACTTCTAGAAGCTAGCAGCTAGAGGCTGTGTTACTCGGCGCCGAGTTCGCGAAGGATGGTGACGGAGGCGGAGGAGCCGATGCGGTTGGCTCCGGCCTCGAGCAGGGCGCGGACCTGGTCGACCGTGCGGATGCGGCCGGCGGCCTTGACGCCGCAGCGCGCGCCGACGACTCCGCGCATGAGGGCGACATCGGCAGGGGTCGCGCCTCCCGAGGCAAAGCCGGTCGCAGTGTTGATGAAATCCGCGCCGGCGTGAATGGCGATCTCCGATGCGCGCAGCTTCTCCTGCATCGTCAGGAGACAGGTTTCGAGGTTGACCTTGAGAACCGCGCCACGATCGTGAGCGACTTTTGCGACGGCATAAATGGAGTGTTCGACAGCATGATGATTGCCGCTCTTGAGCTGGCCGATGGGAAGAACCATACCGAGCTCACGAGCACCGAGCTGGATGAGCGCCGCGGCCTCTTGACGGAGCGTTGAGGCTAGCGATGCTCCAAAGGGGAACCCGATGGTTGCGGCGACGGGGATGCCTGTGCCGGCGAGGAGCTTGACCGCGGTGGCCGTCCAGACAGGATTCACGACAACGGAGGCGAAGCGGTAGCGAGCTGCCTCTGAACACAGTGCTTCAACCTGCTGGCGGGTGGCATCGGGTTTTACGAGCGAGTGATCGATGACGGCGGCGAGAGACTGCCAGCCTGCGAGAGCCTTGGCGGTAAATGCCGCAGAGTCGAAGGTTCCGTGATCAAAATCCAGATCGGAGTTCTGGATGGCTACGGGGGCGGACATGGGGGATGCTCCTCAGGTACAGTTCACAGTTCGTAGTTCACAGCAGTTGGTGCCGAGGCGATCTCTCGCGGCTGTGAACGGTGAGTCGTTCCCAGTCGGATGAGTTTTGGCGAAGGCAGCTTGAATCTCCCATCCGCGGTCTCCGGGAGATGAGTATACGGCGGCGTCAAGCCGGAAAGAAAGGGATGGACAAAAAAACGTGAAGCAGACGGGCGCGAGGTTGGAGTGGCGTTCGCTAATCCGCGGTTTGCGGGGTTTCCGGCGATTCGATGTCCATCCGGTCGATCAGCCCGTCTCGAATGCGATAGGCATGGTGGACGACGGTATCGAGGATCAGCTTGCCTTCGAGGTCGCGGACGGTCTGGTGGACCTGGACGATGAGCCGGCCGGAACGATCGGGCTCGATGCGGATTGGCTCGACATGCGGGTCGAGAATCTGAAACTGACGGGTCCAGTAAGCGCGGACAGCTTCAACCCCGTGAACGTGGCCGCCCTCCATTCCGTTGGCCCACGTGACATCCGGATGCATTCTGGCAAGGACCGCGTCGATGCGGCGGGCGTTGAAGTCGCGATAAGCGCCGGCAAGCAGATCCCGGTCATCCATGTATCAAACTCCCCGAGGCTATGAGGTTTGGCCGGGCGCCATGATGCAGATGTCGGGCAGATTGCGGTAGCGCTCGCCGTAGTCCATGCCATAACCAATGACGAACAGGTTGGGGATGGAGAATCCGACATAATCGGCGTCAATCTTTTCGATGCGGCGTGAGGGCTTGTCGAGCAATGTAGCGATGCGGAGCGATTTGGGATGCTGCTGGATGAAGAGCTTGCGCAGATAGGCAAGGGTGAGGCCGGTGTCGAGAATGTCCTCGACGATGAGAACGTTCTTGCCTTCGATGGGCTGGTCGAGATCCTTGATGACTTTGACTGCGCCGGAAGAGCGCTGGCCGTTGCCGTAGCTGGATACAGCGACGAAGTCGAACGTGGCATCTGCCTGGATGGAGCGCGAGAGATCGACGAGAAAGAAGGCAGCGCCCTTGAGCACGCCGACCATGACCAGCTTTTCGCCGTTGAGGTCACGGGTGATCTGCGCGCCCATTTCGGCGACGCGTTCGGCGATTTGCTGGCGGGAATAAAGGACGTCAAGGCCTTGGTAGGTCATGGTGGACATGGAGACAGTATCGCGCGAATTCGGCTTTCGATCACCTGTGTAAATCGCGGCCAGAAAATGAGCCGCTTTCTGAATGCCTCGTGCGCACTCCAAAACCCCGTTGGCAAAACTGAGGATGCTAGCATCGGGAAATGTTCAAGCTGGGCAAGCCGGAAACGCCGGGCCAATGGATTGGCCATATTTTTCTTGGCGTTGTAGCGCTGTTTCTCATTTGGTGGATGATGCATTTCCTCTAGATTGAGCGCAAAGGCCAAAACGGCCACGAGTTAGTTAGCCGGCTCTCGCTCCCAGGGCCGGGCGGAAGCTGACGCCATTGCTGCAGCGGATTGAGAAGAGCGCACGTCTATACTTGAAGAGAGATGCTTCCCTATTTGCACATCGGGTCATTTAACCTGCCCACGTTCGGGCTCATGCTGTGGCTGGCGGCGGTTGTGGGCGCGATCATTGTCGACCGCGCGTTCAAGCGGGCGCACATTGACGCGGACGCGGTTGCGATGGTGGCGGTTGCGCTGGTTGTAGGCATCATCGGCTCCAAAGTGTGGCACGTGCTGGACACGCCGTCGGAGTTCAGGGAAGTGGGCTGGCGGGTCTTGTGGGATAACGCCGGATTTGCCTGGTACGGCGGGCTGACGTTCGGTATTGCCGCGCTGGTGGTGATGGGCTGGCGCGCGAAGCTTGGACCTCTGCGGACACTGGATTTGGCTGCCCCCGCGGCGGCGATTGGCTACGGCATCGGGCGGATCGGGTGCTTTCTCTCCGGGGACGGCTGCTATGGGATCGAGATTCAGCCGGTGCACATTTTCGGAGTCACATTTCATCCGTGGGGAATGGCGTTTCCGAATGGAATCGAGCCAGTGATGGTTCCGGTTTATCCCACACCGCTTTACGAGCTGGGAGCCGGGCTGCTGATTGGCTGGTTCTTGTGGTGGCGGCTGGGAAAGAAGCATGCAACCGGCGCGATTGTGGGGCAGTATCTTGCGCTGAGCGGAATTGCTCGTTTTCTGGTTGAATTTATCAGGCGCAACCCCAAGGTTATTTGGGGTTTATCCAACGCACAACTGGCCAGTGGCGGGGCGGTTCTGGTTGGGATTGCGCTGACCTGGTGGGTATCGACGCGGCCGGTGCGATCGAGGGAAAAGGCGCGGGAAAAAGCGGCTGCGACGGTCGAGAAGACGGCGTAGGCGGGCTCACAGCCAGGGATTCAGAACACGGATTCCACAAGATTGAAAGTGCGATGCATTGCGGGTGGCCAGAGCAGCGGCTTTGGCGAGAGCGGTAGCCGCAAGCAGGGCATCCATTTCGTCAATCGCAAGACCTTTCGCCCGCCGCGACTGCAAAACAACTCCATAAGCCCTCGCGGCCGCAAGGTCGAAGGGGAGAATCCGTGCACCAAAGAATCTGTCGAACATAAGTTCGGCTCTCTCAAAGAGCTGTCGCTGGCGCTTGCCTGCGGGCATTAATTCCAGACCGGAGTAGAGTTCGGCCATCACAATTGTGGATGTCCAGAGTTCCGTCGTGTTCCGCGAATTCAGCCAGGCCATCACCGATGGATCAGGCGCGGGCTTCATGGCTTCCGAAATCACGTTCGTGTCGAGCAGGATCATTAGGAAAAGTCAGGTATTGGCCGATGGGATTTCCGGCGAGGTGGGATGGAAAGCTCCACGCCGCCCAGAGAAGCAAACAGCTCATGAATTGCAGTCCCAAGTCCGCGGTCCAAGGAGGGAATATCCGAGGCGGCGAGCGGGTTGTGGAGCGATTCGTGAAGAATCAGGCGCACCTCAGCTTCCATCGAGCGGCCATTGAGGGCGGCGCGGATTTGCAGCCTGCGCTTGACGGATTCGTCGAGCTTGCGGATGACGATGGTGGCCACGAAGCGATGGTAGCACACAGATGCTAGCACTGCAAGCGTTGATAGCAATGCTTGCACTTGTTGCGGCCGGTTTGTTGCGAGGGGCGGGGCTCGACCGGGTCTCGATTTGGCGTGATTTGGCTCACGATTCCTGGTCGGTCGAGGAGAATCCTGGTGATTTACCACACACTTGTGATGGCGCGCACAGCCATGTGTACTTTTTGGTAAGTAACTTCGCTCACATTGACCGGCGAGTCCCCGGATCTCAGAAAGCCTCCTAAGGATTTGGGGGTCCGCCGGCCTTCGAGCGTGAGCGAGGGAAGCATGGGCGGATCAATCTGGAATTCGATGCAACAAAAGGGCTACAGCCGCAGAGATTTTATTCAATTCTGCACGGCGGCCGCGGCAGCGGCGGGGTTCGCGCAATCCGGCGTAGCGCAAGTTGTTTCGGCGTTCGAAAAGAAGGAAAAACCGGCCGTTGTTTGGATGCATTTTCAGGAGTGCACCTGCTGCAGCGAGTCGTTTATCCGTTCGTCGCACCCGATTGTTGCGGACGCTCTGCTGGACGTGCTCTCGCTGAACTACACCGAGACGCTGATGGCGGCGAGCGGCTTCCAGGCGGAGAAGAGCCTGAGCGATACGATCGCGAACAACAAGGGCAAATACATCGTGCTGGTGGAAGGCGCCGTGCCCACAAAGGACGATGGCGTTTACTGCATGGTGGGCGGCAAGACGGCGGAGCAGATTCTGCAGACTGTGGCGGCGGATGCGGCGGCGATTGTGGCGTGGGGAAGCTGCGCGTCGAATGGATGCGTGCAGGCGGCGAAGCCCAATCCGACCGGCGCGACGCCGATCTCCAAGCTGGTGAACAAGCCCGTGATCAATGTTCCGGGGTGCCCGCCGATCGCCGACGTGATGATGGGCGTGGTGACGCACCTGCTGGTGCTGGGTCAGATTCCCGCGCTCGACAGCCAGGGGCGGCCCAAGGAGTTCTACGGACGGCGTGTACACGACACCTGCTATCGCAGGCCGAACTACGATGCCGGGCTGTTCGTCGAAGCATGGGACGACGAAAACGCTCGCAAGGGATATTGCCTGTACAAGATGGGCTGCAAGGGCCCAGTGACTTACAACGCCTGCTCGGTGGTGCGCTGGAACGAGGGCACGAGCTATCCCATCCAGTCAGGGCACGGTTGCATCGGTTGCAGCGAAGCGGGCTTCTGGGACAATGGCCCGTTCTATCAACATCTGGCGTCGTTCCCTGGATTCGGCATCGAAAGCACGGCCGACACCATCGGCACCGCAGTTGGAGTGGCCACGCTGGCGGGTGTTGCGGCGCACGCGGTGGTGACCAACATTCGCAAGCACAAAGTGATCGCGGAAGTGCACGCAGAAGATCAGAAGGAGTCGTAAACAGTTATGGCAACTCGTGTTGTTGTCGATCCTGTTACTCGCATTGAGGGCCACCTGCGGATTGAAGCGGTGGTGGAAAACGGCGTCATCACCGACGCGTTCAGCGCCGGGACGATGGTTCGCGGCCTGGAAAAGATTCTGATGGGCCGCGATCCGCGCGATGCCTGGGCCATCACGGAGCGCGTGTGCGGCGTGTGCACGACGGTCCATGCGCTGGCCAGCGTGCGGTCGGTGGAAGATGCCCTCGGGATCACTGTTCCGCCCACGGCGGAGCTGATCCGGAACATCATGCTGACCACGCAGTATGTGCAGGATCACGTGATCCACTTCTATCACCTGCATGCGCTGGATTGGGTAGACATTGTGAACGCGCTGAAGGCCGATCCGAAGAAGGCGTCGGAGCTGGCGCAGTCGTTTTCAAAGTGGGACAAGAACAATACAGCTTATTTCACGGCGGTGCAGGACAAGATCAAGGCATTCGCGGCGAGCGGGCTGGGGATTTTCGCGAACGGGTATTGGGGACATCCGGCGTACAAACTGCCGCCCGAGGTGAACCTGATTGGCGTGGCTCACTACCTGGATGCGCTGGAGTGGCAGAAGGAAATCGTGAAGATTCATGCCGTGTTCGGCGGCAAGAATCCGCACCCGAATTATCTGGTTGGCGGCGTGCCGTGCTCGATCAACGTGAATGAAGTAGCTGCGATCAACATGGAGCGTCTGAACCTTGTGTCGCGGCTGATCAGCCAGGCGGATGAGTTCGTCAACGAAGTGTACATTCCCGATTTGCTGGCGGTGGCGTCGTTCTACAAGGACTGGGCCAGTTATGGCGGCGGGCTGCACAACTATCTCGCGTACGGCGAGTTTCCGACGAGCGGTTACGGACATCCGGAGTCGTTCAAGTATGCGCGCGGAGCTGTGCTCAACCGCGATCTGAGCACGGTGTACCCGGTGAATCCGCGCGACTCGCAGGAGATCAAGGAGTACATTGCGCACTCCTGGT
>CAYOVE010000020.1:0-29780 GCA_964407295.1 uncultured Occallatibacter sp.
ACGACATCAGAACCGATCCGGCGACGGGCATCACGCGGCCGGCAACGGCGCGAACCATCACTTACCAGATGATCGACACGCAGGTGAAGCGTATCGGGCCGGACATGGCGCCGATTCCGATCACGCATGAGCCGGGAGAAAAAAAGCAGGAAGTGAAAAAAGGCAAGAAGCGCTAAACGCCACCATTCCACTTTGGATTGTCATCCTGAGCGCGCACGTCCCACTCTCCACTCTGAATTGTCATCCTGAGCGGAGGTCGCCCAGGCGGCTGTTGATCGTTTAGTACCTACCTTACGCCCCCCCCAACCGTTTTTGGATCTAAGAGGTTTGGCTTCAGTCGCTTGTACCGGCATCAAACGACTAAACTAACCCGAACGGTTATGTCAGCCTGGGAATGCCGTGACAGGGCAGCGGGATTCCTTCGCCATGACTCGTATTCTCCGGGGAAGTTCCCTTTCGATAGCAGTACCTTTCGATTCCCACTTGTTGTGGTACTGGCAATCGTGCTCCTCTTCTATTCAACTCTGGGAGCAACTTTGGAGACGACGATTAGGAGTCCGGGGCCCTTCCTTTGCTTTAGGTCGGCTCCAATCGTGAGCGATAGAATCACGAGACTCTTTGCGTTGTCAGCGCTTAATCCTTGGCTCTCCAATTTATCAATTTCGGTTTGCCGGGCTGCCCCGAATCGCCAGTCATCGATTGATAAGGGCGGGGCGGGTGCCGACGCAAAATTGTTGAATATTATCGTCCCCGATCCAGACAAATCGAGTTTCTCGTACCTCAATATGGTTATTGAGGGCGCAGGTTTGGGTACCTTCCACCCAGAATCATTCAGTGCTTCGTACACGAGGTCGGCGAATGATTTGGCGTCTGCGTCGTCTCCTCTATACAAAATATCGGCGGTCATTGGCGGTAACTTTCTTAGCTCATCGATTAGATCAAGAAAATCGAAAGAGGATGATGGGCTCACAGCAGATGCGGCCTGCAGTAAAGTGGAGTCCTTTTCTAGCTCTCCTTTCACGTCTATGGCATATTGCTGGGCCTTCGCGGCATCGTCCTTGGCAACCTCTGCTAACTTGCCCGTGCGAGCCGCTGAGACCATAGCCGTGTCCGCTTTACCTTGGGCTACGCCTGCCATGTCAGATGCCTCCTGCGCCAAAGTGTAGGCGTTGCCCGCATCAACTACAGCGTTGTGCGCTGAAGTCGCTGCATCTTGGGCCTTTTTCCCCAATAATAGGACGAGGTCAGCATTGGCTTTTCTAAGTTGCGTCTCCACTGCTCCAGCTTTCCGGTCAACGAAGAATTCACCGGCCACCCCACCGGAAACGAGCAGTACCCCAATCAACTCCAGAATGAGCTTGATAAAATTCGGCGGGCGGGGGGGACGGAGGAATCCAATACCATGTTGCCAATCACCCCGCTCGCTCCAATATGCCCAAATAACAAATACGATCTCGGCTAGGACCCCGATGACCACGAGTGCCGCGCAGACATTGAGCCAATGGAAGGAAGCGTCCTGCTGCGAATCCAGCGAATCGATTAAGGTTCGGAGCGAAGATTCATCCATAGATCGCTTTCGAAAGCATGAGGTTAGCGTAGCCAAAATTCGAAACCTGGGGACAGAAGGGACGTTCCCTGCCGTTCCACAATCACGAAAACCCGTTAAGACTCGCCCACTCACCCCCGCCTGTCAATAGCCCACCCTCCCCGAGAGCCCCTCTAAGCCCCACCCAACCCCTTTCCTATCCGTCCCTTACTCCCCGCAAATAAATCTCCCCAAGTTTGCCGATCATTACGCCCGAAAGGCGCACACTGGATCCATGCTGAAAACAGGATCGCGATCCCGCCGCCGGACTGATGCCGTACTGTCTGGTCTCTCTGTCTGGCAAGCTGCGGAGTCGATCCGAGGGCCTCGAAAACGGCAATCCAGGCACCGTGGCCGTTCTCGAAAATCTCCAGGAAAGGCGCGAAATGAGGTCGAGGGGTGATTTTTATACCCCAGGGGGGTATATTTTGCCATCTAACTATTTTATAATCAACAAACATCCCTCAAAATCGTTGACAAATTTTGTCGTTTTTTGTCGAATTTATGTGCCAAACGACCCCCGGAACGAATCCGAATCCTCCACTTGCCGCACCTCCGCGCGCCGGGTATAGCATCTTTCTACTCCGCGCCGGGGAAATCGGGTCGGGGCGCCCGGCAGGCTGAGGAATTTATGACGGAAAATGTTCTGGATCTTTTGGCTGCAAGAAATGGACACTTCCTGCTCGAGTCGGGGCACCACGGCGACTTCTGGCTCGACCTGAAAACACTGTGTTCCCAACCGCGCCGCTTGCGCGCGATGGCGGCCGAGCTGGCCAAGGCAATTTCTGATTGGAAAGTGGATGCGGTTTGCGGGCCTCTGATTGAAGGAGCGTTCGTCGGGCTCTTTGTGGCGCTCGACCTGAATGTCGACTTCACCTACAGCGAGCGCTTTGCGCGCCGGGCGCACGAGGGCCTGTTTCCGGCGGGATACAGAATTCCGGCCGCGCTTCGCGAGAAGATGCGAGGACGGCGCGTCGCCATCGTGAATGACGTCATCAATGCAGGGTCGGCCGTGTGCGGAACTTTCGAGGACCTGGAAAGCTGCGGCGCGAACGTGGTTGGGATCTCCGCGCTGCTGGTTCTGGGCGGCGCAATCCAAAAATATTCGGAAGCCAAGGGAGTTCGATTGATCAGCATGGCGCAAGCGCCAAATCATTTGTGGGCTCCGGCGGAGTGCCCGCTGTGCGCGGCGGGCGTTCCGTTCGTAGATGTTGAGGGTTTCCGGGAGAATCTTTCGGCTTGATGGCGATCGGAGACGGAGGGAGCAGGAAGGCAACCGGTATGGCACCAAGCTCGGCATGACCGAGGTAATGGCGAGCGATCAAATGCCGTTGCCAACCGCGGGTACAATCCAAGCAAACCATGATTTCTTCCGACGCCCCCCCGCGCCCTGCTGCAAGATCGAGATTCGAGACAGTGAACGCGGCGCCGTTCCTGGTTGTCCTCTTCACCTTTTCCATGTTCCTGAGCGCGGCTCTGCTGTTTGTGGTTGAGCCGATGGTCGGCAAGATGATGATGCCGCTGCTGGGCGGCACTCCGGCGGTTTGGAATACGTGCCTGGTGTTCTTCCAGGCGGTTTTGCTGGCTGGGTACCTCTATGCTCATGCGGTTCTGAGGTTCTTTGGGCGACGGATGCAAGTTGCAATCCACCTTGTGATGGTGGCGCTGCCTTTGCTGATTACCGGTTTGCTGCCCCTGCATCTTCCAGCAGGATGGGAGCCACCGGCCGAGAGCAACCCGGTTGGGTGGGTGCTTCTGCTGTTGCTCGTCGTGGTCGGCCTGCCGTTCTTCGCGCTCTCCGCAACAACCTCAATCATGCAGAGATGGTTTGCAGACTCGGGCGTGAAGGATGCCGGTGACCCGTACTTCCTGTACGCGGCCAGCAACGCCGGAAGTTTGGTTGGGCTGCTCGCGTATCCGCTGCTGCTGGAGCCGCTGCTGCGCTTGCACTCCCAAAGCCGGCTGTGGAGCGTTGCATACGCCGTGTTCGTTGCGTTCACGGCGGCGTGTGCATACCTGGCTTGGAGATGGCGAACTCGGGACGCCGATTCGACCGGCGCCACGCTTGGGGAAAATGGGGCGACTGCTCGCGAAATCAGCGAGCCCATTGCATGGACGACGCGATGGCGCTGGATCGCGCTGGCTTTCGTGCCGTCGAGCTTGATGCTGGGCACAACGAGCGCGATCACCGCCGATGTGCCTGCCATTCCGCTGTTCTGGGTTCTGCCGCTGGCGGTCTACCTGATCAGCTTTGTGCTTGTATTCGCGAAGAAGCCGCCAATTTCGCATCGCTTTGTAGTTGAACGGCTTCCATTTCTCATCCTCGGCGGACTGCTGCCAACGGTTTCGCAAACCAGGTTTTCACTGGTCTCGCTTCTTGCGGTGTACCTGACGGTGCTCCTCGGAATGGCGCTGGTCTCTCACGGAGAATTGGCCAGAAGCCGGCCGGCGGTGGGTCACCTGACGGAGTTCTATCTTTGTTTGTCAGTGGGCGGCGTTCTGGGCGGCATCTTCAACTCGCTGATTGCGCCGGTGGTGTTCCATACGGTGATGGAACTGCCATTGGTGCTGATTTTTGCTGCGCTGATCCGGCCGCTGAACGAGCAGGATTCGGCGAAGGGCTCCGCGGTTCCGGCGAGGGTTTCCACGGCGTGGGCCATACGCAAGGATTGGCTGTTGCCGCTGGCGCTCGGCATCTGCATGGTGGTTGTGATTCTGGGCCTGGCTCGGACTGGCATCCAGCCCGGACACGTGGAGACAACACTGGTTTTTGGCTACTCGATGTTGTGGTGCCTGAGTTTTGGCAAACGAAGATTGCGATTCACTCTGGGGCTCGTAGCGATCCTGGCGGCGAGTTGGCTTTATGCTCCCTATGGCCAGACGCTGATGGCCAGGCGGAGTTTTTTTGGCGTCTATCGCGTGAGGAACAGCCCAGACGAAAGATTCCGGCTGCTCTTTCATGGGGGAATTGTCCATGGAACGCAGAGCCTGAACCCGAATGCAAGCTGCGAACCGCTCTCCTACTACTCGCGCAGCGGGCCTGCGGGCGCGATCTTTGAGGAAGTGCAGAGCCGGATGCCGCACGGAGAATGGGCCGTTGTCGGGCTGGGTGCTGGGGCCATGGCGTCGTATCTGCAGCCGGGGCAGTCGCTGACGTATTACGAGATCGATCCATTGGTCGCGCAGATTGCCGAGGATCCACATTACTTCACCTATCTTGGACGGTGCGCGCCGGCGACGAGAATCGTGTTGGGAGATGCAAGGTTAAAGCTACGCGACGCGCCTGATGGCAGTTTTGGGCTGATCGCTCTTGACGCTTTCAGTGGAGACTCCATTCCCATGCACTTGATGACAAAGGAGGCGTTGGCCCTTTACCGACGCAAGCTCGCTCCCGGCGGGATCATTGCATTTCACATTTCAAATCTCTACTTCGATCTCGCTCCCACGCTGGGCAATCTTGCGCACGACGCACAGATGACTGCATTCATTGCAAACGACACCGACGTGACACAAGCGCAACACGATGCCGGGAAGTTGCCGTCGATCTGGGTGGTGATGGCTGGGGACGGGGCTGACTTGAATGCGTTGACGGCCGATACCAGCCGGTCTTTCCGGTGGCAACCTCTGCCGGGTCGGCCCAATTCCCGATTATGGACGGACGATTACTCAAATCTTCTGGGAGTTATCAAGTCATTCACCGGCGCGGACTGAACTGAAGATTCCACAAGCGCGGCGGGCGTTCCGTTAGCGGATGTTGAGAGCTACCGGGAGAATCTTTCGGGTTGAGGCGGCTGGGTTCTGCGCGCTCAGTTCAGGTTGGCAGTTGCGGCGGCGGGATGGGGTTGATTTTTTGCTTCTCTGTCGGGTCGCTCCAGCAGGTCCAGCATGAGCTGCAAGGCGTAGCTCTCGTTCGCAGCGGCGTCGCGGCGAAGGCTGATGGCAATTCTCTGGCCGTGTGCCAGGTTGGGGTTTTCAAGTTCCTTTGAGAGAGCCGCGCGGACCTGGTTGCACACTGCGAGTTGCGCTTTGTACGTCTCGATTCTGAGGCCGCGGATCGCTGATTCCAAAGGGCCGCCTCCTCATCGATGGGGTATATGCCTGACGGGGAGCGGTTTTGCAGTCAACGGCCGGGGAACGAAGTTCCGGGCGACCAGTATGCGCTCAACGTGAGATTGGGAACAGAAGTTCCCGCCCATCGTGGAGCACTTTTGCCTGGGAGGCGCTCCGCAAATCGGACATTCGAAATCGAACGGCGAGTGATCGAAGCCCATTCAACACGTGTACCGCCGCGCGGATAAACTGCGCCGGTCAATTCTGGATGGCGCGCAGCCCTGAGCGAAGCGTATGATTCGCGCGCGAATAAGAGGGGAACAGGCGGAGGAGCAGGGGGAGGTTTTTTCTACCCCGATGGCGGGCCGAATCAGGCGGGGATCGCCATGCGCATGACGAGTGTCTGCGGTTCGGGAACCGGCAGGCCGTCTTCACGGAGTCCGGCAAGGTGCATCTGAATTCCCTGGCGGAGCAGCTTCTCGGTCTGAGGGCGTGTTTTGGCGGCTACACCCAGCCCCGGAAGGTCCGGAACATAGGCGCTCCAGCCGGTCGATGTTCGCTCAAATACAGCAGCATATTCCTTCATTTCAAGCCCGCTTGCTTGAGGATATTTCCGAAGGTTCCTTTGGCCATTTCCTGCGATGGGTGACCGGCCACGGTGACGCGACCGCTCTTCACGGGATGCTTGAACTGGCGGTGGCTTCCGTTTTGTTCTACTTGATACCATCCATCGTCCCTAATCAGCTTCAGCACATCGCGAACTTTCATGCGAGCGGCTCTTCTTTAGGGTCATTATAGCGCCGACCGAATTAGGAGAGATGGAGACCTACTGCGGATGGCGGCGGAGCTCGAGCTCGACGGCGTGAAGCATTTCCGATTCGGGGGCGGGCTTGCCGGTCCAGATTTCAAACTGGCGAGCGCCCTGCTGGACGAACATTTCAAGACCGGAGATGACGGCGAGGCCGCGCGACTTAGCCAGCTTCAAAAGCGGCGTTTCAATCGGCGTATAGACGAGATCGAAGACCAGCGAGGCGTTGAGCTCGTTTTCTTTCAAGGGCAACTGCTGCTTGATGCCGGTCATGCCGCACGGGGTGGTGTTGATGATGGCGTCAAATTTTTGTTTTGAGAGAACGTTCTGCTTGAGCACGTGCGCCTTGGCTTTGCGCGCCAGGGCAGCGGCTTTCTCATGGGTGCGGTTGACGATGGTTACGTCAGCGCCCTGCTCGACAAGGCCGAAGACCGCGGCCCGGGCTGCACCGCCTGCTCCGACGACGAGAATGCGCGCGCCCTTGAGACGCATGCGGCGCTCGAGCGGGCGAATGATGCCGGCAACATCGGTATTGAAGCCGTAGAGCTTGCCGTCAGCGCCGGTGCGCAGGGTGTTGCATGCGCCGATGCGGCCGGTGAGCGGATCCATGTTGGCGAGGTGCGGCAGGACTTCCTGCTTGAGCGGCATGGTGACGGCGACGCCGTCGAGAGGAAGTTCGCGAACGACGGTAAGCAGGTCGTCGAGCGATTTGACTTTGAGCGGCAACATAACGGCGTTGACGTTTTCGCGGCGGAAAGCCGTGGAGTGCATCAGCGGCGAGAGCGAGTGCGCGATGGGATTGCCGGCGACCGCAAAGATGCGCGTCGCCTGGTCAAGCTGATCGAGACGGTAGAGATCAAGGAGCGTGCGCGCGGGGATTTGGCCCGCGGCGGTCTCGGCGCCGTCGACAGAGGAAGCAAAGGTGAAGGCTGCGCCGGCGCGCGGACTGAGGATGCGGCTGATGAGGCCCTCTTCGCCCATGGCAATCCCGACGATGTGAGCGTTGAGGGACTGGTCCTCGATCATTTGCAGAACAGAAAGATTGTCGGCCAGCGTGCGGGCGGTGGTGACGACCTTAACGAAGTCGGGCTCGTAGGCGGCGATTTTCTGAGCAACTTGATTGAGGCCCTCGGGGCGGCGGGTGCGGGTGAAGTCGTGCGAACTGATAAGGAGGGCGGCGCCGGCAGCCTTGATGGCGGCACGGAACTTGGCCAGCTGGGCCTTGGTGCATTGGTCGGCCGAATCGACCTCAAGATCGACGATATGGCAGCCAGATTCAGCGGCTTTCTGGAGGATTTCAAGCTCGGCATTGAGGGAGCCGGTGAACTTGCCCCCAAAGGGCTTGCGGCGGCAGGTGGCGATGGCCGTGACGTCGCGGCGACGGACGATGAGGGCCTTAACATCGGGCAGGACTGCGGCGGGTTTGGGCAGGGTGTCAAGACGCAACTCAATGAAAGGAGAGTCTTTAATTGCGGCTTCAACACGGGAGATGAGCTCGGCGGGGGTGCCCCCCTGGACCGCGATACACAGCTTTCCGACACGCAGCCGGGGCAGAACCGCGGGCGGGGCAGCCGGGGTGTCGACCGTGTTGGAGACGGTGAGAGGCATTCTCTTCAATTGACGCATATTAAAGGGGTTTCGATGCTAATGCAACCGGGAATGTGCAGAATTGGAGGGTATTTCAGTACCGAATTCGTGGTGAATGTGGACTCCCCATCACCTTTGGTGCCATCAGCGGAAGCGAGAGAAGCCGGAATGAAAGAGCAAGGGTCACCTCAATTCTCGAGGTCAGGTTTCCGATGGGCACATGATGAGAGCCGCCGGCGAAACAACACCGTCCGCTCGTTCATTTATCGATATCAACGCAAAAAAGGCCGCGTCGCACCTTTTCAGGGTGCGGCGTGGCCTTCTTGTCCAGAACAATGATCGATTGGGCTTCTAAACGGTGGGCGTTTCTAGTGGTGATCGCTTGGGTTCGCTGAACGGCATCGCGCGCTTCGGCCGATCGGCGTTATGAGGAAATTAATCCTGGCCACTCACGACATGCGTTTCAGGCGTGAATTCGGGCACGGTCGCGCACGTGTTTTTTCCAATTCCCTCTCTCCGAAAAACTTTCAACACAGTCAAGCCGAGGATCCTCAGATCCAACCACAGGCTGCGGTGATCAACGTACCAGGCATCGAGAATCAGTTTCATTTCCCAATTGAGCTCGTTTCGGCCGTTGACTTGAGCCCATCCGGTCATTCCCGGTTTCACTTCGTGCCGCCGGCTTCTACACGCATGGTAGGGTGGCAGGAATTGATGAAGGAGAGGACGAGGGCCCACCAATGCCATGTCGCCGCGGAGGACATTCCACAGTTGTGGCAGCTCATCAAGACTCCAGGCTCGCAGGAATCGGCCGAGCCGAGTCATGCGGAGAGTGTCGTTCAAAAGCGCTCCCTCAGAGTCACAGTCGTCGGTCATCGTCCGGAATTTGAAGATTGTGAATGGCTTTTCCTTGAAGCCAATCCTCGTTTGGCGATGCAAAACCGGGTTTCCCAACCGCAACCAAATCAAGCAGGCCACCACCAGCAGGAGCGGCGACAAGAGGAAAAGGGCGAAACCAGCAAGGCTGCGCTCCAGGATGTTCTTGAGCATTGCGATTCGAGAGTGGTGGGCATACAAGCGGGAGAGCGCTTTATCCTGGCGAAACCGTAGTTGCGAGTGATACCAGGCCAGCAGGTTGCGCCACAAATCCTCGCGGCCAAAATTCTTCTCGACCCAGCTTCGTCCTGCCGCGCCTAGCGTGGAGCGCAACGCCGCGTCGCCCAACAACCGCTCCAGCGCCGAGGCCAGAGCGCAAGCGTCACCCATCGGGACACGCAAGCCGGTTTCTCCGTCCACGATTGCATCCACCGCGCCCGTCGCGTTCGTGGTCACTACCGGGACGCCGGCGTACTGGGCTTCAAGCAGGACCGTAGGCAGACCCTCTCGGTAAGTAGGCAGAGCCATCACGTCCATCGCCAAGTAGAAATGCTCTACGTCGTCTACGAAGCCGGTATGAATAACGGCGGGGTTCGCCGCGATTTCCGCCCGCAGCGCGCCGGGAACCGGATCACCGGCTTCAAAGTCGCCCACGAGCAGGAGCCGCAAATCAGGAAATCGGCTCTGCAACTGCGCGAAAGCCTCGTATAGTTCAGCAATCCCCTTGTCGCGCGTCAGGCGCCCCACAAAGCCGATGACCGGAGCGCCGGCGGGAATACGCAGTTCGCGCCGTACTTGTATTGCTTCGGCTTCGGCCTGTGCTCCGGAAGCAAACCGCTCCATGGCGATGCCGTCAGCTGAGCCGTTGCCAGTTACCGTGCAGCGAGCCGCCGGCGCCAAACCCAGCGCAACCGTACGCGCGAGCAAACTTGGGCTCACGCAGCGAACGCTCTGCGCCGCATGACATGAAGTCCATTCCGCGGCCATGAGTATCCGGCGCTTGATCCCCGTCGTGGTCTCCAGCCGCAAGCCATGCAGGAAGTACTGCACGTGAGGCACGCCGGCCAGACGCGCGGCGAGGCATCCAAGCAACCCTCCTTTGGGCGTGCCGGCTACAACAATATCGGGCCGGATACGACGGAACAGCCGCCACAAACGCCAGAGCGAAAGCAGGTCGCGCCCAGGAGAGATCTCACGCTCAATGGGTACGGCCCAGGGTGTGATTCCTTGACGGCGGAG
The DNA here is from genome assembly GCA_964407295.1 of uncultured Occallatibacter sp. Classification (GTDB taxonomy): domain Bacteria; phylum Acidobacteriota; class Terriglobia; order Terriglobales; family Acidobacteriaceae; genus Telmatobacter. Next base: position 10,146 of record CAYOVE010000020.1, read on the forward strand.
TGCCGCAAGGTGCGGGCCGGGGCTGCAGATTGCGTCGACGTCAAAACCATTAGCGGCCAGGAAAGCGCTCTGCCCTTCAAACTGATTCACTGATCGATCCGCGGCTACCACAAAGGAGATGCGCGGGCGCAATTTGCCTGGAGGGAGACTTCTCATACGGGAACGCTCTCCAGCTCTTCCAGGCATTGCGATGCAGTCTCATGCGCAGCCTGTCTCACCTCGCGCCACGTCGCGATTTCATCGCGCGAGATCGGCGGAACGCGATGTTTCAGCACGCGATGATTCAAACCGGTTCCGAGCGCGAACGCGTCCAGCATCAGTTTCGCTGCCTGCATTCCAACTTCCGCGAGTGCATTCAAGGCCGCTCGGCCGGTTTGCGCATATTCGATAACAAGTCGCGAGTGATGCCAGCGCGCCAGCGCGATCTTACGCAGCGACAGCGAAGCTTCGTTACAGCCCAGGACAATCTCTTGCAAGTTTGCGAGCCTGCTCTGCCTGTAAGCACGGAACAAGAGGTCCCAGTCTTCTATGCGCACCGCGTCCTCGCGGTAAGGATGACGGCTAAACCAATCTGTGCGCCCTAGCCACCCCGCATGAGCCAAGGGGAATCGAGATTCCGGGCCAGCACAGATCTGATTGTGCTCCCGGGGACCACGCCGCAGGCCAATTGCTTTTCCTTCATGGCCGAAGACGATTGTTGCGCCCGACACGAGATCGACTTCGGGGTGTTCTTGGAGAAACTCCACCTGCCGCTGCAACCGATCGGGATAGGCTATATCGTCGCCATCCATGCGGGCGAAGAAGTTGCTGCTGGTTTGTCGCACAATCTCGTTCAGTCGCACTGGCAAGCCACGATTGGTTTTACCCTCAACGAGGCGAATGCGCGGATCCGCGAATCTCCGCACCACTTCCGGCGTTCCGTCGCGCGAACCATCATCGAACACAACCAGTTCCCATTCCGCGAAGCTCTGGTTGAGAATGGACGCGATGGATTCGGCGACCGTGGTGCGACAGTTGTACACCGGCATGCCGATGGTTACGAGCGGATTTCGTTTCACGGATTCGCCTGGACCTGCCCCTTGCGCCTTCTAGTCGGCGCGAAAAATCGGCCCGTTGCTAGGCCTGAACCCGGCCGCGGTCATTGTTTGAGGTTCGGAGGGAGAGGCGAACCACACCTTAACAAATTGCGGGTGTGGGACGGTCGAACGACAGGCAGCAATCATGGCCATCACAAGCCACCAGTGCCGTTGGTAGAAGACCTCAATTCCCGCCGAGACGCCGAGCATGCCGGCATGGGCGACAGCAAGGGCAACCATGAGGGCTCTTCGAGCTCCTCTTGAAGAGCGGATGACGGGGATCGCCACTTTGAAGTACCACATTGTTAAGCCGAGGATCACGATTGCGCCAACGATGCCGCACTCGGAAAGAAACCAGAGATAGGTGTTATGAATAATGGACCCGTGTTCAAACAGGAATGTGCCCAGGCCGGTGCCCAAGACAGGATGAGAGAGAAAGCCGTCGAGGGCGGCTCCTCCAGAGTCGATCCGCGTTTGGATGGTCTCGGGCCGGATCGACAAAGCATAGAAACGGTCGAGATTATTGTTGGCCGCATACGCGAGCAAGGCCAGGCCAGACCCGGCGATGGCCACAGCAATCTTCAGGCTCTGCAGGGGCCGGGCGGCTCCGAGGAAAATGAGCGCGGCCGCGAGTCCGATCCATGCGCTCCGGGAAAACGTCAATGCCAACCCAACCAACAAGGAGACAGAAATCAAACGTCCCAAGAGACCGCGAAACAAGGGTGCTTTATACAGTCCCATTACGGCCTGCAGCGCCAAAGCCGTCAGCACGAGCCCCCCGAAGGCATTCGGGTCAATCAAGAACCCGGCCACTCGCTCGCCCGCGCTGTAGTTCAACTGCGGCATCATCCTTTCCAGCGGCGGCCAGATGAACCCGGCGATGGAGATGATATTGACCACGCTCACTGCGGCAACAAAGGAGCGCGCGAGTGAGCGAATCGCCGCAACGGATGACATTTCGCCGGATAGCGCGCCGTAACCGATCAGCAGCCAGAGAACTCCCAGGAGCTTGTTGACGACAACGTATGACGTTAGTTCTCCAATCCGTTCAAGGCCCACCCACGCTGAAAGGATCATCATGGGCAGGAGCGCGACATGCCAGACACTCCAGGCGCCTTTTCGAAATCGAAGCCGATCCGACTGGAAGAGAAGGTATGCAAGAAGGAAAACATCGGACGGCGCAAAATTGAAACCTTCAACGACCTGGAACTGGACCGGCAACAAAACGACGTACAGCGTCAGCAGAACAGGCACCGAAGATCGGCGCAGAAATTCCGATCGATCTGCAGCGTAATTGATACGGATACTTGTTTGCATGTCGCTACGATTCGGCAATGGCGTGAACGCTGTCCACGGAAAGTTGCGGCGTCCGCAAAACGGGAAGCAGGAGAACGAGAGAACCTACCAACTGGGTTGCGGCCGCAAGAATGATTGCGAAGGCCGCACCCTGGATGCCATGGGTGGGGACCCAGAGGAAGCACGCCACGGCCGACACCAGCATCACCGCCGCAAACAACGCCGGTTGCGGCTTGAAGATGCGCGCCGCGGTCATGGCGTTGGCCAGGATCGCCGTTACGCAGTAGATGGCGGCCGCGATCATCACAAGCGTGAACACGCCCGAGTAGCTCTCGTAATCAGCACGGTAGAGCAGGCGAAGGACCGGCTTGCCGGCCAGAATTGCGACCAGAAGGCCAGCGACGCCCGGAACCGCCGCGGCGCCGCAAAGCCTGAACAGGAGGACACGAAAGGCCCGGAGGTCGCCCGAAGCGTAGCGCGAAGCGAGCTTGGGCGTTGCGGACTGGGCGATGGCGTTGGTGACGAGGTTACAGGCAACCATGAGGTAAGCGATGGCCGCGAAGAAACCCAATGCTCGGGGGCCGGCGTAATGCTCAATGAAGTAACGCGGCACGTTCAAGATGAGAGAACCGAGCGTCGCCGTGATTCCCAGGGGAATTGAAAGCCGCGTGAGGCGGACCAGCGTGTCTCGGGAGAAGCGGGGAAGGGATGGGTGGCGGCCTGCGGGCGCAGGGCTCGCCCCGGCAAATCTGCGCGCAAGCGAGAAGTCGTAGGTAACCATCACCAGGCACCAGGCGATGGCCAAAGCGGCAGCGCCCGTCGCAAGTGACCGCGTCAGGGCCATCGTGAGAGCGAAGGCAGCGAGCGAGATTACGCCCTTGAGCACCATGGAGCGCGCGATGAGGTCCATCCGTTCGTGCCGCTGAACGAGGCCATAGACCGCGTCGCTGATGGATTCAGCACCCTTGGCACAGCCCACGATGACGATGACAGCGGCGATCCAGAATGGGAAGCGAGACCAGGCTGCGAGCCCGACGATCACCAAGAGAGCCAATCCCGTAGATAGGATTCTGAGGCCCATGTAGTCGGCGAAGGCGAACTGGTGGGTCATATCTGTCGCCTCGACCGCTCGAAGTTGAAGATTGGTGAACATGTAGACCGGAGCGGTGACAGCGAGGGCGAGGGCGAAGCGGCCGAGCATTTCAGGTGAGCCCAGCTTTGCCAAAACGACGAGCATGCCCCACTGGCATGCCGCATAAATTACGTTTCCGGCAAATGTCCAGGAGACGTTGAGCCGCAGTGAGCGCTCGGCGGCGGGTGGCACGCCGCCTCGGTCCGGTGGTTCTAAACGATGTTGCGCAAGCGGCAAGATTGCAGGCAATGCCATGAGCCGTTCCGTTCGATGCTGCGCAGTTTGGTTGGCGCGGCGGCTGACTCGTTGGGCCGCTCACATGCTCGCGCTTAAGTCTGTTGAAGCTCAGACAGCAGGCGTCGCGGACTTGTAGTACTTTGCATAATGCTTCTGGTAATAACTGGAGTACTGGTATCCGCTGGCGGAGGTGTCGTGGCTGACGCGATTGAGGACGACGCCGACAATGTTTGCGCGGAGACGGCGCAGGGCTGCGATCACTTCGGCGACGGCGCGGCGCTTGGTTTCTCCGGCCCGGCTGACAAGCAGCACGCCGTCAGCAGCGGCAGCCATCTGGAGGCACTCCGCGAAGCCCAGTAGCGGAGGCGAGTCGAGGATCACCAGGTCGTAATCCTTGGCAAATTCGTCGAGCAGAGTAGAAAGCCGGGGCCCGATCAAGTCGGCTGCTCGGTGAGAGCCCAGGCCCGCAGGAATAAGGCTCAAGTTGGAAGTGCCCTCGATGGGGATGATCACTTCCTCCCATGAAAGCTCGCCGGTGAGAACGTTGGAGAGCCCGATGTGCGGGTTGAGGCCGAATTTGGTGTGAAGGCTGGGGTGCCGCAAATCGCCGTCGATGAGCAGAGTTTTTTTGCCGCGGTCAGCATTGGCGACGGCAAGGTGAGCCGCGAGCGTCGTTTTGCCCTCGCCCGGAGTTGCGCTGGTAAGAACGATGGAATGGAGGCGGCTGTCAAAGTCTGACAGCAGAATCGTGTTGCGAAGACTTCGGATGGCTTCGTCGAAGCTGGAGACACCACCGTAGTAATCCTTGTGGTGACCGTTATGGCCGTTCCGGGACACGAGTGCCGCAGAAGCGACTTCCGATGTGGGTCTTGGCAACTGAGCACCGGCGCGGTCAACGGGCAATGTGGCAATGACGTCGGCGCCGAGGAACCGGCTGGCCTCCTCAGGATCGCGAAGGGTGGTATCGAGCGAGTCCAGAACGATGGCGCCGCCAACTGCCAGCAACGTTGAGAGCAGGAACGCCAATACGAGATTGAGCGCCATGTTTGGAAAAACGGGTTTCAAGGCAGGCCGCGCGACATCGGCAATGCGAATATTGTTGTTTTGATAGCCGGCGTTGATGTCGGCCTCGCGAATCTTCTTGATCAGCTCGTCGTAGAGCGCCTTATCCGCATCGGCTTCCTGCTTCAGTTGCTGATACTGAAAAGATTTGGCGTTGACGCGGTCCCACTCAGCCTTGGTCTCGTTGACAGATGCCTGAAGCATCTGCTCGCGGTTCAGGCTTTCCTGATATTGAGTCTGCACTCTTTCGGCAATGCTGCGACGGGTATCGTCGAACTGCTTTTCGACCTCGGCGAGTTCGGAAGCGGCTTTGCGATATTCGGGGTGACTGGTGTCATAGGTCGCTTTTACTAAAGCAAAGCGCTGGCGCGCCTGATTCAAAGTGTCGGTGAGTTTGGCCAGCGAATCTCCCTGAGTGGACGCCTCGGCAGCGCTTAGAGAGCCGGACTTGATCGCGTTCCATGCTGCTTCCGCGCGAACGCGATCCGACTGGGCAGTCGTGTAGTCGGTGTTCAATTGGAGGAGCCGCGAAGACAGCATGTCCGTCTTCTCTTCGGGGTTGATGACGTCGAGATCCTTTTCGAACTGAGCCAGCGCCAGGCTCGATTGCTCCATTTTTGCCTTCAGTTCATCGAGTTGCTTTTCCATGAACGATGACAGACCGGCCGCGGAACGAATGCGAAGATCGTACGTCTGGAGCAAATAGGAGTTGGCAATGGCATTGGCCACGTCCGCAGCAAGATGCGCGTCGGGTGAGCGATAGCTGATAAGGAGAAAATACGTATTCGGCGAACGGGTGACCTTTAACTGCTTGAGCGTGATCGGCGCCGACGCCAGAAGTTGCTCGCGTTCGGTTGAAGTACTGCTCGTTTGTCCTTCCAGGTTCAGGAGGTGATACTGCTCAGCGACTTGGCGCACGACTGCGTCTGATTGAATGAACTTTATCTGCGTAGCGAGGAATTGATCGGCGTCGTTCGGGGCGACGAAGCGGTTCGAGTCCTCTCCCACGACCTCCGATGGCGCCTGACGATCCACATTCACCGTCGCGGTCGATTGATAGATCGGTTGCAATCTGGCGGACACGACAAGGGTCGCAAGCACGCATGTCGCGACCACGGCAACGATCTTCCAGACGTGGCGGCGGAAGATCCATAGGTAGTGCGACAAAGGAACCGCGGGACCGGCAGCTTCAACTTCCTCGTGAAGGGTAATAGGAGCGTAGTAAGCCGGCGTAACGCCGCGACTCGGTAAGTCCGGGGGAAGAACTTCTGTCAATTTCAGTTGTTTAGGCATAAGTCCTCTTCAAGTGGCCTAGCGTGCTCCGTAATAAATAAAGGCGGCGCCGAGTGCAGTGCCGATCCCCAGAGATGTTTCGAGGGTTTTCAAGCCGGCCTTGGCACCGGTCGCGCTTGGGACATATAAGATGTCGCCCGCCTCGAGCGCGACGTCCGGCATCTTGCGATCCATAATCTTCTTGAGTTCGATGGGTATCTCTTTTCGGCCTTCGCCGGCATCATCCGTACGATAGATGTAGGCTTCGTGGGAAGAGAAGCTATCCAGGCCCTCCGATAGTGCGAGAGCCTTCAAAACACTGCTCTCAGAGCCGTCCGTTATATAGAAAGCGCCGGACTTTTTTACGTCCCCTACGACGAAGATCCGCCCGGCTTCAGGAACGCGAATCACTTCGCCGCCCTGCAAGCTCAGGTTCAATGAGAGATTCATTCCGTCGAAGAGGCCGCGGACCGGGACGCGCTGCACCAGCGTTGCCGGTTTGCCATCCGCATCCGGCGCCTGACGGCTGACGAGGATCTCCGAGCCGGCATTTTCGGTGAGCCCCTGGGCCCGGGAGATCGCATCGAGGAGAGTCACGTTTCCCGTTGCCTGAAACGTGACCGGCATTTTGACCGCGCCAACCACAGTGATGGGATGGCTCCGGTATTCAACGATCGAAACGGTCACAATGGGGTCGATGAGAACATGATCCTGGGTCAGCGCGCCGGCAATCACTTTTTCCAAATCCGCAGGATAAAGACCGGCCGCATGGAGGGGCTGATCGACCATCGGCAGCGAGATAGTACCCGCCGGGCTCACACGCACCGTTCGGGTGAGCTCAGGAGCGTCATAAACGGTGACGCCAATCAAATCGTCGTTACCGATCCTGGCCATCGGAAGATTCGCAACGTCGCTGAGAGTTGTTGCCCCAGCTCCCTCATGGAACTGGGCAGGCTCCTGCTGTGCAGAAGCTGCGGCTGCCGCCGCAATTGCCAGACATGTAATTGCGATCTTTTTCATAGAGACTCCGTGGTGATTGAGGTATTTGAATGAGCAGCTATCGTAGGCCGGGATTGAAGGCTCTCTCGCACTCATTTCATGACCATCATTGGGTCGTTGGCCTGTCCGTGGACAGGAGCTGATTCCTTAATTCGTCGACTCGCCGATTGAGAATTTCCATCTGTGCCTGCACCGCGCCCGTAGGGTCGGTCAAAAGCCGCTCATGGGCGGTAAGGCAGAGGAACAGGCGCATCGCATTTCGCGCAAGGTCGGAAAGGCTATGAGCACCGGTTGCCGAGGAGAGACGGCAGAGCCCGTCATATTCTTCTTGCGACAGCCTGATGCTGATCATCCGCGAGCGCGGCTTGAGGACTTTCATGTTGTTGATTGCCGAGAAGCACACCTTGAGCGGCGGCGATGGATTTTGGGCAAGCTTCGCACTCTTCAGTCCCAGTGACCTGGAATCCTGAGAACTGCCTGAAATCCCTCTGGAGCCATGATTCCGAACCTCGAGTTCGGATCGGGGGATGGCGGCCGAGTCTTGCCTAACATAAGGCGGTGCAAAGGACTCTAGCACATATTCGCGACCGGAGAAAATGAAAAATGTCAGGCAAGTGAATGACGAAAGCATGCCTGAAGTTCGCTCAATGGTAACCACCTTCCTCCAACGCAAATGCAGTACCAGGGCGCGCGGCGTGTGAGGCAAGATGATTGCACCGTCGCACCTTTGCGCCTTTTGGCCATTGGGGAAGTTCTTGGAATTCAAACAGAATGATGGAAGCGCGGGTTGTGGAAAACCTGAGGTAGCACGGATTCGAGCATTGACCCGAGAACTCGATCAGGCAATGCGGTGCGGTGCTTTTTCGCCGAATGTGGACTGTGAGATGAGAATGTCAGGTTTGGTCGCGAACGAAAGCTCAGCGACTTGCCGAGGACTTGCCCGCTTCGGCTCCGACGATTGCAGCGGCCGCAGCACCGCCACCGATCCCGGCCCCAATCAGGACCTTTGTCTGTGTGGTCATGCCCGTGCTGCTTTTTGCGCCTCCACTTAGATCAATCGATGTCACGATGACCTGGGTGGGGCCGGAGGGCGTGGGAGCAGCCTGGAGGAAGCCGGATACATCGACTGTCTTGCCTGTGAATTTCTTAAGTTCTTCTCCAGTGACCAGCTGGTACTTCACACCCTTGTCCGTTGTCAGGAAGAAGCTGCCATCTTCAAAAGACACCTTTCCGCTGACTCCGATATAGGACGACCCTTGTGGTGCTGTGGCGCTTTGTACGGCAGGAAACGAGATGGAAGCGCCACGGGAGACGTGGGCGACCGCGAGGCTCGCATCATCGACCACTCGAAAATCGCCGGTCATGGCTGCGACGTCAACGGTGTTCGATGGGCCCAACGAGACAGTGCCAGAGGCATTCGGATTACTGGGAACCACGCGCAGGCCATGAGCTTCGAGGGCGAAGGGTACATCGAGGGTCTTCAACTGGCTTTTGCCCTGGAGCAAAACAAGATGATCGCCGTACACCACGCCGTGCGAGTGGGTCGCCAGCATGATCTCAGTGCCGTTATCGAGCCGCAGCGTCGCGGTGGCTTGCCCGGTTTCAACGGTTGTGCCGTCGAAAAGGGTTCCGTTGCCCCATACGGTATTGCCGTCGACGCGAATGTCTCCGCGAGCACTGACCGTGCCGATGGAACTTGTCGCACCCGATGCGGATACGCAGGAGAAGGTGACGAAAATCATCGCCAGCAGATAGCTCTTCGTGGCCATTTTGCGCCCTCCCCTAAAGGATTCAGTCTCTGCCCAATTATCCGTCACTTATACGCCAGGATGGATCTGTTTTTCAAGCATCTCGCCGCTTGAGCTGTGTATGACACGTGACATACAAGAGCGCGCGATGAGTTTCTAATCTAGTTTTCGGGCTTCAGAACATCCACCGAGAATGCGATAGGACATCTTCCTGAAAGTTCAGTTCGATTTGGCGCATGTCTTCTAGAATTTGAAATCAAGTGATACGCTGGAGGGCCGTGACCCGCCATCAGACCAAGCTGTTCAAGATCGCGTTCCGAACGATCATTGCGGGAGTCTTTGTCTACGGAATCTGGTGCTCCTGGAGGCTTGTCAGGGCGGACTCCTTGTTCCGGATGAATACAGCGGAGTCGGTTGGCGCGGCCATCCGACTGGAACCCGACTCGTGGAAATACAACATGCGCCTCGCACTTCTCGATGATGCGCATGCGCGGCAGCTCCTTGAAAAGGCAATCAGCCTTGACCCTTACAACGCTGAGGCGGACATCGAACTGGGTTTGCAAGATGAAGGCGCCGGCGATTACCCCGACGCCGAAAAGCTGTTGCTGAACGCTTTTTTGGTTGACCGCACCTACCTGCCACGCTGGAGTTTGGCCAACTTTTATTTTCGCCGCAACAACCTTCCTGCGTTCTGGGCATGGGCTCGGGTGGCCGCAGAGATGCCATCGGAAAATATGCGGCCTCTGTTCGAATTGTGCTGGCGCGTATCGCCCAACCCCAGCGAGATTGAATCGAAGATCGTGAATAACAATCCCGACCTCATTCGGCAGTATCTGGATTTTCTTCTCGCCAAAAACCAACTGCCTGCTGCCGCCAAGGTTGCCCATCGGCTAGGCGATGTCGGAGATCCAGCGACAGATAACCCTGAAATGTACTCGGTGATCGATAGGCTGATCGCTGCGAGAGAGGGAGACGAGGCGAAAGGCGTTTGGAGCGTCATGGTCGACAAGCATTGGGTCGTCGCCGATCAGGGTGCTCCAAACAACCCGACCTTCGCCCGCGACCCACTGCCTGTTGGCTTCGATTGGACGATCCCCTCCTACACAGGTCTGCATTCCTGGCCGGGCCCATTGGGTCTGGAGACGGAGTTCTCCGGAAGCCAGCCGGAAGACTGCACGATTGCCGAACAAGCTATTGTTCTCTCGCCCGGAAACTACGAACTGGAGTACTCCTATCGAACGGACGGGATCGCTTCGAGAACGGGGCTCCGTTGGCAGATTATCGGAGCAGGATCTGAAACGGCGCTGGCGGAGTCTCCCGATCTTTCAAGCGAGACAATGAGCCGCGGGACTGTGGGGTTTTCAATCCCGTCGGATGGATCGCTTGTTCATCTCCGCCTTCAATATGAACGGACGCCCGGCACCCCCTGGATTTCGGGCACTCTTGTTGTCCCGTCTGTCCTGATTCATGCTCGGTGAGATTGAACTGTTCCGCGTTTAAATTCCAATACGCGGCGAGAATGATCGGTTTGAGGAGCACCCGCTGCTTCCTGTTGGCGCCGATCCGAGTTCCGCGCCATGTAAAGCAGGCCCAGCATCGCAAACATCCACCCAGAAACCGCCGGACGCGGAAAAGGATAATCCACACAGGCATGGAGCATGACTGCTGCCAAGCCAAGGCCCCACGGATGCCTTATCGCCACCGGGACGGCAGCGGCAAAAGGAATAAACACGAGAAGGAGGAAGGGAATTCCGCCATCAGCGGCAAATTCGGCCCAGTCGTTATGGGCGTGGTTGACGTAAAAAGGAAATTCCTTCATTGCATGTTGCTGGTAGACCTCCGGAAACGTGTCCAGGCCGTATCCCATGATCGGTCGATGCCTCGCCATATCAATCGCGGAAAGCGTGAACTCGAGCCTTCCTTCATAGGCATCGTTTTGTTGAAAGCGCTCCCAGATTCGTTGCCAGCCCACCACAGATGTGAAGATCGCGGCAAGAAGCGGCACCATTACCAGTGCCACCGCAGACGAGCGGAGGAGCCGCCGGAAGTCTTGACGCCTGTGTTGGATGATCCCAATCGCCAGCATTGCTGCTAGTTCAGCCGTGCAAAGGATTGCGCCGGCACGCGAGGCAGCGCCGATCACCGAGGCATACATCACGCCGGCGACGAGGGCATATCCCCATGAGCGCCAGCCATCGCGCATCGCCCGCCAAAGGGCAATCGGAAGAGAGACTTCAATGAACTGAGCGTAGTTGTTGTGGTTGGGAAACGTAGCGTAGACATCCGGATAACCCGATGGAAAGATCCACAGAACGCGCCCTGCTGAGGTGAAAAGTTGAGTGAGACAAAGTAGAGCCATCGCCGCAGCAAAGCAGAGAAAGGCCTGGAGCATCGCCTCACGGGCCATGCTGGTGCCTGCGACCGTCTGCGTAAGGAAAAATACCGCGGCCAGGGCTCCCCAACGCAAAACCGCTTCGCGGGTTTCCATGGTCGAAGCTGTGGTGTGCGCCAGGATCTGGACCACACCCCAGGCGGGAATGAAATATATGAGCCACGGTGCTACGCCGCCGGCGAGGTTCTCACTGTCTCGCCGGATACCGCAAAGCAGATACGTTGCAGCGAGAGCATAAACACCCATTTGAAAGGATTCAACAGGCCAGGACTCCTGCACGAAGACTGTGGAAGTACTGAAGATAAGCAGGAGAATGAGCGCCACGCCGGCAGCAATCAAAGCCGAATGGCCTTTTGTCCGTCCAGGGCGCCCGTGCCCTGCGATTGCGAGATCGCGCGTGGCGAACATTCGGTCCATTCTACTTCAGTATTTCGATTGCCCTGGAAGGGCGGCGCTTTTCAAGGCCGGCGGAGATTCATCAGAAGAGATTGATTCCCTCTAATTTGGGAGAGTCTGCTGCCCGGCGGTCCGGCGCATCTCTTGTAAGCTCGCAGCCGATGGATGCAAGCGACAAGAAATTGAACGTGCGTGAGGATTCGTCGGGGGCCGAGCCTCTCGGCGTATCAATTCGAGTACTGTAAGCAATGAGCGTTGAGATCAGGGAGGGGATGCGGGGATGGAGATTAAAAGGAACGGGAGCCAAGCGTCGGGCAAAGGGCCGGCTGATTGGTTTACCGGAGCGGTGCGGATCGATCCGTTGTTTCACGCGCCGGAGCCGGCGCGAGTGCAGGGCGCGAGCGTGACGTTTGAGCCGGGCGCGCGGACGGCGTGGCATACGCATCCGCTGGGACAGACTCTGATTGTGACGGCGGGTTGCGGGTGGGCGCAGCGGTGGGGCGGCGCGATCGAGGAGATCAGGCCTGGCGACGTGGTGTGGTTCGCTCCGGGCGAGAAGCATTGGCACGGGGCTGGTGAGACCACGGCCATGACGCACATCGCGATCCAGGAGAAGCTCAACGGGAAGGTGGTCGACTGGATGGAGCCAGTGAGCGACGAGCAATACAGGGGGTGAGCACTCCTCGTTGATCGCGAGCCGTCAGCAGGCGCCGCTATCGGACTTCCACCTATTGACGACCCGTGCGGCGTTCTATACTAAACGGCACAAGATGAATCCAGATCCGCTCATTGGCCAGTCAATCCTTCACTACACCATCCTTCGCCAGCTTGGCTCGGGCGGGATGGGCGTGGTGTACGAAGCCCAGGACGGGCAGCTCGACCGTCACGTGGCGCTCAAGTTTCTTCCGCCGGATTTGGCGAGGGACAGCCAGTTGCTGGAGCGCTTTCAGCGCGAAGCGCGTGCGGCCTCGTCTTTGAATCACCCAAACATCTGCACCATCCACGCCATTGAGCGGCACGAGCTGCAGCACTTTATCGTGATGGAGCTTCTGGTGGGGCAGACGCTGGCGGAACGGTTGAAGGGGCAGCCGATGGACGTGGAGACGATTCTGCCGCTGGCAATCCAGATGGCTGATGCTCTGGAGTCGGCCCACGCCAAGGGCATTGTGCATCGTGACATCAAGCCGGCAAATCTGTTTCTGACGGAACGCGGACAACTGAAGATTCTGGACTTTGGGCTGGCGAAGATCGGACTGAGCCAGACGACGCAGGCGGCAGACGGAGGCAGAACGATCGCCGCGGGCGACGAGCTGACTTCGCCCGGCTCGGCGGTGGGTACCATCTCTTATATGTCGCCGGAGCAGGCTCGCGGGCAGCTTGTGGATGCGCGGACGGATCTTTTTTCGACGGGCACGGTGCTCTACCAGATGGCCACCGGCAGTTTGCCCTTTCAGGGAGACACGTCGGCGGTGATCTTTGACGCCATTCTGAACCGCGAACCGCAATCGGCAGCAGAGATCAATCCGGCATTGTCACCGGAGTTTGTGCGCATCCTGGAGAAATGCATCGAGAAGGACCGGGCACTGCGCTGCCAGACGGCGACGGAGTTGAAGACCGACCTGAACCGGATGAAACGCAACCTGGAGTCGAACAAGAGCCGCGCGAAGGCCAAGACGGATTCAGATTCAGGCACCCACAAGCAGGGAAAATCGGTGGCCGTGCTCTATTTTGAAAATCTGAGCGGCGCCAAGGAAGACGAATACCTGCGCGACGGCATCACGGAAGACGTGATTACGGAGCTGGCCAAGATTCGCGGATTGAATATTTTTTCGAGACCCACGGTGCTGGCCTTCCGGGACCAATCCGTGACTCCGCAGGTGGTGGGGCAGAAGCTGGGCGCCGCGTATGTGCTGACCGGGACGCTGCGCCGTGCCGGCGCACGGCTGCGCATTAATGCGCAACTGGTGGATACGCGCACGGATTTTCCGTTATGGTCAGAGCGCTTTGACCGTGAGATGAAGGACGTTTTCGAAGTACAGGACGAGATGGCGCGCAAGATCGCCGAAGCGCTACGGGTGACGCTTTCGCCGGAAGAGCTGGAAGCCCTGGCGGTGAAACCGACGGAGAATCTGCAGGCCTACGACCTCTATCTTCGCGGCAAGCGTTACGCGAGGCGGCAGACGCGGCAGGACCTGGAATTCGCGCTGCAAATGTTTGAAAACGGAGTGGCGATCGATCCCAACTTCGCCCTGGCATACGCCGCCTGCGCCAATGCCTGCGCGATGTTTTACTGCAACTACAGCCGGGACCAGGTGTGGGTGGAGCGCGCGCGCGAAGCTTCAGGCAAGGCCGTAGCCCTGCGCTGGGATCTGCCCGAAGTGCAGGTGAGCCAGGCTTGGGTGCTCTATGCGGCGGAGCTGCACGATGAAGCCGTACGCATGGTGAAAAAGGCCATCGAGCGCAAGCGTGACTGCGAGGGAGCTTATTATCTGCTATGCCGCGCTTTGTTTGCGGCGGGGCGCTACCAGGAAGTGCTGGACGTTGCGGAAACAGCCATCGAGGCCAGCGGCGAGGACTACAACGTCTACGTGCCGATCGCGAACTCTATGGGCGCACTGGGCAAGACAGAAGGAACGCGCAACTTGATCCAACGCCGGATTGGAGCGCTTGAAAACCACCTGAAGCAGGTGCCGGAAGACGCGCGAGCGCGCATTCTGCTGGGCGGCGACTACGCGCGCCTGGCACGGACCGACGACGCCTTGCGCGAACTGAACCTGGCGGTCACCCTGCGCGCCAACGAGGCATCCATCCTGTACAACGCGGCCTGCCTGTACTGCGTTCTGGATAGAAAAGCGGAGGCTCTGGACGCGCTGGGCAAGGCATGGGAAGCGGGATTTCGCGACTCAGTGTGGGCGCGGCGCGACCCTGACCTGCTTAAACTCCATGACGACCCGGAATTTGATCGTTTGTATCCGGGACCCGCGGCATAGCTTTTATGAAGAGATTGCTTAGCAAACTGGCAGGGCTCGCAGCGAGCCTTGGCGTCTTCGCGCTGATTCTCGTTTCGAGCCTCGCTTCGCAAACGCCCACCGACCCGCAAGTGACGATTTGGCGGTTCGACAACATTCATTCTGTCGGAGGCCATGACACGCATGTGCTCGGGCATCCGTACCTGATCGATTCGCCGTATGGCAAGGCCGTGGAGTTCAACGGCAACGACGATGCGCTTTTTATCGACGAGCATCCGCTGGCCGGGGCGAGCGCTTACACATGGGAAGTGATCTTCCACCCCGACGTGGACGGCGCGCAGGCGCAGCGATTTTTCCATCTTTCGGAAATCGATCCGGCGACCGGCAAGGACACCGACAACCGCATGCTGTTTGAGATTCGCATTGTGAAAGGCGAGTGGTGCCTGGACAGCTTTGCGGAATCGAATGGGTCGGCAAGAACGCTGCTGAACTGCGCTGATCTGCACCCATTGGGGCAGTGGTACCGCGTGACCGCGGTGTATGACGGGAAGACGCTGCGCAATTATGTAGGCGACGAGATGCAGGGCGAAGGCGAATTGCACATGACGCCACAGGGCGCGGGCCACTCGTCGATTGGAACGCGGATCAACCGGCGCGACTTCTTCAAGGGCGCAGTGTTCGAGGCGCGGTTTACGCCGCGAGCTCTTGAGCCGGCGGAGTTCTTGAAGATGCCGGCGGCGAGTGGCGCGACGCAATAGGCTTCATGAAAAAAGCAGACGAATTTGCTCCCTCGCCCGCCTACGAACGGCGTAGGATCGTGAGCAGCCCTTTCCCCTTTGAAATGCAGAAAGGACGTGCCATGCGTAAATGGGGCATCGTCATCAGCGTGTTCTATGCGGTTATCGTGGTCGGTCTGCTCGTGCCGGCCGGAATAAGCCTTGCTGGAGTAAAAGACCCTCTTGGGACACTGCTTTCGAAAGACATGATCGAGTTCTTCCGGGAGTGGCTGGCGTGTGTGCCGGTGATCGCACTCATTGCAGGCCAGGCGATTCTGCTTTTCTTGTCTGTCGACACCTCCTTCAAGAAGCTAAAGCCGAGGGCACATGTCGCAGTCTCTGTGATCGTTACGTCGATGCTCTTCGCGCTTCTTGTGTTCGCGGGCCTATGCGCAGCGGGAGCCGCGGTGCTTGGAGACAAGTTCCTCGACCAGTATTGGGGGAGCGCGGCGCAGATGTTCGGCGTTTGGGCTGCGATCTGGCTGCTTTGGGGTATCGTTTTTTATCTGTATTTCCGGAATTCCGCGCCGATGGCCACGCGGGCCGTTTCGTGGCTGCTGAAAGGAAGCGTGCTGGAACTCCTGATCGCGGTTCCATGTCACGTTTGGGTACGGCGGCGCGGCGACTGCTCAGCGCCCCTGGCAACGAGCTTCGGCATCGTGACGGGGATCGCGGTGATGCTGCTATCGTTTGGCCCGAGCGTCCTGCTGCTTTATAAGAAGCGGCTGGACACTTACTCATCAAACCCATCGAAGTAGAGTATGCGGCGCGGCCATCGAAATAGAAAACAATGCAGAGGATGTGCCGAGGGCACGCGGCGGGTGATGTGTCTCGATTTGGCCTTGATACCCTAGAGGTTTGGAGGATTCCCGAACGATGGCTACCGAAACTACTGCCAGCGCTACCGAAAGCAGGGCACTGCACGCATGGGAAGCCGGCGTCGCTGCGTCGGCTGAGGCGCTGACCGCATGGGTGAGCGTGCGGCTGGCTGCGCATGAGGGTTCACTGGCCGAGTTGCTTGCCGTGAAGGGCGAGCGAACGCCGGGGAATTCGCTGCTGCTCTATGACAAGGCGATTGAGCATCTGACTCTGGCTGGAGCTCAGGCGGGAATTTTGAACTCCGTCGCGGCGGACAAGGCCGTGCGCGACCAGGCGCAGATGGAGGCGCAGCGCGTGGCGATGGCGGGAAGCGCGCTAAGCCTGAACCGCGAAGTGTACGACGCGCTGGTGGCGATCAAGATGGACGGAGCGAGCGCGGCGACGAAGCACTATGTCGAGCGCACGCTGCTCGGGTATCGGCTGTCTGGCGTGGATAAGGACCTGGCCACGCGCGACCGTTTGCATGCGCTGCACGATAAGGCGACCGGGCTGTCGCTTGAGTTCGGGCGCAATATCCAGGAGGGCGGGAAGACGATTGAAGCAGCGCCCGAAGAGCTGGAGGGGCTGCCTGCCGACTACATTGCCCGGCATCCGGCGCAAAAGGGTCAATACGGCATTGAACGAGTCACGCTGACGACCGATCCGCCGGACATGATGCCGGTGATGACGTTTGCATCGAGCGCGGCGCTGCGGGAACGCATGTTTCTGGCGTACAACACGAGGGCGTATCCGGCGAATCGGCAGATACTTCTCGATCTGCTCGCGACGCGGCAGGAGATTGCGACGATTCTTGGATTCCGCAGTTGGGCGGATCTGGCAACAGCCGACCAGATGATGAAATCGGCCAAGAATGTGCGTGCGTTTTTGGCAAAGCTGGACGAGGCCAGCCGCGAAGGCGCGGAGCATGAGCACGCGCTAGTGCTGGAGTTTGCGCGCGGGCGGCAGCCGGGGCTGAGCGAGATTGATGTTGTCAGCCGCGGTTATTGGTACGAGCAGTTCCGGCGCGCGAAGTTCGATTTCGATTCGCAGTCGGTGCGGCCGTATTTTCCGTATGCGCGGGTTGAGGCTGGGGTGCTCGATACAGCGGCGAAGTTGTTCAAGGTGGAGTTCAGGCCGACAAATGCGCCGGCGTGGGATCCGGCGGTTTCAGTGTTTGAAGTCTTCGATGGCGGACGGCTGGTGGGGCGCTTCTACCTCGACATGCATCCGCGCGAGGGCAAGAACAAGTGGTTCTCCGCAGCGCCGGTGGTCACGGGCGTGCGCGGGCGCCAGATACCTGAGGCGGCGCTGATCTGCAATTTTCCGGCAGGCGATGCGAACGATCCCGGGTTGCTGCAATATTCAGACGTGGTGACGTTCTTCCACGAATTCGGCCATCTGATGCACGCGATTCTCGGCGGGCACACGGAGTGGGCGGGGCTTTCGGGGTTTGCGACGGAGGGCGATTTCATCGAGGTGCCGTCACAGATGCTGGAGGAGTTTTTCCGCGACGAGAAGCTGCTGCAATCGTTTGCGCGGCACTACGAAACGGATGAAGTGCTGCCGACGGAGCTGATTCGGACGATGAAGTTGGCGGGCGCATTCGGGCGCGCGGACTGGATCAGGACGCAGCTCTACTACACGACGCTCGCGCTGAATTTGCACGACGAGGATCCGGCGGGGATCGATCCGGACGTGGTGACGCGCGAGCTCTACAAGCAATTCCAGCCGTGGACTTGGCTCGATGGCAACAAAATGTATGCGAGCTTTGGGCACCTGACCGGCTACTCGTCGAACTACTACACCTATATGTTCGACAAGGTGATTGCTCTCGATTTCTTTGCGCAGTTCGATCCCGAAGATTTGCTCGCCTGCGAGGCGGGCACGCACTACCGCAAGACGGTGCTCGAACAGGGCGGGTCAAAACCGGGGCGCGAGATGGTGCGGGATTTCCTGGGCCGCGACGAGGAGTTTGCGGCGTTCAGCAAGTGGATGAACGAAGAGTTTGAAATACAGGGAACAGGGATCAGGGAACAGGGATCAGAAAGCCGATGACGGCGAAGGATTTTCGGCGGATTGCGCTGAGCCTGGAAGGCGCGGAAGAAGGCTCGCATATGGGCGCGGTCGACTTTCGCGTTGGCGGGCGGATTTTCGCGACGCTGGCTTCGGTGAAAAACGGCTACGGCAATCTGATGCTCACGCCGGAGATCCAGGCGGAGTTTCTCGGCGAGCGGCCGGACTTGTTCTTGCCGGTGCACGGCGGATGGGGACGCATGGGCGCGACGCATATTCGACTCTCTGTTGCGGATGAGGCGTCGCTGCACGGCGCATTGCATGCGGCATGGAAGCTGCGCGTGGGAAAAAACGGCAAGGCAGCGAGTCGGCGGGGCCGCAAGTGAGCGAAGCGCGGGTGAGCTGAGAGTCGTGCTATCCCCAGGTCTCAAAATCGAGACCTGGGGCACCCAGCGAGGGACGGTTCGCTCTAGGATTTGTGCGAAAATCTTCGCCAGAACCATACCGCTGCAAGCATAACAATGCCCGGAATGGTCGTGATTGCGGCCCACCCCACGGCCAGTGGGTATGCTCCCTCAGCCATGTCCAACGAAACTTCCGGCACTTCGATGTCGAGCCTCGCCTCTCCATCCGGACCGTCCACGTCTCGATGCACGTTTACGATAATCCTTTGGTTCACACCTCGCTGTGGATGGTACTCGGCCAGCTTGACGGTGTTAGCGCCATCGAGTGAGCCATTGTAGGTCCCTTGGTCAATTACCAGGCCTTGACTGTCGACGATCTTCCAGTCCAAATCCACCTGGGTCTGTCGGCTTGGAAACTTACCAAGCCAATTTAGGTTCACTTGGTAGTCGGCATCGAGTTCCGGCTTGAAGTAATGTGAAATAAACTGACCACGTCGGAGGCTGATTTGTTCCGATACCGGTTGAGAGTTATGAGTAAACGCCCACAGGAGGAGGCAGACGAGCGGAAGTGGGCCCAAACAGATTAGGAACCAAGCAACGCCGGTCGCAGTTCTTGCGGATAGCCATCTATTCATAACTTTTCCCTCCCAGCCGAAAAGTTCGTAAGTCCGGTGAAGCCGTGTTTTGAAATCAGCTAATCGTGTGGCTCCGACCCGCTGACTCAGGCGGAGCGGTTGAATGGAAGGCTCCCTCCTCGCAGACGCAGCGCGCGAGCTATTTCTGTTTGCCCCGACGAAATTGGCGGCCAGTCTTCCGCTGCCTCCGAAAACTTGCGTGTTGCACAAGTCTACGGACTTTTGCCCACCACATGAGGGTGTGCAGCCGCGGATCAGGATGATTTTGCGCCCGTGAAGCCGGCGAGGATCTGCGTCATCATGTCGTTGACGGTTCCGGGCGAGCTGGGCAGGAAGATGGTGCTCGCCTTGCCCGTAACGCCCACTTCGC
>CAYOVE010000021.1:0-29345 GCA_964407295.1 uncultured Occallatibacter sp.
TGCTGGCAGCGCTGAAACCGTGCCCGGAGGCAAGCAGGAGGGCGAACCCGCCGCCGGCGCGACGTATTTTTGGGCCTTGGATACTTTGTCCTGGTCTTTCCTCTCTTCGCCGTGGCAGGGTATTTGGCGCAAGTGTTGCTTTGGGGTTCTCCCGCGAAGGCCCCCATCGCGTTTCTCATGCAGGCGCACTCCCTGCCCGTGTGGGCAACGATCTACAGCTTGACCTTCTGGTGGCTCATTTCCTCGCCCACAGAAGAAATTACTTTTCAGGGGTATGCGCTGCCCCGGCTGCAGGCGCTCACGGGCCGCACCTGGGTCGCCTTCGCGGTTGTCGTCCTCTGCTGGGCCACGCAACACTGCATGTTGCCGTTTATGCCCGATTGGCGGTTTGTGCTGTATCGCTTTCTTGCGTTTCTTCCCGCCGTCCTGGTGATGACGGCGATTTATCTCCGTACCCGCCGCCTCGCGCCGCTCATTTTCGCTCACTGGCCAATGGATATTCTGGGCGCGATCATGACTGGAATTCACTGAAAGTCAATTGTCAGTTTCCAGCCGTCTGTGGTTCGCTCACGCTATCCCGGTCTCGATCGTCCGCCTTCCCGAAACACTTTTGCGTGTCGCAGAATCCTTGTCATATTGGGCTCTGCCTGCATTGACGCCTATCCGGCCACAACTGCCGCTGAACAAACCCACGAGTGCTCCTCCCGCGCGGCAATCGTTCCAAAACAGATTGCACTTGCGCCACTTCCCTGTGATGGCTCTTGCAGGTTTGATCTTGTCGGACGGATGAACTTAAGCAGAGAGACGGCTCAGCATTTAGCAGCAGCTTGCGGAAATACAACGCGGAAAACGGTTCCCTGATGCTCTGCGCTTTCTACTGAAAGAACGGCGTGGTGGATCTCGGCGATCCACTTGGCAATGGCCAGGCCCAGTCCGCTCCCCTCAACCTGGCCGCGAGATGGATCGGCCCGATAAAAGCGCTCGAAGATGTGCGGTACATCATCGGCGGCGATCCCGATCCCGCTGTCGCGCACCTGAAGCGTGGGTACTCCTGCCGTTGCATTCAGAGTGACATCGATTCGGCCTGGCGCATCAGTATACTTGAGCGCGTTATCGAGCAAAATCCAGAGGAGCCTCCGCAGGCTCGAAAAATCTCCTAATACATTGACCAAGCACGCCGAACTTGTCGATACAGACAGATCGAGGTGACGCTGAACAGCCAACGGCCTCGCCATTTCGCATGTCTCCTCAACCACAGCGGCGAGATTCACAGGCTCAAGGGATGTATGACTCGTACCGGCATCTGCGCGCGCCAGGGTAAGCATATCGTCCAGCAACACCGAGGCTTTGGCTGCTTCCTCAACAATATCGGCGAATGCCTGACGGCTCTCAGCGTCGGTGCGGGGGTTGCGCATAGCCACTTCCGCCACCGTGCGCGTGAACGACAACGGACCCCGAAGTTCATGCGACGCGTCCGCAGTAAATTGCTCGATACGTTTCACCGACGACTCAAGCCGGCCCAGCATTGCATTGCAAGTTTCGGTGAGCCTTTGCAACTCGTCACCCGTCTTGTCCACGTGAAGGCGTTCGGAGAGATTCCGGATACTTATGGAACGGACTGCGGCGTTGATCCTATCCACGGGTTTAAGCGCGGTGCGGCTCAGCAAGTAACCGCCTGCCGAGGAGATCAGCAACAAGATCGGCGCAGAGGCGAGCAGGCCTTCAAGAAAGTGCCCGAGCACAAGCAAATTGCCTGACTCCGGGGCAGCCGTAAGTAGATAGACTGTCTGATCATCGAGCGCGGATCTGCGCGTAAGAACCCAGAATGATTGGCCCGCATCACTCGCGTGCACAAACCGCTCTTGATCGCCGCTCTGAACAACGGGCCAGGGAAAGTTCTGCGCCGCCTTGGATGGAGACGGAAACACTCTGCTGCCATCCGCGCGAACTACCTCAGCAAGACCGTTCCCTGTCGCGTTGGCAAAGTCTTTGAAGTCCTGATCGCGATCTGCCTGGTCTTCCCCTTGAGTTTTGCGCAACAACTCTTGCAGCCGGTCAACTCGCCGGGCGAGCGTCTGATAGCGCTCTCCCGTCAAGGTACTCTTCAGGTTGAACCACATGGCGGCGCCGAAAAGGACCCAGCCTGCGAAGAAAATGCCGCCGAACCATGAGGTGAGGCGAAGAGAGATCGAGGCACGGCGTTTCAGCACGTCGCGCTCCGCAGCGAGTAACCCACGCCGCGAACTGTATGCAGCAACTCCGGTTCCTCGCATTGGGTGATCTTCGAGCGTAACGCGCGAATGAAGACGTACAGGCTGTCAAAGCTCACGTCTGCATCGCTGCTCCAACCCTCCTCAATGAGGGCGGCGTGAGGAACAACGGTGCGAGCTCGGCGCATCAGCGTCTCCAGCAAGGCACATTCAGTGCGCGTTAGAGAGGCAATGCGAGAGCCGCGTTGCAACTCAAATTGGTGCGGCTTGAGGATCAGATCTTCAAATTGCAGTGCTTGCGGCTCTCGAATGGGCACTCGGCGCCCTGCGGCGCGAACTTTTGCCAACAGAACATCGAGAGCGAATGGCTTGGTGAGATAGTCGTCCGCTCCCGCATCCAGGCCATAAACGATATCGCGCATCGAGTCGCGCGCGGAAACAATGATAGCCTGCGTGCGCATCCGCATCTCGCGCAGTTTGCGAATCACGGTGAGCCCATCCATCCGAGGCAGCATCACATCCAGCAGCATCACATCGTAGATATCAGACTTGCCGAGACGCAGGGCCTCCTCGCCGTCGTAGGCAAAGGACACACGATAACCCTCGCTCTCGAGAGCGCGCCCAAGATGGCCGGCAAGGCTGCGCTTGTCTTCGACAACTAAGACGTGCATGAAAGGATTCCTAGACTTGATCCTAGCCGGCGTCGATGAATTCTCTGTGAATCCGCCAGAACACATCGGTTTCCTTAGATTCGTTTTAGAGTGTCCAGCCATACTCTTCCTGCGATTCACCACCTATCTCAACGCATCATTCGCCGAGGAGTTCATCATGAGATCCAGGATTCCGCACGACAGGATTGCCATCAGGCATGGCTGGCTATTGACCCTACTGATGTTTTCTTCCATGGCTTTCGCGCAGAGCACCAGAGGGCTGATCAGTGGTTCTGTCGCGGACGATTCCGGTGCCGCACTTAAGGGAGCAAGCATCCATGTGCTTCCACTTACTGTTTCCGGTGTGACCGACAGTGATGGCGAATTCACGCTTCCCGAGATTGCGGCCGGGCATTACACATTGACGGTCTCATTTGTCGGCTTTGAAACATATCGCCAGGAAATCGACGTCGCCCTCGGGCAAACCCTGAACCTGAGCATCACTCTCAAAGTAGCTACGGAGAGCCAGGAAATTCTGGTGTCCGCCGAGCGCGCTCATGGAGAAGCCGACGCAATCAATCAGACGCGGACAGCGGATAACATCGTGCAGATTCTTCCTGCCGAGGTCATTATGAGCTTGCCCAATGCCAATGTCGCGGATGCACTTGGGCGCCTCCCGTCAATTACGCTCTACCGTATTGAAGGCGAGGGAGTTTATATCCAGGTGCGCGGCACGGAACCGCGCCTGACTAACATCACGGTCGACGGCATAACCATCCCCGCTCCTGAGCCGGACGTTCGCCAGGTGCGGCTCGACGTGATTCCCTCCGATCTTGTGGAGTCGGTACAAATCAACAAGACTCTTTCCGCAAGCCAAGACGCGGATGGAATCGGCGGTTCGGTCAACCTGGTGACCAAAACCGCTGGCGAGCACCCTTCGCTGAATATCTTTACCGATGGCGGCTATACGCCCATTCTCAACGGCCGCGCCGCCTATGAGACCGGTGGCACGTACGGGCAACGTTTTGGGAAAAACAAGAAACTCGGCATCTTGATAAATGGCTCGTATGACTATAACGGTCGCGGAATCGATAATATACAGCCGGCTCTCGATCCCCTGTCCACTCTTGTGGCGCCATTCTATGACAACGACACAATCCGCGACTATCGCTATTACCGCTACCGTTATGGTTTCGCCGGCAGCGCGGATTACAAGATGAGCAACAACACTAGCCTTTTTGCTGATGGCATCTACACCGACCTCAAGGATTGGGGCGACAAATGGTATTACGAGCCGGTGTCGAAGGCACTCACCTGTCCGTCGGGCGATGTGTGCAACAACGGAGCGAATGTTGTAGCTCCCAGCCCGACCGCGGCTTCATCCTCGCCAAAGTTCTACACATCGAGCAAACGTCCAAATGCCTCGATCGGCAGCCTGATTCTCGGCGGCCGCCATTTCGATGACAACTCATGGCTTACGGTGACGTTGTCTGCTTCGCGCTCCTATGAGGTTGACTCAGCCGGTAATCCCAAGGCCGATTTTTCCTGGATTGGTCCCACGGTTTATTGCAACTACAATCCCGCGTCGCAATTTGATATCAATCGCCCGACTTTTAATACTTGCGACCAACCCGGATCGGTGCTACAAACAGCGACCGACTGGGCCTTTAAGGACATCACAATCTCCAAGGGTCTCGTTGCCGAGCTCGATCTGACCGGCGCGCTGTCCTATGCCAGGAATTACACCGCCGGCGGTCACTTCGGCACCTTCGAGGCCGGCTTCAAGTTCGCCAATAACCACAAGTCGCAGGACTCGACGGAGAATGTTTATGACGGATGGTCAACTAAGGCAGCATCTCCGCAAGCCACAATGGCGCAACTGGAAAGTGGCTTCCGGAATAACGACTACTACAACGGCACGTATTTCGGCGGAAAATTCGGTCCCGTCTCGGATTTCAACAAAGTGGAGGCTTATACGCTCGCGAACCTCACCAGCTACCTAGACGGATACAAGACGGCTTCCGACACCTACCCGAATATCTTCCACTATGTGGAACAGATTCCAGCTTGGTACGCCATGAACACGATTGAACTCGGCCGATTTCATCTCCAGACAGGACTGCGCTTTGAAGATACACGGATGAATACTTTCGGTAACCTTGTGACCCTCTTTGCGGCCGGATCGACACAGTGCGGTGGGCCAACCAACACAGGCTGCGGCGTTCCCACCGGCGTAACAAACAATCCTCATTATCTCGACGTGCTTCCGAGCATACAACTCCGCTACAGAATGCCCGATCAGTCCGACCTGCGCCTCGTTGTTGCGCGAGGCGTGGCCCGTCCCGATCCCTATCAGCTGGTGCCCTACGTTACCGAGGATGATTCGACCAATCCGGCTTCGGTTTCGATCGGTAATCCGGCCCTCCGGCCCGAGCACGCGAACAACTATGATCTTCTCTATGAGAAATATCTGCAGCCTCTGGGTATGATTCAGGCAGGCTTTTTCGCCAAGCAACTCACGGCCCCGCAATTCGAGTTTCAGATTCCTGCGGGAGTCAATGTTGCTGCTTTGCCGGCAGGGTCGCTGCCTCCCTCGCTGTTGTCCACGATCGAACAATATCAAAACTCCCAGTTGGGCGACTCCTCGGTTATGGAGTACATTAATGGCGAGAACGCGTTCCTCTACGGATTCGAGGTCAGCTTCCAACAACACCTCAATTATTTACCGAGTGTGCTTGGAGGTCTGGGCATTTCGGCGAACTACAGCTATACGAGTTCCAAGGAAAAGGGATTTCCGCTTCGCACTGATCAGCCGCAGCTGATCGATCAGGCGAAGAATGACTGGAACGTCAGTCCGACTTACGACACGAAACGCTTCTCGATGCGTATGGGAGTTAGCTTTAACGGCGCGAGCGTCTTTTCATATAACTGGATCTCTCCTACTCTGGCCCCTGGAGCAGGTGCGGACCCGAGCGGCTTGGGACCGAAGGGCCCTTCCGGAGATGTATGGACCCTGCCGCACCTCCAGGTCGACGCACAGGCGAGTTATCGCACCTGGCGCGGCCTCAGCGTGATCGTCTCAGGCCTGAACCTGACGAACGAAGTCTTCGGCTACTACACAGGCAGCACACAATTCGTGAATCAACGCGAGTATTACAAGCCGACTTACTCGGGCGGTCTACACTACACGTTCTTCGAGCACGAGAAATAGCCGCGCTATGGTCGCTTTGTTTTTCACGGAGCTGTCGCGGCCATCTAACGCAGCCCCACTTCACCGATTGACTTTGAGGATCTGGGTGATGCGAAGGTTTCTGCTCCTTGCCTGCGCGATTGGCTCTTTCGTTCCTCTTCCCGCACAACTATCGGGCCAGTCGACCGGGAACCATCCAGATGCCGACCTTAAGTTCGTCGTTTATCTGAGCCGCCACGGCGTTCGTTCACCCACCGGAAAACCGGAACAGTACAATCCTTACTCCGTCGCACCCTGGCCGGCCTGGGATGTTCCGCCCGGCTACCTCACGGCGCATGGCTTTGAGCTGATGAAGCTCTTTGGCGCGTACGATCGGATCGAATTGGCGAGCCAAGGTTTGCTCGCCGCCGACGGTTGCGCGGACGCGGGTCGAGTGACTTTCTACTCGGATTCCGACCAGCGCACAAGAGAGACGGGCAAAGCGCTGGCTGCGGGATTTTTCCCGGGATGCGCGACTTCCGTACGCGGCCTCCCCGAAGGAACACCGGACCCGCTCTTCCACTCAAGCCGAGTGGGCAGAAACCCTGGAGAATCATCCCTGGAGGCCGCAGCGATTGCAGGCCGCATTGGAGGCAATCCCGACAACCTCACTGAGACCTACCGCCCCCAACTCTCTGCGCTCGACAAACTTCTTGCGACTTGCGGCGCGAGCGCATCCGATCCAAAGCCTCGCATTTCTCTTTTCGCTGTTCCGGCTACCTTATCGGGAGTCCAGGAAAGTCATCGTGCCGAGTTGAAGGGCCCACTCAACACTGCCGCAACGCTCACCGAAAATCTGCTGCTCGAATACGCTCAAGGCATGGACAACGCCAACGTGGGCTGGGGTTGCGTGGACGGAGCCAAACTCCGTTCGCTGCTAGTCCTTCACACGGCGGCGGAAGACTTCACCGCGCGAACACCGGCCATCGCCCGCATTCAGGCTGCCAAACTCCTCGACCAGATTCGCTCCTCTCTTGAACAAGCCATGAGTGGGAAGCGAATTCCAGGAGCGCTAAGCAAACCCTCCGATCGCGCGCTCATACTTGTCGGGCATGATACCAATCTGGCCAATGTCGCAGGGCTGCTCAACCTGGACTGGATTGCCGACGGACGTCGAGATGATACGCCCCCAGGTGCAGCACTGATCTTCGAGCTTTGGCGGTCTCGTACGAACGGCGGATATCTGGTCCGAACCTATTTCACCAGCCAGACTCTCGAACAGATGCGCTCAGCCGCTTCACTTTCGCTGGAGAACCCTCCCCAGCGCGTTCCCCTCTTTGTTCCCGGCTGCAGCAGCGCGGACTTCTCCTGTTCATGGCCCTCTTTCGTTCAAACCATCCATCGAGAACAGGGAATAAGGTACTAGGGACTTAGGGATGAGGGGACTGAGGCGGGCACCCCACGGATCAGAAGGTACCCGTGGGGCTGTGGCGGCGGCGGTCAGCGTTTTTCTAAGGCAGGGGATGTAATTTAACTATTTAAATCTCAATCTTGACGGGCCAGGTCTTCCAGATGTCGGCGCAATAGTCGCGGATGGCGCGGTCGGATGAGAATTTACCGCTGCGCGCGACATTGAGGATGGACATGCGCGTCCAGTGATCGGCGTCATGGTAGGCCTCATCGACACGATCTTGACAATCGACATAGGACTGATAGTCGGCGAGCAGCATGTAAGGATCGCTCGAAAGTAGAGACTGGACGAGCGGCTCGAAGAGCGCGGGATCGCCGTGCGAGAATTCGCCACCGGCGAGTGCGTCGAGAATCTCGCGCAGATGGCTGTTGGCTTCGTACCAGGCGCGGGGATTGTAGCCCTCGGCCTTTTTCTGCTCGACTTCTTGCGCACTGAGTCCAAACAGGAAGAAATTGTCGGCTCCGACCTCCTCGCGGATTTCGATGTTGGCGCCGTCGAGGGTGCCGATGGTAAGCGCGCCGTTCATGGCAAACTTCATGTTGCCGGTGCCGGAGGCTTCAAGGCCGGCGAGGGAAATCTGTTCAGAAAGGTCGGCGGCGGGATAGACGCGATGGCCAAGCTTGACGTTGAAGTTGGGCAGGAAGACGATCTTGAGGCGGTCACGGACGAGGGGATCGCCATGCACGACCGCGGCGACGGAGTGGATGAGCTTAATGATGAGCTTGGCCATGCGATAGCCGGGCGCGGCCTTGCCGCCGAAGAGAAAGGTTCTGGGCTGCATGGCAATATCGGGATTTTGCTGGATACGTTTGTAGAGAGTGAGGATGTGGAGGACCTTGAGGTGCTGGCGCTTGTATTCATGCAGGCGCTTGACGAGCGTGTCGAACATGGAATTGGGATCGACGGCGATGCCGAGGACCTGGTGGATGTAGGCGGCGAGGCGCTGCTTGTTGTGGTGCTTGATAGCGCGCCACTCGCGCGTGAACTCGGGGTCGTCTGCGAAGGATTCGAGCTTGCGCAGCTTCTCGAGGTCGTGAATCCAACTGTGGCCGAGGCGTGAGGTGATAAGGCGAGCAAGATGCGGATTGGCGAGAACCATCCAGCGGCGCGGCGTGACGCCATTGGTTTTGTTGCTGAATTTCTCGGGCGTGAGGTCATGGAAATCACCGAGCAGGCGCGTTTTGAGCAGCTCAGTATGCAGCGCGGCGACACCGTTGACGGCGTGGCTGCCGACGACGGCGAGATGAGCCATACGGACGTAACGATCTCCGCTCTCGTCGATGAGGGATAAGCGGCTCAGGCGCGCTTCGTCACCGGGAAAATGCGAACGGACGTTGTCGAGGTGGCGGCGGTTGATCTCTTCAATGATTTCAAGATGGCGCGGCAGCAGGGCGCCGAAGAGAGTTACTGGCCACTTCTCGAGGGCCTCGGGCATCAGCGTGTGATTAGTGTAGGACAGCGAGTGCGTGGTGACGTTCCAGGCGGTGTCCCAATCCATCGAGTTCTCGTCGACCAGAAGGCGCATCAACTCGGCAACGGCGATGGCCGGATGGGTGTCGTTCATCTGAATGGTGAAGGTGCGATGCAGGTCGGCGAGAGGGCGCTGTGCGGTTTTTTGGATTTTGACGATGTGCTGTAAGGAACAGGAGACGAAGAAAAACTGCTGCTCGAGCCGCAGTTGTTTGCCCTGAAGCTCTTCGTCATTGGGGTAAAGAATCTTGGAGATGTTTTCGGAGTCGACCTTGTCATGGACTGCGCCGAAGAAGTCGCCGGTATTGAAGCTTTCGAAGTTGAAGGACTCGACGGCCTGCGCGGACCACAGGCGCATGGTGTTGGCGGTGTTGGTGCGGTAGCCAAGGATGGGCGTGTCGTTTGGAATCCCGCGAACAAGCTTTTGGGGAATCCAGCGGACGCGAAAATGGCCGTTGCCGTCAGTGTACTTCTCAGTGCGACCGCCGAATTGAACTTCAAAGGCGTCTTCAGGCCGCTCAAGGCTCCAGGGGTTGCCCAGGCGGAGCCATTTGTCTGTGGCCTCAACTTGCCAGCCGTCGCGGATCTGCTGATCGAAGATGCCGTACTCGTAACGGATGCCGTAGCCGATGGCGGGAATGTCCAGGGTGGCAAGGGAATCCATGTAGCAGGATGCAAGACGGCCGAGACCGCCGTTACCGAGGCCGGGCTCCGCTTCCTGCTCGATGAGCGTTTCCAGATCGAGGCCGAGTTTATGCATCGCCTCTTCTGTTTCTTCGTAGATGCCGAGGTTGATGAGATTGTTGGCCAGATGCGGACCAGTGAGGAATTCAGCAGAGAGATAACAGACAACACGAACATCCTGCGCCCGATAGTTGAGAATCGTCTGAATCCAGCGCTCAACGAGGCGGTCGCGAACGGTGTGCGCGAGGGCCATGTATAAATCATTGACGGTGGCGCGGTCGCGCGAGCGGCCTTGCACAAAAAACAGGTTGTCGAGGAAGGAATGCGCTAGGGCCTCGGAGCCAGCGGCTGTTCTTTGGGTTTTCAGCGAGCCTTCCGGGCTGAGATCGGGGAGAGCAGGAGCGACCATGATGCACCTCGAATGTGCAAATTGATCCGGGCGAAACTAGCGAGAAGCGGAAACATCGCAGCGGGTCGATGGGTTAACGATAGGGTCGATTCAGGGGCAGGAGGATGAAAACTGCGTCAAAACCTCGTGATCTTTTGCTGGAAATCCCGTTGCTGAACAGACCCATTCTGAAACTGGCGAAATGGAACGGGCGGTAATCCAGGCCGATGAAAGAGGCGGTAAAACAAGGGTCCATTCAGCAAGCAGCCGCCCCGGCGGTGTGGGCCGTGTGTCGACGAACGCATAATCGCCAATGCACTCACCGACGCATATCGGCCCTGACAAATAGGCTTGTGAGAATTAATTTTTCGATGTGTCGGAGTTGTTCCGGATGTATCGCCGGCTAATCGTCAATGACTACTTCAGTAATTTGCCGTCATCGAGCGCTTTCTAAAACATCTTCACTATCGGAGAACGATCTCCAGTTCCATGTTGATCGAGGACTTAGCGAAATTGCCGGGCAATCCGGGGTGTTGGGTGGATTCGTCTTGTAAACTATTGATTCTAAATATGTCTGGCGGTGGATTGAGTCTCCTGCAAACCGTTCTCTGGTTCAAATTCCCTGCTAACAGGGAATTTTACAGGGAAATCTTGATATTTTGGGACTCGGTCACACGTGGTGCCGCACTGCATGCTGCACAATTGACAGTGCTTAGCTCGCTCTGGCTGGCCTTCCAGGCTCAAGAAGAACAGGGATCTATTTTGAAGTAACAGGGAATTGAAAATCCCTGTTACGGCTTCGAGCAGCGAAAATTTGCAAATTGTTATATAAGCTTGTCGCCAAAAAACGCCCCGAATTCCCACTACTACATAGAACCAAATTTGATCTTGGGCCTTCACGATAGCCGGGAAATTGAGTGCGTGGAACACCCGCAGGTGGCGGTGCCGAGCGTGAGGTGAATTGTTGCGTCACAAACCTTATGCCTCCAAAACTACTTTAGATGTTGGCTTAGCGAAATGGCTTGCTTCCTCAGAGGCAGGTCAGGATCGGCATCCTTCCACAATGCGAGCAGTGGATCGAGCGCCTCTCTTGCTTTTGCAGAATTTCCAATGGCCAGTTCATCAGCGGCCAGAGTGTAGTGTGCCGCGATCCATCTCTGCTGCGGCTCCCATAGCAGACCGTAATCCGCGCTGGCCAGGAATCTCTCATATTGACCAATCGCGTGACTCATGTCTCCAGAGTGCTGGTACGCGCGCGCCAATCCTTCCGAGCTGAAAGGTGTGCTGTATTCCTGATCCGAAAGGCTGAAAAGCTGAATTGCCTTATCGTCTTCGCCGTGTAACAGCGCGATCTCTCCTTGCAAATAGTGCTCGTACGCGACTTGCTTTGAATTCTTGCCGTCTACGAGCGGCCCAACGACGTTCTGAATTTCCTCTGCCCGGCGCGTTAAACCAGCTCTCGCATACTCAGAACCGATCCACGTGCCAAGAATCACTTTCGGAGAGATCGCTTTAAAATTTGCCATCGCGGAATCGAGCTGGCGCTTCACTGTAGGTGCATCACCTTCGCCTTCCGCCAGAATTGCCAACTGTAAGTGTTCTCGCATGACACTCACGGGTTCACTTTTCAGGGCCTGATCGAGACTCAGTGCCTCTTCAAGGTAACTCCGTGCGCTCGCATACTTTCCATAGTAGAGATCGAAGAGAGCCAGAGAACGCAAGCCGCTCTCTCGCGTTGCCGTATTCCCCAGCAGCGAGTTGAAGAGCGCTTCAGCTTTTTGAGGCTCTCCATTCTGAATCAGCGCTATGCCGTACTCGCGGCTGACATCGCCCGAATTCAGGTAGGCAGGATCAATCTGAATCGCCCGCGTATATGCTGCGATCGAATCTTGAAAACGTCCCAGTGTCTTATATGCAGTGGCCAGCTCGACGTTGGTCCTTGCGTCATCGGGAGCCACTCGGAGCATTTCCTTGTACTGCAGGATCGCCTCATCGGCGTGCCCATGAGTGCGCAAGAGTTGCGCAAAGTTTCCGAGTATGGTCCAGTCGTCCGGGTAACGATTGAGATAATCTCGATAGAGCCTCTCCGCTTCGTCGAAATGCCCCTCGCTATCGGCATAATTAACTTCAATATTCATTCGCTCGCGTTCTGTCGTTCTAGATTCGAGCGCCAGAGCCTTTTGGTATTCCTCTCCTCCTTTTTGCGAATCGTTGTAGATGAAGCTGTAATACGCATTTCCCAAGGCCGCGTGAGCCATGGCGAAGCCAGGATCTGCCTGAACGGCGGCGCGAAAAAGTGTAACGGCGTCCTGATACCTTCCCTGGTGCCATTGCACCGAGCCATCCGCAAATTCACGTAGCGCATCTAGCGAAGAAGTGGTGACTTGAGGCAGTGGCTTTGTATTCTTGTGGATCTGGTACAGCGACTCACCCAGGTCATAGCGGACGTCAGATGCGATCACATCGAGAGCGTCAAGAATATGGCCTTCGCCGTAGGAACGCTCTGAATAAGAGCGAACCGTGTCACCCGTCTGCGGATCGATCAATTCGGCGGAAAGCGCGTACTCTTCCCCGGTGCGCGTAATGCTGGAAACAATGAGCCCACGGATGTTTTCCCGTTGACAGATTTCGCGCCCAATGGCCGGTGTAACTCTCTGGTCGGAAGCCTTACCCATAAGCGCCAGGACTGAAGCGAGTCTGGCTCGTGGAAAGACGTTGGCGTGGCGCGACTGCTCCATGCTGACGGTAAACGCGGTCTGTAAAGCCTGATCGAATCTTGGATCGCCGGTTTGATTTTCAAAATCTGCAATCAGCACAGAATCGCGTGAGTCGAAGGAGTAAACAGGGCGGCTGTAGGTGAGCCACGCAACTACGCCGCTCACTGTAACCAGCATGGCCGCAACGAGAAGAGCGACTCTTCTGAGCCAGCGCCGCATGCGTGGCACGTGGGCGGCGGAGAACGGTGCCTTGCTTGCGATCGCCCCGTTGAGCGCACCCTGCGCGGGACCCACCAGCGTTACCGCACTTGGCGGGTTGCCATTCAGTGTGCCTGTAGTTCCATTGACAGATTCCACTGCTGCGAGAAAGCGGTAACCCCGCTTGGGAAATGTCTCGATGTAGCGGGGCGATTCAGATTCATCGCCGAGCGCGGAGCGCAGCTTGCGCACAGCGGTATTCAGCCCGGTGTCGAAGTCGACAAAAGTCTCGCCCTGCCACAAGCGCTGGTGCAGCTCGGCCCGCGTGACCAAATCTCCGCGGCGCTCCATGAGGGCGGTGAGCACGCGCAGGGGTTTCTCCTGGATAGGGATCCGGACCCCGTCTTTGCGCAGCTCTCCCAGCGAGGGGTCGACCTCAAACGGTCCGAACTTGAGAATCGAACGGATTGGCATGGGCCCCATTCTTCGTCACGGAAGGTTAGGCCTGGGGGAAAGACTAAGTACTTTGCTTACAGCCTACACCGGGTCCACAGCGTCCGCAATCAGGATCGGTACAGAGGAAGTACAGACAGGCTTCAGGCTGAGTCTATTGCCCGTACTGCATTCATGGAGCACACTTTGCGCAAGTTGCCGCCCGCACCCCGGAACTGACCCGATACAAGGTCATCGCCACAGCCCGCGGCGAGCGCTCATGGAGGTCGTATGAAGCTGAGTGTCCTCAAAGGTCTTGCTCGTTACGGAGTCCGTCTGGCGGCTCTATCGGTTTTCCTTCTTGGCGTGGCTGGGATCTCCCATGCCCAGGCGGATGGCAGCGCGGTCCAGACCGCGCCAAAGGCCGCTTCTCCCCTCGCAACGCCTGCGATGGCTGCGCAACCGGCCGCGCCGGGCAAACGTCAACCCCGTGGAAACCACGAGGGCATCCAGGTTCACGGCCACTGGGTGATCGAGGTGAGGAATCCCGATGGAACAGTGACTGCGCGGCGAGAGTTTGAAAACGCAATCCAGCCGTCCGGCATGGCTTATATCGCCAGCCTCCTCGCCGGCAACAACTCCCCAGGCGGCCTTTCGGTGTTGCTGAATGGCGCGACGGCGAGCCTGGGTGTAGGCGCCGCGAACCAACCTGGTAACAATACTTACATTTACTTTCCTTCGACCCAAACGGGCCCCTGTCTCCCGATGGCATCCAGCAGCGGGTCGGGGGTTAGTCTCAGCTCGGGAGGCTCTCCCACCGGAACAACCTGCCTGCTCACTCCTCAAAGCTCGAATGGGGTTGTGAGCCTTCTTACCGCCGAATGCCTCATTTTTCAGGAAAATTACTCGAACAGTCAGACCTACCCGCCGACCGGTCAGACCCGCCCATGTTCAACCAACCTAACGGTCGCTGCGCCCACATGGATGCAAAACGCCGCATCCGGTTCCAGCGTTCAGATCATAGGAAACGTCACGGTCACGTCGACATCTGCCGGCAACGTCACCGACGTCGAGACAGTGTTTATGACCTGTGATTCAAGCATCACCACAGCCAACTGTTCATTGCCTTTCAACGCGAACGTAACTACCGTAGCCGGCCTGACTATTTTTCCGGATGCACTGAGTCTCCTCACTGAGCGGCTCCTTAACGGGCCCGCGGGCACTGCGACAGCGCCGGTGCCCTACAATCCCGGCCAAGACATCAGCGTCACCGTCACCATCAGCTTCCAATAAACCCCGGCGAGCGGCAATCAAATCCGGCGCGCAGTCAGGCGAGGAGGAAGCGAGATGGGCACACGGCCAACGACAATTCGTTATGCAATTACGGCGAAGGCTTGCGCTGACGAATTCGGCGAGCGAAAACTCCTCCGATACGTTTCCGCTTTCGCGGTTGCGCTGCTCCTGCTTTGTGCTCCCCTCTTGCGCGCGCAGGCGGGGGTAATCACCACAGCTGCGGGTCCGTCGCTCAACGACAGCAGTGTGAGCGGAGCATCGTTGCTCGAGCCCACCGGCGTGGCGGTCGATACCGCAGGCAACATCTACACCGCCGACCCGTACAACTGCGTCGTATGGAAGACGCGCTATGGCGCGACCAGCGTCTTCGCCGGGATTCTTCCAAGTACGCAGTACTCCTGCACCGGCCCCACGCCTCTGGCCTATCCTGTTGCGGTTGCGCAGTGTAACGGCAATGTTTTTATTGCGTCCAACGGTCTCGATCCGTTTGTGGTTGGCGGAGGAGTAAACGACACCGGAGGAACCGTTGACGAAGTGAGTTCAGGCGGCAGCCTCTCCGCACTGCCGCTACCGAGCACGGGAGGAGGGGCCGGCGCCGGGCCGCTGCATCCTGCAGCCGTTGCCTGCGATGCAGCGGGGAATGTCTATGTCAGTTCCTACTTCTATGTCGCGGATGGCGGTTTTGCCAGCAACGTGAACGAGTTTTCGCCGGTCGCCGGCGGCGGCTGGACCACGGGCGCGCCGGTCAGTGGCCTCTTCGATCAGGCATATACCGCTCTTGCGGTCAATCCGATCAACGGCGACTTGTACGGACTCCTTGCGGGCCAGGCAGGGGAAGGCTGGCTGGGCAGGCCGATGTTCGACTTCGGCAGCATTTGGGATATAACCCAGAACGCCACAGGGCTTTCGAGCAACAACACCTTCAACAATCCCAGCGCCCTGGCCATCGACTCCAGCGGCAATTTCTACATCGCCCAAGGAGCGCAAAGCTACGAGCTCGCCTCGTATGTGGATTATGTGCAGCCGGATGGCACGACGACGATCATCGCCGGCACCGGCTCGCTCGGCTATTACGGAGACGGAGGCCTGAGCACGCAAGCCGAGGTCTATGGCGTAACAGGCATCGCGCTCGACCCGACCAACAGCGACATTTACCTGGCCGACTCAGGAAACATGCGTGTGCGAAGGATTCATTCGCTCACCGCCGGTCCCTCGGCGCTGAATCTGGTCCCCCAGAGCGCGCCGCAAAGTTCAAGCGCAACTTACGGCTCGCTGCAAGGCGCTCTGAACCCGATCACCGGCGATTTCTACTACGTGACGGGCACAAATACGGTCAACGTGATCAACACCGGAGCGAATGTCATCAGTCCCGGTTTTGAGCGCCTCATCGCCTCGATTTCCGTGGGAGCCGCAGGGCAAGCTGCCTTTGGCTCGGCACTCACGATGGTAGTAGACTCCACGCGCAACCTCGTCTATGTCAGCAACACAACCGACGGAAATCTCTACGTCATTAACGGCTCCACGCACACCGTTGCGGGAAGCGTCGCGCTCGACAATCCTAACGCCAGCCTGGTAGCCATCGACACGTCGCTGAACGAGGTGTACGCCGGCGGTCCCAATGCAACCAAGGTGAGCGCCGTGCGCGGGGGAACGTCGCCGCAACTGATCGGCAATGCCGGTTATCCGGCCAATTCTCTCAGCGTGGATGCAGCTACCGACGTTGTGTATGCCGTCGCGGACTCCGGCGCGGGCGGTGCTCAGCAAGAAGCGTTCATCACCATGACGCCCGATCCCGTCACCGGCGTGCTCACCGTGTCCAAAACAACGTTCCCCGCCAACGAGGAGATCCTCCAGCCCGCTTTCATCGCCAATTCCATTGCGGCGGATCCTTTAACCGGAAGCCTCATCGCCTCCGGAGCGGCCTCTATCAATCCTGGGTCAGGCCAGGGCTACTATGTCTACGACATCTTCCAGTTCGATCCAACTTTCGTCACCGCACCGGTTCTGTACACCTGGCCTCCACTGACCACTTCGCTCGACATCCCGAATCGGGCCTTCTACGTCACCGACTTCGACGGCCTTCTCAGCGATCCGTCGTCTAACGCAGCGATGGTTACCGGCATCGACGGCGTGCAGGCGGAAAACAATACGCTCCGTTCGGTAACCATTCCGGTCTTCGGCTCCGGTGCCACGCCGTCGTCGCCACACATCTTCGATGCCGAACCGGACACCTCAAGCTACCAGGCCTGGATCTCGGGATCCGATGCCACAGACGGCGGATTTGTGAGACTCTGGGATGCCGGAACGCAGAAAGTGACGCTCTCCGCACCGATCCCCAGCAACGGCGGCGGCCATCTTTTCGTAAATTCCAGCGCTCAAGCCGCATATCTCCTGGACGAAGTGAATGGGCAACTCTGGTTGATCAATACACCCCAGTGGACACCAACCCCAGAGCCGCTCCTTAGCCAGGCCTCGGGAGCGCAGTCGGTTACGATCAGCGCCGCGAACAGTGGTGATGCGGTCTACTACACCCTGGACGGAACGCCGCCTGGACTGGAATCAACCCCATGCAGCTCGCCCTGCATGGTGGGTCTTACCGTGGGCGAATTCACAACGATCAACGCCATCGAGGTGGCCACGGTCAGCGGCATGCAAATCGCCAGCCATGTTGAGCAGGGTGTGTTTACCGAGCCCGCGACGACCAAGCTTGCGATCGCTCTCAGCCCGAATCCGACCACCGGGGCGACGCTTACGGCGACAGCGACGATCACCCCCTCTGGCGCCATCTCCAACGTGACGGGAACCGTCAATTTTGCGGCTACGCCCTCCGGATCATTCTCTCCTGTTACGCTCTGCTCGGCGGTCAGCATCACCAACAACATGGGTAGCTGGCAGGCGGTGTGCAATTTCGTCGAGGATTCTGCCGGGAGTTACACCATCGCGGCGGCTTACTCCGGCGACGAGTTAAACCAGGCAAGCAGCAACACGGCTCCGCTGACCGTCGTGCAAGGCTCGATTCCGATACTCGGCACGGTCAGCGGCGCAAGCAATGCCATCGCCGTCAATCCAAACAATACCTCGGGGCTGAACTACAACGCGGTATTGAACGGCGATTCTTCGGTGAGCTTGCTACTGGACGGCGCGATATTGCCTGGCCAGGGGTGCCCGGCATTCGCCAGCCTGGGCAGCGGTGTCACCAGCGGAGCGGTCTATGTGGACTTCGCTAATAGCAATATTTATCTGGCGATGCTCACCGGCAAAGGGCTCTACGCGGCCTACGAATCGATCAACCAGACGACTGGCGCCTGCACCCAGGGTCCGTTGCTGCAGCTCAGTGGCGCCTCGTATGGGACCATGCAGATGGACGTAGACACGACGGCATTCTCTGCGCAACTGGGGAACATGTACGTCATGATGGCGTATGGCGGCGGAATCACCGATGCGCTTTACGTTGTGCCCACTGCTCCCTGGTCTGCCTCTTCGCTGCCCACGCCCGTCGAGCTCACCCTCGATTACTCTGTCCAATACGGACCGATGGTCATCGACCCGTCGAATCATCAGCTCTATATCAACGATCTGGGCGCGTCCGCTTACGGAACTGTTGGAACGTATGCGACGGGGGGCTTTTTTGTCTACGACCCAACTCACAGTGCAACGCCTGCGAACAATCTGCTGCGCATTACGGATTACATAAACGGAAGCGTGACCACGCATCTCTACGCTGGAACGCTGCTGGACAACGGCGCGGGCAAGCTTGTGCTTGTGAATGAGAACCCCAGCGCCTCTGCCAATCTCAGCGTGCCCATCACCATTCTCGACACCACGAAATTCAGCTTCTTCAACAACTCCGGCATTACGCCAGGCGCCGGGCTCTCCACAATCTCCGCTGTCTCTCAATACACGGCCATCGGCGGTGCCGACATAGATACCGCCAACAACGCGGTGTACGTATTTGGATTTAATTCAGGTTCGTTGACGACTCCCGGGTTGCTGCTCAAATACAACCTTTCTCCCGCAGCCAGCCCTCAGGAAACCGTGCTCAGCTCCAGCACAGCCATGCCGAATCTGGGCGAATCAGTGCCCTGGAGCCGGATGAACTATAACCCGGTGTCCACTGAACTGGCACTGTCGGCGAGCATCTATTCATCCGGCGGTCTCGCCTTTACGTCGCCCCTCTGTGCAGGTACGCCTCTCTCGCTGACTCAAGTTGCCGGCAGCTCCGCGAATCCCTCATCGATCGGTTATCCGGTTATCAACGCAACCTCGGGCTACGTCTACGCGATTAATTCCGGGGCCATCGACTACGTTGCTCCCCCTCCGGGCTGCAGTAGCACTCCAACTTACACCATCGGCGGAAGTGTGAGCGGCCTGGCGAGCGGAGCATCGGTGACGCTGCTCGACAACGGCGGCGACCGAGAGACGGTCACCTATCCGGCGACCAGCTTCACCTTCCCCACGGCGCTGAATTCAGGCGCAATGTATGCCGTCACCGTTGGCACGCAGCCCGCTGGGGAGACTTGCACAGTCACCAACGGCACGGGCACTGTTGCTTCGGCTAACATCGGTAACGTCTCGGTTACCTGCACAGCCAACGCGACCTACACCA
Organism: uncultured Occallatibacter sp.; assembly: GCA_964407295.1. GTDB lineage: Bacteria > Acidobacteriota > Terriglobia > Terriglobales > Acidobacteriaceae > Telmatobacter. Next base: position 19,289 of record CAYOVE010000021.1, read on the forward strand.
TCAGCGGAAGTGTGAGCGGCCTGGCCAGCGGAACTTCGGTGACCTTGCTCGATAACGGGGGTGACTCCGTGACCGTCACCTATCCGGCAGCCAGCTTTATCTTCCCGACCTCGTTGGCCTCAGATGCGAGTTATGCCGTCACCGTAGGCACGCAGCCCACCGGGGAGACTTGTACAGTCACCAACGGCACGGGCACGGTCGCTTCGGCCAACATCAGCAACATCTCAGTCACCTGCAGTAGCTCTGTTTCCGCGCCCGCCATGGTGACGGACAACGAGACCATCTCTGTAATCGATTCCGTGACATTCCCCGACGTCGTCGACTCCGAGTCGATCACGGTCACGGACAGCGTGAGCGTTACGACGAGCCTGATCATCACCACCGCAGCTCCTCTGCCGAGCGGTATTGACGGCGTGCCATACAGCACCACGTTCGCGGCCAGCGGCGGCAGCGGCATGGGTTACACGTGGAGCGCAACAGAACAGCCTGCGGGATTGACAATGTCACCCGGTGGCGTTCTCTCCGGCACTCCCACTGTTGACGGAGATTTCACCGTCACCGTGACAATCAAAGACTCAGTCGGAAACTCGAATTCCGCAAACTTCCCCCTCACAGTCTCGGCTGCCGCGCCGATCGCCAGCTTAAGCCCCACTTCTCTGGCCTTCACTGCGCAGCCATCGGGCACGTCTTCCGCGGCCCAGACCGTTACGCTCTCCAACACCGGAAGCGCCGCACTCAGCATCACCGGAACGGGCATTAATATCACAGGAGCGAATGCCACGGACTTCTCGCAAACCAATCCGTGCGGCGCGAGCGTCGCAGCCGGATCCAATTGCGTAATCAGCGTCAAGTTCACACCCAGCCTCTCGGTCGGCTCTGAAACAGCTACGCTGAATGTGAACGACACCGCCGGCGGCAGTCCGCAACAAGTGCAACTTTCGGGAATCGCGCTTCCCCCGCCCAGCGTGAGCTGCACCATCCCCACGGTTACCCTGTCGGGTGACAAGGCAACAGCGCAAATTACATGCACTGCGACGGATTTCTCTGGCATGATCGCGCTTGAATGCAACCTCCCGGCAAGCCTTTCGAAGTACATTTCATGCAGCTTCAGCCCCAGCACCCTGAACTTCGCCTCCAGCAGCACAGCCAGCACAACGCTGACTATCGAGCCCGTCACGGATACGAATGCTTCTCTTGAGCGGAACTCCCGGCCTTGGGCTGGGTCGTCCGGAGGAGTGGCCCTGGGCGCTGTGCTGTGGCTGCCGGCAGGTATCTTTGTCTTCCGCCGGAAGAAGGGGAGATCGAAGCGGGGAGTCCTGTTGCTGCTGATCGCGCTCTGCGGCCTGCCTCTGATTACGTCGTGCGCTGGGAAGAGTGGGCCGCCGACGCCGCCTGCTGGAACCTATCAGGCCTCGGTTACACTCACGGGCCCGGGGCTCAATCAGACCATTACGTTCACCATCCAGGAACCGTAAGAGGCGGCACAAGTTTCGTTCGCGTTGAGCGCGGGATCAATTCCTGTTTCCCTGTTGTTCGCGTCCATACAGGATAGGAGCGAAAACGCTGCGTTTCATTCAGGGATCACTTATAACGTTGACATCAGCTGATGGTTTCTCTGGATTGTCCTGTTCGTGAAGGTACACCTTTTGACACGGCCGGATCGTTGAGATCCGGCCATGTTTTTTGTGTGGTTTACGGGGTGGGTTCTCTGAGCCCTTTGTTACAGGTCTAGTTGGCGCCGTTCAGGCTGTTTTTTGGAGATCCTGAACGGGGATCGATTCCTCGGACTTCCGCAGTGAACGTTGCACGGTAACGTCCCACTTGGCTACGACGTGCACGACCGCCAGTTACAGATCAACGAAGCGGAAGCCACAACCGTGCGTACAATCTTCAATCAATTTCTGCGGTTGGGCAACGTCACCATCCTCCGGGATTGGTTGCGTGAAAACGATATCCGCAGCAAGGGTGGCAATCATTTCTTCAGGGGTCCACTTTACTCGATGCTGCACAACCCTCTGTACATCGGCGTCACCCGTCACAAAACAGAAACCTACCCTGGCCAGCACCAGGCGATCCTCGATTCCGAGACCTGGGATAAGGTGCAGGCGCTGCTCGCCGCGAATCGCCAGGGCGGCAAACGAAAACCGCGGGCAACCAAATCCAGCCTCTTTACCGTACTTCTCTTCGACGCTCAAGGCACGCTCTATACCCCAACCCACGCGGCGAAGAACGGCCGCCGATACCGCTACTACACCTCACAGGCAGTCATCAAAAAGACAGAGAAGATCGAGACCCCCACGCGCATCCCGGCGCCTGATATAGAAAATGCCGTCATCGAACGCTTTCTGAAACTTCTTCGCGATCCGGATGACCTGGTCGCAAGCATCAGGGATAATGCCCAGGAGGAGGCAAATCAACCTGCCGGCTTCTTCACTAGGATTGTCGCCCGCGCTACATCAACCGCAGCGACCTGGCAATCCCTCAGCGGAGCCGACCGAGAGCATTTCCTCCGCGCGGTCATTGACCGCGTCATCATCCACCCAACCCGGGTGGAAATCCGAATCCGCGTGAATCAATTTATCCAACAACTTCTCGGTAACAATACTCCAATGACTGAGAGCCGAGCCGGAAACGCTGCCGGCACACCGAAGGCCCACGTGCAGCTTATAGCCTCGATCGAATGCCCCTTCCGCCACATTTCCCAGGGCCGTGCCCTGCGCCTGATCGTCGGCAATACAAACATCACGACAGAGGCGAGTCGTCAGGCCATTCTGAAAGCCATCGCTCGCGCACGCCAATGGTACGAACAAATCACAACAGGCAAAGCTACGAATATCGCGCAATTGGCCGCCGCCGATGGCGTGTCACCCCGCTTTATTCGTGTGCCGATGAAGTTGGCTCAACTGAGCCCGCAGTCAATCGAGAAGCTGATGACTCGGCCCGAATCACTGCCCCTCCCGCTCAACGATCTGCTCGCCGCGATCCCACTGGACTGGCGCGAGCAGTCGTTCGGCCTGTCCAAAAAGTCCGCGTAACGAGCACGCCAATTCTTCAATCTGCCAACTCCTCAAGCAGCCATCGGGCTGCTTGGGCTTTCTCGATGCAGACGATATCGCGCACAGCCGGATCATGCAATCACTGCAATACGCATCGAAACGGAACTGCAAGTTTGGCCAACAGAGAAGTGCCGTCAAAACGGCGCACATCCGCATTATCGGAGAACGATCTCCCGTTCCATACTGATCAAGGATCTAGCGAAATTGCCGGACAATTCGGGGATGTTGGGGAGATTTGTCTCGTGAATTACTGATTCTAAATATACTTGGCGGAGAGGGAGGGATTCGAACCCCCGATACCCTTTCAGGTATGCCGGTTTTCAAGACCGGAGCCATCAACCGCTCGGCCACCTCTCCGCAGTCTTCCGGCCACTTTGATTGTACGTCGAATCGAGCCAATTTCTTGAATTCTATGCCGCACTCTTGCCCTGAAATGAAAAAGCGGGAGCACGCGGCTCCCGCCTTCTTCAGCCTTCCAATTTACTGCTTCCCCTCGAGCTCATCGGCCAGTGCTCCCACCCCATAAATCTTGCGCAGGGCCTCGAGCATCCCGGCAGAGTGAACCGCGACGCCGCGATTCTTTGTGCCATCGTAAACGAAGTCTCCCGCCAGCGACTCGATGTTTCCGTCAAAAACCAGCCCCACTAACTCACCGTCGCGGTCCACAACTGGGGAGCCGGAGTTGCCGCCTATGATGTCGTTCGTGGTGACAAAGTCGAGCGGTTTCGACAGATCGAGCTTGTCCCGTGCCGCCTCTTCCTTCGGCGTTAGATTCCACGGGGCCTTGTCGCTGAAGCTTGCCGCGCGATCGTACAGCCCGTAAAACGTCGTAAACGGCGGAGCGATCGTTCCGTTGTACGGAAATCCATCGACCGTGCCATAGCTCAGCCGCAGCGTAAATGTCGCGTCGGGATACGCGTTCTTGCCATAGACCGCGAAGCGAGCCTTGCCCAGCTTCTCGCCTCCGGCATCGAATACGCTGGCGACTTTATCGCGCATGTATACATAGTTGGCGCGCCAAACAGGGTCCGCACGGCGCGCGGCCGCAATCATCGGATCGTCCGAAGCCGCCACTGCAGCCTCGCCTCCATCGATCAGGCTCTTCCGGAATGCTGGATCGGCGAGTTTGGTCCCATCCACAAGCGCGTCCACGGCCTTGTCGATGTCGCCGCCCTGCACGATCGCTTGCAAGTACGCATCGTCTGCCCCAAGTTGCTCCTTCGCCAGGTTCAGGGCATTCTTCATGAACATCTTTTCCACCGCCGGATACACGGGCGCCGGAGACAGCAGCTGGTATCGCAGAGAGTCCAGCCCCGCCTCGTGATATTGCGGCAGCCGCTCGCCGTCGGGCTTCTTCACCTCAGCTACATACTGCACAATCTCCATGGCGAGCGTGAATAGCTGACTGTCGCCGCGGCGGAAGAGTTGTTTCTTGAATTCGGGCTTGGAAAGGTCTACGGCCTTTGCAATCTCGTCCCATGCGTCTCCATACTCCTTTTCCAACTCTGGATCCGCTTTGACCTTGGCACGGAGGTCGTCTTCCTCGGCCTGCTTCTTGGCCAGAATGGCCTTATCCGACAGCGCTTCCTGGCGGCCTACATAAACTTTCAGGCTGTTCTGCAGAAAGAAGATCGTGCTTTCAACCTTCTCCTGGTTTTCCGCGCTCTGCTTTCCAAATTCCTGCGCTGCGTCAATGCGCCGCTGAAGATATTCCACTATCGCTGGCCCGCGAATTTCGCGCTCCAACGTCAGTTGAGCCGCCGTGTCATCGCGCGATGTCGACCCCGGATGGCCTGAAACAAACACCAGATCGCCCGGAGCCGCACCCTTCGGGTTCCACTTCAAATAGTTGTCCGTATGCAGCGGTTTGCCGTTTTCGTACACCCGGTATAGCGCCATGTCGAGGTCGTAGCGTGGATAGGTGAAGTTATCCGGATCGCCGCCGAAAAATGCTGCCTGCTCTTCGGGCGCGAACACCAGCCGCACATCGGTGTACGCCTTATATTGATAGAGCCAATACTCGCCGCCGTCGTAGAGTGTCACCACATCGGAGCGGAAGCCGGTTTTGTCTTTGCTCTCCTTCTCGATTGCTGCAATCTCAGCGTCGCGCGCCTTCAGCGCTTCGGCGTCATTCTTGGCGCCCTTGGCTGCGCCCTGCACCCGCGCGGTTACGTCCTGCATGCCTACCAGAACGTTAATCTCCAGATCGGGAGTCTTCATCTCCTGGTCCTCTGTCGCGGCGTAAAACCCGTCGCGCAGATAATCGTGCTCTGACGTTGAGTTCTTCTGCAGTTGAACGCGCGCCACGTGGTGATTCGTCAGCAGCAGGCCATTGGGGCTTACAAACGATCCTGAGCCGCCGTCGTTGAGCCGCACGCTCGACAGCCGCAAATGATCGAGCCATTCTTGCGTCGGGTGAAAGTTGTACTTCTCGGCCAGGGCCTTAAGTGGCGGGTTGTCGAACGTCCACATGCCCTCTTCGGCGCACATCGGCGCCACCGTCGCTATCAGCAACGCGGGAATGAGTAGTACTGAGCGAAGATCTCGAACAGTCATAGGGTCCTCTTTGGTTCGCTGGCGCCGTCTGACGCCCTGCGGTTATGGTTGCGGCTGCACCAACACTTCTACACCCGAGGCTGCGTCCTTTTGGTGAAACACCTGCTCGGTGGCCTTCTGAAACTCTTCCGGCTTGGCGTAGGGAATGTCGGTGAAAGTTTGGGGATTGCGGTCGGTGAGCGGAAACCAGGAGCTCTGCACCTGAACCATGATGCGATGACCGCGGCGGAATGTGTGATACAGATCGGGCATGGTGAAGTCGATATCGGTTTCTTTGCCTGGCACAAGGGGCTCCGGCTTCTCCCAGCTCATACGGAACTTTGCCCGGAACGGTTCACCCCGCAGCAACTCCTCGTAGCCCCCCATGTGGATTGGCGCTTCGTCAATCACGCGCTTGTTCGGCATGGAGACGTTCTCCGCGTCTTCGTCAGGATAAACATCGATGAGCTTGACGTCGAAGTCGGAATCCGTGCCCGAGCTCGCCACTTTCAAATGCGGTGAGACCGGGCCGGCAATCGTAACATCTTTTGTCAGCGGGTCAGTTTCGTAAACCAGTACGTCGGGCCGGTAGCTCGCGAAGCGCTGGTCGTCGACCATGTAGCGCTGCGGCACCGTGTCTGTGGTGTAGCCCACGAACGGCACCGGATGATTGGGATCGCTCAGGTACTCGTCTGTGCTCGCGGCCTCAATCGGCGGATCGAAACTGAGCCTGCCGCCCGCGTGAAAGTAAAGCGTCTTCGCCACCGCATTTCTTGGCGGCCATTCGTCGTAGCGGCGCCACACGTTGGTTCCGGTCTCAAAAGCGATCGCCGCGGGCAGCGCCTTGCCTCCACCTTTCAAATAGTGCTCAAAAAAAGGAAACTGAATGTTGGCTCGAAAGTAAAGTGAGGTCTTCGCGTTGAACTGAATGTCCCCCAGATGATCGCCGTCGTTGCGCGCCCAGCCTCCGTGCACCCACGGCCCTTCCACCAGCGTAACCGGCGTATCGGGGTTGAATTTGCGTATCGCGTTGAAGGTTTTGTATGGTCCTTCGAGATCTTCCGCGTCGTACCATCCTCCCACCACAAGAACCGCGCACTTGACGTTCTTCATGTGCCGCGACAAATCGCGCGACTGCCAGTAGTCGTCGTAGGTGTCGTGCTTGAATTGGTCGTCCCACATCCAACTCGCGCCGTCCAGGTATCTGTCCAGGCTGGCGACATTTCCAGCTTGCAGAAAGAACTTGTAGCTGTCCGGCGTGCCGAAATCGAAAGGTGCTTCCGCCTTGGGGAGAACGGGATTCTGTTGCGGGTGGAAATACGGCGCATAGAACTCAAAGCCCGCAGCCATCATGAAGGCCCCGCCGTGGTACGAATCGTCGCCCAGAAAGAGATCGGTCATGGGCGCTTGCGGGCTGGCCGCGGCGATTGCCGGATGTGAATCAATGATCGACGCCGAAGTGTAGAACCCCGGATACGAGATGCCCCAGATGCCCACTTTGCCGTTGTTGTTGGCAACATTCTTCAACAGAAATTCAATCGTGTCGTAGGTGTCTGACGATTCGTCTACATCTTGCGGCGATTTCTTTTGGTCGATGTGCGGCCGCATCTCAACGAAAGTGCCCTCGCTCATCCAGCGTCCGCGCACGTCCTGATAGACAAAGATGTAGCCGGACTTCTCAAATTCGTCCGAAGGTCCAAGCTCGGCGGGGTAGTGGTCTTCCCCGTACGGTTCCACGTCGTATGGCGTCCGGTTCATCAGGAACGGATAAGGGCCCGGATCGTCGGGAAAAGCCGAGGTCTTGGGAACATACACCGCCGTGAACAGCCGCACGCCGTCGCGCATGGGGATGCGGTACTCGTATTTCGTGTAGTGCGCGCGAACGTAGTCCTCGGCGGAAGCCTGCTGCGCGAGCTGCTGCGGGCGCAATTCCGGCAGGGCAAAAAGCTGCGCAGCCAGAATACCGAGTATGAAGAGTCGCGGAGTGTGCATCGTGACCCGGAACCCCCAATCATCCAGAGTAACGCAGCGGCTGCGGTTTGGCTCCCGGCTGGCGCGGGAACTCCGCGAACCGCTGCTGGGCCGTGACGAAGGGAGAAAAGGGGGTGTGAATGATGCCCATCTTTGGGTCCTCTTCTTCCGGCGCGCGGCCCACAGGGTTCTGGCTCGTGGCAAAGGCTCGCGGCTCTCAAATCGATTGTTTCTATGTCCGTTTCTTCGTTCTCATCTTGCTTCCACAGAATTTCTGCATTTCCTTATGCCATCCTTATGCAATTCGCATTTCGCCGGTTTACTCTGACGTTGATCCCTTAATTGGCCGCAGGCGCAATCTCCGCCGGGCTGTCCTACCATTCCCAACTCATGAGGAGACCTATGTCAAAGTACAAATTGGAGTACATCTGGCTCGACGGCAAGAAGCCCGTTCCGGATCTGCGCGGCAAAAGTCTGATCAAGTCATTTGAGAAGCCACCCACGCTTGCCGATTTACCTCTCTGGGGTTTTGACGGCAGTTCAACGATGCAGGCCGAGGGCAGCAAGTCCGACTGCGTGCTAAAACCTGTGGCTCTCTATCCCGATGGAGCCAAAAAAGACGGTTATCTGGTTCTAAGCGAAGTCATGCATCCCGATGGCACTCCACATTCCACAAACATGCGTGCCACCGCCGTCGATGACCCGGATATCTGGTTCGGATTTGAGCAGGAATACTTTCTCTATAAGGACGGCCGTCCGCTCGGCTTCCCCAAAGACGGCCACCCCATCACTCCTCAGGGCCCTTACTACTGCGGCGTCGGCTACAAATACATGGGCAGCATTGCCCGCACCATCGTTGAGGAACACCTGGACCTCTGTCTCCACGCGGGCATTAACCACGAAGGCATCAACGCTGAAGTGGCCAAGGGCCAGTGGGAGTTCCAGATCTTCGGCAAAGGCTCGCACAAGGCAGCGGACGATGTGTGGATGGCCCGCTATCTGATGGCACGCCTCTGCGAGAAGTACGAAGTGGACGTCGAGCTCTACTGCAAGCCAATCAAGGGCGACTGGAACGGCTCCGGCATGCACTCCAACTTCTCTACCAAGTACCTGCGCGAAGTCGGCGGCAAAGAGTATCTTGAAGCGCTGATGAAGGCCTTCGAGAACAATATCGCCGCGCACATCGCGGTCTATGGCCCCGACAACCACCTGCGCCTGACCGGTCTCCACGAAACACAGGCCATCGATAAGTTCAGCTACGGTCTCTCCGATCGCGGCGCCTCCGTTCGGTTGCCTGTGAACTTTATCAAGAACGGTTATAAGGGCTATCTCGAAGATCGCCGTCCGAACTCCGAAGCCGATCCTTACCAGATCGTCGCGCAGATTGTGAAGACAATCAGCACCGTGCCGACAAAGTAGTCCGGACAGCCGCTCCGATCCTGAATGCGGACCGCAGGAGCGACAAACCATCGGCGCAGCCCCCAACGGCTGCGCCGATTTCTTTCACTCACAACGCTCAGGCGATTGTCGATTTCTAATGGCTCCTTTATAACCGGCGTGTTAGAAACAAAAGAACAGAACCGGGCGCAGCCCTCCTTAGTCCACCGAGTTCACTGGAGCAACTCCGCCTGAATCTTCTAACTTAGCTGTCAGGGTTCTGAATCCGCCGCCAGGAAAGTTCGCCAAGAACATATGACCGCAGGCCACCCAGTCGAGTTGGAACCGCTTTTCGGAGACTACCCGCTCGACCAGGCCTACGACGAGATGCGCGCGCCCGGTGGAGAGGTGCGGCCGCAGTACCGCGCGCTCGCTGAGACCCTTGCCGCATTGCCCGCCGAGGAGTTGCGCCGCCGCAAGCAGTCGGTCGATCTTGCTTTCCTTACCCAGGGCATCACATTTACGGTTTACGGCCGTGAAGAAGGCACCGAGCGCATCTTCCCCTACGACTTGCTGCCTCGCCTGATCACCGCCTCCGAATGGGAATGTATTGAACGCGGGCTCACGCAACGGATCACTGCCCTCAACCTGTTTCTCCGCGACGTCTATTCTGACGCCAAGATTCTCGCCGACCGCGTTGTGCCGCGCGATCTCGTCTACAGTTGCAAACATTACCGGCGCCAGATGCGCGGGCTTCAGGTGCCGCGCAACGTCTACATCGCGGTCGTCGGCTCCGATCTGCTCCGCCTTAACTCTGGCGAATTCGTCGTCCTTGAAGACAATCTCCGCGTGCCTTCGGGAGTGAGCTATATGCTCACCAACCGGCGCGTCATGAAGCGCACTTTCCCGCAGTTGTTTTCGAGTTATGGCGTTCGACCCATCGAACACTACCCGCAGGTCCTGCTGTCCACTCTGCGCTCGCTCGCGCCCGAGGGCCGGCCTGAGCCCAACATTGTCCTGCTCACGCCCGGCGTCTTCAACTCCGCGTACTTCGAGCACACCTACCTCGCCCGCCAGATGGGCATCGATCTGGTGGAAGGGCGCGATCTGGTTACCCA
>CAYOVE010000022.1:0-27522 GCA_964407295.1 uncultured Occallatibacter sp.
ACTGGGGTGCCCCACCCTCGGCGCGCTTTTGCTCTTGCGCCTAGGGTGGGATCGCAGGAGCCCCACCCCCACGTCATCCCGAGTCGCCGCGGCGACCGAGGGATCCGCGGTCGCCCTTCGCGATCTTCACCCATCACAAAACCGGGGTGCCCCATCCTAAACGCGTATGCGTTTAGGGTGGGATAGCACGAACCCACCTCACCCTCCGATGTCATCCTGAGTCGCCGCGGCGACCGAGGGATCCGCGGTTGCCCTTCGCGACCCTCACCCACCACAAAACTGGGGTGCCCCACCCTCGGCGCGCTTTTGCTCTTGCGCCTAGGGTGGGATCGCCCAAACGCAAACCGATGGGCTTTGTGTCAGGGCACCACTTCAGTTGTGCCGTAAAGGCCACAAGAAAATCAAGGGGCCCCGCCCCATTCCTGACTCCAAACCAAACATTTTGGCCCGAACAACCCTGCCTCAGCAAGTCCTACGGGAGGTGAGCTATGATTAGCGCGTCCCACAAATTCCCGAGGCGAAGATGCAACCGAGCCTTTTAGAGCAATACCGCATATCAGATTTTCTGGATTGGAAGCGAGAAGACCGCCTCATCCTGAACCCCGACTTTCAACGTGGGAGCGTATGGAAGCCGCAAGCCAAAACGTTCCTGATTGATACGATCTTGCGCCGGCTCCCCATGCCAAAAATTTATTTGCGTACCAAGATTGATGTTGTTACCAAGCGATCTGTCAGGGAAGTCGTGGACGGCCAACAGCGTCTGCGCGCAATATTGGAATTCGCGGAAGATGGATTTAAGCTGTCGAAACGCTCTGAGGAATTCGTTGGCAAAAAGTATTCCACGCTGACCGAAGAAGAAAAGGAAACCTTCCTTGCTTATCCAATAGCAGTCGATCAGCTGATTAACGCCAGCAACCAAGATGTTCTGGAAGTATTTGCGCGCCTCAATTCTTATACCGTACTGCTAAACGGACCAGAAAAGCGGCATGCAAAGTATCAAACCGATTTCAAGTGGACTGTGCGTGGGGCGTCTCAGAAGTGGAGAGTCGTGTGGGAAGACTACAGCATATTCTCGACGCAAGAGAGAGTCAGGATGTTAGACGATTCCTTCACGGCGGAATTGATAGGAGTTTTACTGGATGGAGTAAACGATGGGGGAGACGCGAAAATAGATGCGCTCTACAATCGATACAAGCATTCGTTTAACGTCTCTCGAATAGACGACCTCGATAAGGTGATGCAATCGTTGACGACATCGTTCCTTCCCGCGCTGGCGGGGACTGTCTTGCTGCAACCACCTCATCTATTAATGCTGTTTGCTGCCCTTGCCGCGGTCACAGTCGGCATCCCCCAAGGAAGCCTTACCATCGAGGAGTGGTCAACTCCAGACCCGCTCGTCGATCGGGACAAGGCACTGGAGAATCTCCTTACTCTCGCTGAGGTTATTACGTCCGAGTCTGTACCTGAACCGCCCTTTGACCGTTTTTGGCAAGCTTCTAGAGCGACGACCCACCGGATTTCCAGCAGGCGAATTCGCTTCCCCATATTTGTGAAATCCCTAACGAAGTCTCTAACGATAGACATTTTCTAGGGAGAAGATGAGGTCGTCAGCGTTCAAAGACTCCTTGAGACGATTCCAACTGGAGAATCTATGGCTCAAAGAACACTTTCTGTCAACAGCGGCGCAGAGCCCAAAAGACGAGCGCGCCCGTCTATCTGCTGAAATGGCAATAATACGGCTCCATGACGCTTGGAGCCGTTATTGCAGAGAACTAGTCGTTATCTCTGCTCTGGGGCGAGCCTACACGTTAGGCGGCAATTATCTAAAGCCGACCTGTAACGTAAGGGGCAGAGGGGAAATCGTGCGACGTGCGATCACCACACCCTCTGGAAAGATGCGATGGATTAAATGGGGAAATGCTGCCGAGTGCATCGAGGTGGGCGCCCGACTCAATATTTCCAATCTGAGTACCATAGCGGCCGCTCTTGGGGCCAACAATACAGCTTCAGAGGAAATACGGAGCGTGCGCAATTTCTTTGCGCATAGGAGCCGTGGCACATATGAGATGGCCATGCAAACGAGCCGTTTCCCCGCGTCGCTTCGACCGGATGTGTGGGAACTTGCAATTGGTGGTTTGCCGGCTGGGGCCACAGGACTGACAACGATAGAGGTTTGGATAGATAACCTAGAGGCGACCGCCGAGGCCGCGGCCCAATAAAACCCCACGAATACACGTCTACTAAAGTGGCGGATGCCAGTTTGCCTCTGCACCCGAAGAGATCATCCGCCCGGAAACGAATACCGAAAACAGGTTGACTAACCCTCCGCTGGGGCGGACCTATTCGAGGATCTATGCGAAAGTGAGGCCCTATCGGGGTCCCCTGGCGCTTTATACCTGTCAACCCCCTCACCCGCCCCATCCAACCCCATCCCCTTCATTCCAAAAGAAATATAAATTTCCCCAAGTTTGCCGATTATTTCCACCGTTTCGCTACACTTGTTCTTAGTTGGGTATTTCTCCTTCTGAAAAAGCAGATGGGCGGTTCACCGAGGCTGGCGGGGATTACAGCTTCGGTGGCCGCCCATCCTTTTTCTTGGGGTGTTGCACCCAATGCCGGCCCGAAAGACCAAAAAAACGCCCCTAAGTTCTTGATTCTGACGACTTTTACCATCTAACTCCAATGTTTTCAAGTATTTGGAGAAATCGGTCAAAGGTACAGGTAACTCATTTAAAGGCACTTAACCCCAAAAAGGGGTGGGGGGGCGGGTATGTATCTGGCATGTCGGCACATTAAACACGGCGGGGAGAGGTGCAAGTCGCCCGCCATGCGGAACCACGCATTTTGCTACTATCACGCTCGACAGCACTCAAATACCAAACGTGGTTTCGCGGACAACCTCGCGCTCCCCACCCCTGAGGATCCCGTCGCCATTCAGGAATCTCTCGGCAGGCTCTTCCAGGCCATTCTCAACTCCAGCCTCGACCAAAAGAAAACCGGCCAGCTCCTTTGGGGTCTTCAGATCGCCTCAAACAACCTCGCCCGCAAGCCGAAGAAGGACCCGGATACGGTCCCCTCCGTCACTCGCACCAAAGACGGCGACGAACTCGCTCCCGTGCTCAACGTCTGCGATCCAATCACCGAGTGCCACAAATGTGAAAAGGCAAAAACCTGCGACCGCTTCTTTGATCTCGACGCGCTGGCGGGACTCAAGAAGAAAGACGCCGCTGGGGACGACAAGGATAAACCCAAGCGTCCGACCTGGGAATTCGACGCAAATGGACAATCCGTTTATAAGAATGCGGAAGGAGAAATCATCGACAGGCTAACCTACCTCGATTTAGATATCGCCGCCTTGCAACACCTCAACGACGATGAGGACGGCGAGGATGAGGACGACGACGATGACGACGAGATGGACGGCAGAGATGTCCTTGAAGCGCTCCGGTTTTCCAGGCAAATGAAGAAAACACTCGAAACGGAAGAGTGATCCGGCCTGCCAGTCGAGCCCTGATACAAAGCGCGCGAGTTTGGGTTCGTGCGATCCAACCCTACCGAAGCTAGGATGGGCCAACCGCGTCAGGCCGGGACGCCAACGGCTCCCACTGGTTCCGCGTGCCTGCGGGCAATTCTCGGCAAGGCGTTCGCGAAGATCGGATCTGCGGCAGTGCGCACAGGGTCGATAGCAGTGCGCACAGGGGCGACGGCGGTGCGCGCGGATGAATGATGTGACGCCGCGGAGATTCGAGTTGCCGCTTTGCGCGGCATCGAGCGCATGACGATAAAGAAATCGCCGACGGTCAGGCGGGCAACCTCCGAGAACCATGCATGCCGGCAGTCATGGTGTGACGTCAACTTACTCGCGCTCGACATGTTTCTGTGCGCGCAGGACCCTTCGCAGAAGAGCATCGAGGCCTGCCTTAATTGGAGTGTACTCATCAAGCGGCAAGCTGCCGGAAAGCTTCTCGCGCTCAATCGCAAACATCTCTTCTTTGATCAGGTTCAGCAGCACATCATTTGAGTTTGCCGAAGGAATTGCATGACCAGCCGTCTGCATAACTGAACGTGGTTTTGCCTGCGGCAAAGCCCGCGTAAAAGGCGCTTCGGCGTCCAATCGGTCTCCGGTTCCAACTCCGGTTTCGATTGCTTCGGCTCTTCTCCGCAACAGAAACCCAGCGGCAACAACGAGGAGCAAGGCGATTGTGGCGAGAATCCAACCTTTGTATTTTGAGAGTGGATCAGGAGTGCCGATTGGCGGTCCGAGCCCGCCACCCGGGCTGTTGTCAGCACCATTCTCACCCCCGCCTCCTGGGCCGCCCATGCCGCCCTGCGGGGACATTCCAGCGCTCTGCGAATCGGCCGGCATCTGCCCTTCGCCGGAGATGGAAAAGCCAATTGCCTGTCCCGGCCGCACGTTCTTTGCGCGAAACGTCTGGACCCTCGGATCCTCCTGAGCCGATTGAAAGATCGATCCCTCGGCAGGTTTGAATTCAATCCCTTGCGCGGCATAGACCACGAGATTGTCCTCGGGCATCAGCGGGCGCGGATGAAAGACGTACTTGCCGTTGTACGGAATGTGAAATTGAACCTCGAGCAGCGTCTCCTTTTCGCCCTGGTCCGGTTGAATCGGCGTATTGAAGGTGTAATGTCCCTTTTCGCTCAATGGAGTCAAGTGCGTATTCGTGCCTAAACCGCCGGGCCGAGTGGCGGACGCGCTATCGATTTCTGCGTCGTCTGGGAGCACGACTTCAAATGTGTTTGCACTGAACTGCGTCTTGGGCGGCAAGCTGGCATTGCGAACAAGAAATCGCTCGTGAACGCGCATCATGCCGCCTGCAGCTTCGACAAGATACATATCCGCGTCGATGGCGACGCCGTCGACTTTTGCTGCAACATCGTAGACCGTAACATTACCCGGCGCGCCGCCCTGAGGCGCGGCGATGAAATACGATGCGCCCTGGTGTGTTACGCGGATCAGGTAAGGCCCCATTCCAGGCGCGTCAAAGGAATACTGACCACCGCCGTCGGTGGTTGCGCTTGCGGCCTCAGTCATTCCCGCCTGCACGTCGACAAGGGCCACCGTATCGCCCCCCGACGGCCGGTTCGTTGTCTTGTTTGTTACGGTTCCGGTGATTGAAACGGCCTGAGCCGTTACTCCACAGGCAAGGAACATCAGCGCAGCAATGCGTGGGAAGATCTTTGTTGGTTTCATCGACATCCTATCCATTTGCCATGCTCAGGTTGGTTGATTCGTTCGATCCGAACTCTACGCCCGCGGCCCTGAGAAAGTCGGAGGGCGGGGTTCCACCCGCAAAGATCCAGACAAAGTCGTTCGGCAACTCACGAACCACTCCGTCCTGCTCAATCAAGACGCTTCCAACTCGAAACTCCGCGGGCATTGAATTAAAAAACACTTCAACTTTGTGTGAGCTCATGTATTCGGCGATGCGCTTCGCGTTACGATCCTTGAGCCGGCTGAATTCACCACGCCGGTACGACAGCGTGACCTTGTTTCCGGCCTGATGCGCCAGGCCCATTGCTGCCTCCACGGCGCTGTCGCCTCCGCCGACCACCAGAACGTTCTTGTCAGTGTAGTGATCCGCCTCAATCAGGCGGTAGAGCACATGAGGGAGCTCTTCCCCTTTTACTCCGAGTTTGCGGGGAGTTCCCGCACGGCCGAGCGCCAGCACCGAAGCTCGCGCTCGGTACTCTCCGCACCGTGTGCGCACGCGGAACAATCCGTTGGCGTCGGCATGCACCGAGTCCACTCCCTCGCCTTCGCGAATGTTCAAATCTGTCCTAGCCATGATCTTTTCCCAGAACTTCAGCAAGTCCTCTTTGGAGAGGGCCATCTTGCTGAACTTTCCATGCAGCGGGAACTCGACTGGACTGGTCATCACAAGTTTTTGGCGAGGATATTTTGAGACGGTCCCGCCGACTTGCTCGCGCTCCAGAGTCAGCGCTTTCAAGCCGCGTTCCGAAGCCCGCAGCGATGCGCTGATCCCCGCAGGTCCAGCGCCAATGACAATCACGTCGAATACCTCTGAGCCGGGGATCCTGGCGCGAAGTTCGTCGATCCGCTCCGTGATCACATCGATGGAATCGCGGCCCTGGTTGACGGCATTCTTGATCAGGGCCAGCCCGCCCAGCTCGCCGACGATGAAGAGATTGCTAACGCTCGACTCATAGTTTTCGCGGATCAAGGGAAGGTCCGCTCCCGAGCTGGGTTTGGCCATCGCCATGGTAATTGCGCCAACCGGGCACTCTTCCGCGCAGAGGCCATGGCCGACACACTTATGTCCGTTGATGATGGTTGCCTTGCCGCCGATGAGCGCGAGCACATCTCCCTCAGGACACACTGAAACGCATGCTCCGCAGCCGATGCACGAGTCTAAATCGATCTTTGGGTGCTGCGCCCTCGGCCCATCGGAGAACAGAGGACCGCGATCCGCTGCTTCGCGAGCCAGCTGCTCCTTGCGCTTTTCTGCACGCCAGTAACGGATCATAAAGAACCCGAGCACGCTACCGGCAATCAACCAGGTTAGTAAAGTCTCCATGTGTCAGCGCAATCCAATGGAAATAAAGCCGAGTCCAGAAACAACGACGATATGAATGATGGCGAGAATCGCAAATGCGTAACTGAATGGCCGGTGAATCACATGCCAGAGGTGAAAGACCCGCTGCGTTTGATCGAGGAACAAAACGCGCTTGGAGAGCTGAATGTTCTTCCGCACAATGCGGACGATTTGCTCAACCTCGCGGTTCCCAGTTGAAAACAGACCCCCGATTGAGATAAGCCTGCCACCAAAGCCACAGGACGCGCGGCGCAGACGGGCCGCGCGAAACGGAAGCCCCAGGTCCAGGGTGATCATCTCTCCAACTGCACGCAGCGGGCCGAGGTGCCGGATGCGTTCTTTGGCGGGAACCTGAAGAGCCCTTTGCAACTGCTCCCGGGAGAAGGTCGACTGCGCGAGCAAGACCCCGTCAGGCTCCAGTTCGCTGTTTCGCCACTCAGTAAGAAAAAGTTCCGCTGCCGTCAACGACCGCGGAATCTGCGAGTAAAGATATCGTCCGACGACCCCGCTTAATGCGACAGCGAGCATAATCCAAAAGGCAAAACCGGCAATTCCCTGAAACTTGAAGGAGGCGTGATAAGCAATCACCACTGGGGCCGACACACCTGCAATCACGTGAAAGTCCATCCAGTGCCGCGCGGTTCCCCAGCGACCCAGCCACGGGATGACCTTGCGTAGCGCGTAAAGAAAGATGATGAAGAAAAGCACCGTGCCGAGGACGCCCAGCTTGAGTCCAATGCTCCCGCTTGGCTTGAGCAGTTCGTGTTTCTCTGAATAGGGCCGTTGATCGAGCGGCAGCATGTAGTAGCTCGCACCGTAGATGCCGACTGCCGCCAGAAAAACGAAAGATACTGCTGCCGCAATGAATACACGAATGTGATGACCGCGTTCCTTGCTTCTTTCGCGGTCGCGCGATGCGGCTACACCTGGAATATTGCTTTGCAGAAGCGACATATTCACTCCCTCCCCATGTCTCCGGTCAGGGCCGGGCGCACGACGGGCTGCTGATCGGAATTCGACCCGCTATTGAGGACTTTCACCTCCGGCTTCTGCTCAACGCTTGTTGAGAAGCTTTGATAATTCCCAAAGAAATGCGTGTTGCGCCAATGCTGCCGCGGAGTCATAACGTCCACGACTGCCAGCGCGGGCATCATCACGTGCTGGGCACCTGTTCCGAGCTTGGTAGCCCTGTATTCCACATGGATGCTGAGCGAGCGTAACCCCACGTCGCTCATTTCGTGAAGCAGGGATGCGTCCATCTTCACCACCTCGCCGGATTCCTTGTCGAGCCACGCGGTTCCTTGCAGGTAGAGAGGATACTCGCGGCCGCGGAGCGCCAGCGCAGCAGGCGAGCGCCGTCCGGGAATTTCCGTGAATGCGATAGGAATCGTGGTTCTTCCGTCAATGAGCTCCTCTGAGTGAGTCTCGAACTGAAAACTGTCTCGGTAATAGGGATGGAAAACCACCAGCATGGTCGACATCCCGTTCGAAATCAGCATTGGAAATGAGAGCAGCTTGTGCCGGAATCCGGAAGCTTCAATGCGCGATTCGGTCAGTTGGAAATCATCTTCGTTGCCGCTCATCATAATCAGGTAGTCGAACTGCTCCCTCGCCGAAGCTTCGACATGCCCGTCTTCGGCGAGCTTCTCCTGCACCACTGTCTCTGTGCAGTGAACGTCCGCGAGCTGCTCCAGATACGCGGAGATCTGCTTTTCAGCAAGCGCCACAGCGCCTGCCTGATTCTGAGCCGGTGTTCCCGGTGCGTAGCAGAGCGCCGCCAGGAGAAACGCTGCCGAAACGGCTCGCGATCTATGGATGACTCGCATCTACTATCCTCCTGGTTGCCGCCCGGTTGTTGAATCTCAGCCCGACCGTGTTGGTCCATTGGTTGTAGTTAAGTGAGCCGCCACGCTGCACAGTGAACATGCTCTCCACAAACAAGCGTGAGCCGAGGTTTGTGTCCAGCACGAGATTCCCAAAATCCGAGCCGCTGTTCGCCGCGGCGGTTGAGGAATACGCGTAGCGACCGGCCTGCAGGTTAAGCCGAAAACGCTCAAAAACATCTCTGGAAACCGTCAACGTCGTATAGGTGCCGGAGGCAAACACGCTATCGAACCTGGAATACCGCGCGTCTACTTCCAGGCCGGTTCTCCAGATGTTCGAGACAGTGGCGCCGAACATCTTGTTCAAAGAGTTCTTTGGGTCCGTCGAATCTTTGCTTTGCCCCAGGCTGAGATAGCCTGCGATGTGGAACGGAAACTCGACGCGCGCACCGCCGTTGATGCCCTGATACAGATACGCATCCAGCAGCCCCGTTCCAACCAGCGTTGGGTCGTAGGTTGGCACATCGCGAAAATATGTGTCTGTCAGGTTGACTGTGATGCGGGGGTGAACCTGCACTTGCAGCGAAAGAAGGCTCTGGCCAAGGCCCATGCTCACGGCCGGCGTTGAAGGGTTGGCTGTAGGCCGATCGATCTCCATCGAGTGGTAGATCGAAAAGTAGCGCTTAAATGAGAATTGGTTTTCTGTGAAAATGAAGGGCCGAGTGATCGTCCAATTCATCATTTCCACTCCAGCGCCCGCCGTTAAGGCGTAACGAAGATTCTCATAACTTCCGCCATGAATGTTGAAGTAAGCGCCGCCGATCTTCCGCTGCGGGTCGTAGTCCCAGGCAGACGGATCGGGCGTCGAGCCGCCAAATACGCTTATCACTGCGCGTGACCCCACGTTCCTCCCGAGATAGCCGCCATCGATGGCCTCAAGACTGCTTGCCCAGGGCAGATAAAGCCTCCCAATCCCCGCGCTCCAGTGCGAGTCAGGATTGATGTAGCTCAAGCTCATCAAATAGGTGCGGTTCAAAACGTCCTGAATGGTTGCCTGCGACGGAGTGGAACCAGTTTGTAGTTCGCCGCGCCAGTAGCCGTTCAGGTTCCAATGCGTGCCACGGATCCGCGTGAAGTCCGCTCGGAATACCATCCCGTACTCCGTAGTCGTGATGCCGCCCGGTCCTGACTGTTTGATCGTGCTCATGTCGAATCCAATCCGGCCACGGATTTGATTGACCTCAGGCAGTGGCGGGCGCGGAATGGCGTCTCTCACCTCCTCGTCCAGCGGATCACCCTCGCTGAAGCTGATAACGATCGGATATTGACGCGTGCTTCCCACCGCGTCTCTCTCCACGAGGTGCTCCACCTCAACATCCGCCAGCGAGACAACGTCGCCCGGAACAATGTCGCGCCCCGATTTAGCCACCTCCAACACTGCCGAGGTGGAGGCAACCGCAACAACGGTGAGCTTGGCGACAATTCCGGGCTCAATCGCGACGTTTGAGGTGTCAGTAGCGGGTTTCGTTGGATCTTGCTTGAGGAGCAACGCCATTCCTTCGGTCAGTCCTGCGTCGCGTCCGCCGTCGATGTAGACGTTGGGCCCGTTGATGTAACGGACCTGAAAACTTGTGCGCACTGGCACGGCTGCGGACGGAGCGGGCTCCGGCGAGGGCTGGCCCGGGTCTTGCGCGGTACACAGCGGAACGATAAGAAGAATCCACGATAGGGGGAGGGACCGCATTCGTTTTATCCCCCTCCGTTCTTATGGCAGGCATAACAGTTCACGCTGTTGTACACGTACCCGGTGATGCCCTGATGTTGCGGATTGGTCGCCGATTGAGTGTGGCATCCAGTGCATTGGAAGACTGAATAATCAGAGGAGTTTGTGTGGCAGGTAGCACACACACCATTGGACCCGCCGTGATCCAGCGGAAAGAAGGTGTGGTAGCTCGCAGGCAGCGTTGCAGGGATCCACGCCGTCGTTGTATGGCACGTGTTGCATGTTGTGGGCCAACCCGCCGATACATGATTGGGATTCGTTGTTCCCGTAAAGTCGGCAGCGTGGCAGGAGTAGCACGTCGTTGGGGTTCCCGCGAAAACGTTATTGATGTGGCACTTGATGCAATCCACGGTTGTGTGCGCGCCAGTAAGAGGGAAGGGCGTGTTGTTGTGATTGAATGTCGCTCCAGTCCAGTCTGTTGTGGTGTGGCAGGTATCGCAGGTGGTCGGAAATCCTGCCGCGGCATGATTCGGATCCGTCGTGCCATTCCAATCGGCCTGGTGGCATCCATAGCACGTCGTGGGAAGCGTCGTGTAGTTGTTGTTCGTGTGGCACTGCGTACAGGCCAGCGTCGTGTGTGCGCCGGTCAGCGGGAACGCAGTGTTGTTGTGATTGAACGACGACGGGCTCCACGCGCTCGTCGAATGGCAGATTGAACAATCTGTCGGGAATCCTGAAGCCACGTGATTCGGGTTGGTCGTGCCATTGAAGTCCGCCTGATGGCACGAGTAACAGGCAGTTGGCGTGTTCGAGTAATTGTTATTCGTGTGGCACTGAGTGCAGGTCAGCGTGGCATGAGCTCCGGTGAGTGGATAGTTGGCGTACAAGGCGTGATTGAAGTTGACGTTGACCCAGTCCGTAGTCGTGTGGCACGTGTCGCAGCTGGTTGGAAACCCGGCAGCGGAGTGGCTCGGGTTGGTCGTTCCATTCCAATCCGTCTGGTGGCAGCCATAACAGGTTGTAGGCAATGTGCTGTAGTTGTTATTGGTGTGGCATTGCGCGCAGGCCAAAGTGGCGTGTGCTCCGGTTAGTGCAAACACCGAGGCATGATTGAAGGTCGACGGCGACCAGGCGCTTGTGGTGTGACACAGCGAGCAATCGGTGGGGAAGCCGGCCGCAACGTGATTTGGGTTCGTTGATCCCGCATAGTCCGACTGGTGGCAGCCGTAGCAGGTCGCCGGTGTATTTGCGAAGGCATTATTCGCGTGGCAGGCTGTACAGGGTAGAGTGGCGTGCGCGCCCGTGAGCGCATAGCCGGTGTATTTCAGATGGTCGAAGTTTGCGTTGAACCATGTGTCCATGGTGTGGCACGATTCGCAGGTTGTTGGGAAGCCTGCCGCGACGTGGTTCAGCACGGGGGTCTTAAAGTCTGCCTGGTGGCAGGAGTAGCATGCCGTTGACAGGCCCGTGAATTGCCCGGCCGCGCCGTTCTTGTGGCAATCGTCGCATTGCAGCAACGCATGTGCGCCCACCAGCGGGAAACGATTCTGATGATCGCGAATCTGCTGGAGGGATGCTTGCCAGCCCTTTACCGAGTGGCAACTTTCGCAGTTGGCTCCGAACTGCCGGCGATGAATGTCGGCGTGGCAATCTGCGCAGCGCGTGCTCACGTTCTTGAATGTCAGGCTGAGGTGGCACTTGGTGCACGGCACGTTTGCATGCATGCCGCGCAGCGGATACCCGGTTTGATCATGATTGAATTCCGGATTCGAGCGGATCGGTTTCCAGCTTGTGTAGCTATGGCAGTTCATGCAGGGAATCGAGATGGGCCCGTGCGGGTTGGTGACCTTGGCCTGCGGACCGCCAACACTGGGCCGCGGATTGCCGGCCGTTTGTTGCGGCGCCGCGCCCGCGAGCAAAGGAAACAACCCAACTGCAATCACAATGAGCCAGCGTCCACGCATCATTGATCTCTTCGTCTGCTCCTGCGCGCAAGCTGAATCCACCGGCGACCTGGCCTTCAATGTCATGGGCCGGAAACACCGTTCCGCTCTCAAGCACTCAGCGAAAGCTGCGTGCTCGCTCGAAGCAGCTTCGCAAACCTTCCGCATTGCAATTTCCTCGTGCGCAGGTGGATTCTTTTGCCGAAATCATCCAGCCGCTGGCCAACGGGTATAGTCCTGGCGTCGGCAGCCCGGCGCGGACTTCCTCTAGCGGACGATGAGTCCAGAGATTGTGCAGTTAGGGCAACTCATTAACAATGGTGCAGCTTCACAAGCCATGAAGCTTGGGGAAGAACGGGAGCCCAGAATCAAATGTTGATTCGCGTTTAGCTTACAACGGACGCGCCGGTCATTGCATTAGGGATCAATCAACTGAGACGTTACGCCGGTGTTCTTCGCCCACAGGGATGACTTTTTCGTCATTTTGGAGTCCCGGCTGCGTGACAGGCTTCGCAGGCAGTGGGGGTCGGTTTATAGAAGAGCACGGCGTTTCCGCCGACAACCCTCTTGAGCGTATGACACGCGGAACACGCGACATTTTCATGCCCGCCCTTGAGCGGAAAAGCCGTCTTGTTGTGGTCGAAAAGTGAGGGCTGCCATTGGATTGTATTGTGGCAACTTGCACATTCGGCTCCTCGCGCGCCGAACTGGTCAGCATGCGGGTTTTGGTGGCAATCGGCGCAATTGACGGGGGTTTTAGCGAAGTCCACGTGCTGCAAATTCAATTCCAGATTCGGTGGCTTATGGCAGTCCGCACATGCAACCGCGCGGTGTGCGCCGACCAACCGAAAGCGCGTCTTCTCATGATCGAACTTCGATAGATCTTTCCAGTCATGCGTCGAGTGGCAAGCCTCGCACCCGAGCGGTTTGCCCGTGGCGCCGAGCGCCGCCATTCGATCAGCGAATTGGTTTTTGTGCACATCTTCGTGGCAGGTTGTGCAGCTCAGTTGATTGAAATGGTACGGTATTACTTTTGTACCGGACATCGGCTTATGGCATTCGTTGCAGGGCACCGCCAAATGACCGCCCGTAAGTGGGAATCCAGAAGCCTGATGCTTCCCGAGCGTGAAGCTCGTTGTCTTGAATGTTGCCCCGTTGTGGCATTGCTCGCAGCGATTGCGCCATGGGTCACCCGCGAACTGACCGTCATGTTCATCGCGGTGACAGTCAACGCAGGACGCGAAGTTGATTTTGAATTTGGTTGCCGTGCCCGCCGGTACATGGCAAGCAGAGCAGCTCACATTTGCATGCGGAGAGTTCAGCGGGAAACCGGTCTTCGCGTGGTCCGCGATTGAAAACGTCGATGGGCTCCAGCCTTGCACGGTGTGGCAGCTTTCGCACCGGCCGCCGTCTGAACGTTTTGCAAACTGGCCGCTGTGCGGATCCGGTTTATGACAGTCGGCACACTGGTTGTGTGGAACCGGCGTTTTGAAATCCCCGCCCACGTGACAGCTCAAACATTGAACCTCGGCGTGTTTCCCCAACAACGGGAAACTGGTCTTTGCGTGATCGAACGTCTCAGCAAAGCGCGATCTCTTCCACGACGTCGTTGTATGGCAGGTCTCGCAACTCTGTTTGAACGATCCGTTGTGGGGGTCGCGATGACAATCGGAGCAACTGGCGAATGGCAGCCCTGCGTATCGAGCCTGGCCATTTGGGCCAGGAGTGTGGCAGCTCTCACACTTCACCTGCTGGTGGGCGCCGGTGAGTGGATATTGCGTCCTGGAATGATCGAATGCTTTCTGGTCGACGCTCGCCGCCTTCCAATCCGTGGTTGAGTGGCATTGCGCGCAATTGCTTCCGAGACGGCCCTGGTGAGCATCTTCATGGCACGTGGCGCAATTTGGCGTAAGTCCCATCCATGTGTGGTTAAGGTCCTTGCTGGCGAGAAGCGCTCGTTGCGGCGCCGCAATGTGTTGCAAATTATGGCAGGCGCGGCAGCTCACGCCCGAGTGTTTACCGTCAAGGGCAAAGCCCGTCGCAGAGTGATTAAACCCCTGTGGAGTCGGATTCCAATGCACCATTTGGAAATCGACGCCGTTGTGATCGGAATGGCACTTCACACAAGCCGCGCCGGGCGCGCCTGATCGCGGGAACGTTGCATGAAGACCTTTGTTCTGTTGGAGCTCATTGGCAATTTCCCGATGGCAATCCAGGCATTTGAAGGAGGGCGTCTCGACGGCGACCTGGTGACATTGGATGCAGTCCGCAGCCCCACTCAAGCCCTGATGCGCCTTCGCCAGCGGCCCAGGGGAGATTTGCGCCGTCGCGGGAAAGCTAAAGCACACAACAAGACCGGTTAAGAGGAGCGTGCGAAGAAGCCAATCGCTACGAGTGAATCTCGAGCGATGCTGGCATCTTCCGCGATCGCTTTGCTTCCGTCTCATCTTGCTCCGTCCCACCCGGCGATTCTTTGGCGTCGATTTTGAGGGCTCACGACATGTTCCCATAGAGAAGGACATGGCGTTGACCCCGGAATTGCGTTAATTAACAGCTCTCCTCTTTCGAGGGCCCATGCAGACGACGGGGAAAGAAGCCGCAATCGGTCTGCGCCGAGTACCAGGAAATATGCCCGGAACACCGAACGCCAGACCGGAGAAATGGAGGATCCAGTTCTTGGAAGTATGCCAAACTAGAGCCGAATTTGCCTAGATTGAAATGCTGGTTCAAAAACTTCGGTTTGCAACGAGGATTCCGGAACCACTTCTAAGCCAGATGGAATCTTGACTGCAATGTGCGCTCCGCCCGTGTCCCGATTCGTGACCGACACCGTGCCACCATGGGCGCGAGTGACGGCTTCGACGAACGCGAGGCCTAGTCCATGACCGTCAGAATCGCGGCCCTTTACACGGCGCTCGAACAGATGGTCAAGCACCCCCGATTCGAAACCGGGACCATCATCTTCGACGATCAGCGATGCGCCATCCTTCGCGCCCTGCAGCGCGACCGTAACCGTGCAGCCGTCCGGCAGATGCTTTAGCTCATTATCGAGAAGATTTGCGATCATGCGGTGAAGGAGCGCGGCATCGGCAAGAACAGTTACAGAACCGCTGCTTCGCATTCTGACCTTTAGGCTTTTCTCCGACATCGACGGTTCATAGAGATCGATCATTGCGCGCAACAAATCATCCATGTCGACCTCGATCCGCGTTAGGCGAAGAGCGTCTGCCCTGGCCTCTGCAACATCCAGAGACTTGTTCAAGAAGTCAGTGAGTCGATCGAGTTCGTCAATCGCGGAGACGATGGACTCGGTCTGATCTCCCCCCGCGTCCTTCGATAGGGATGATTCAAGCTTGCCGCGAATGGCCGTAAGAGGACTGCGCAAATCGTGGGCCAGCGAGTCCGTGATTGTGTGTAACTGATGCATGGAGCTTTCGATGCGGTCGAGCATACGATTGAGCGTCAAGGCGAGCTGGCTAACTTCGTCGTTCCGGCGGGCAATTGGAACTCGTGCATTCAGATCGGAGTGGCCGATGCGAGAGGCGGCTTCAGTAATCTTGCGCACGTGGCTCAACATACGGCGCGTAGACAAAAACACCATCGCGAAACCAAGCATGACAAGCATCAGCCAGAGCAGGAAGAAGCGCAGACGGAGATTCCGGAGCACACGGAGATCGTCTCGCTCCGAGAGGCCGAGAAATATATGGCTGCCGTCCTCAATGCGAACAGATGCGACACGAAAGGGAACTGAGAAGCCCTGCACATGGATATCGGTCGGATTACCGGACGGGATCGCTTTGACACGCATCGCATTCAATTCGGCCTGGCCATCGCCAACCCCGACCCAGAGTCTGAGCGAGCCGTCGTCGCCGGTCTGGAGAAAGAACACCGAGTCGTTAAAGCTGCCTTCCGAGGGCAATTTATTCGGTACCTCACGAGTGGCGAGTTCCGCCACCTCTCCCAATACGCGCTGATAGAGCGCGTTTTTCGGTGTGTGTTCGGCAACATTGCCAAGCACTTCAACTTCGCCCGACAGCCATGCGTCGGTGCGCCGTTGAATGTCAGCTACGACGAAGCTTTGGAGAAAAAGGAAGAACACCAGGGTTCCGCACGCGAAGGCAAAGGTCGCCCACAGTGAAATGCGCCATGCAGCACTACGCATGTGCGGCTTACCTGTCTGTGAGGACATAGCCCACGCCTCGCATGGTTCGAATCATCGGCTGTTGCCCGGTGCCATCGACCTTGCCGCGCAACCGGTAAATATGTACGTCAACTACATTCGTATCCGGCTGTATGCGCATGCCCCAGACTCTGTCGAGAATCATGGAACGCGTGACAACGCGCCCCGCGTTCCGGCACAGATACTCCAGCAAAACGAACTCCTGCTGCGTCAACTGCAGCAGCTGGCCACCGCGCGATGCTTCGCGCCGCAGCAGGTCCAATTCAAGGTCCATTACGCGCAGCCGCGTCGCTTCAGCGCTTGCGGGGCTGTTGCGTTTGAGCAGATTGCGGAGGCGGGCCAGCAACTCGGCGAGTGCGAACGGCTTAGTCAGGTAATCGTCACCGCCCTGTTCGAGCCCGCGCACACGGTCGTCAACCGATCTGCGTGCGGAAAGAATCAGGACTGGGGCCTTCACGCCCAATTGACGCAAGCGAAGGATCAAGGTAATTCCATCTTGGTCGGGCAGCCCAAGATCGACGATGAGTATGTCAAACACGCTATCAACCGCAAGCCGTTCGGCGGTCTTGCCATCCGAGGCTGCTTCCACCTCGTATCCCGCATCCTCAAGCGAGCGGCGGAGGAAACTTTGAATGTCGGTTTCGTCTTCGACCAGAAGGAGGCGCATGAAAGGATATTAGTGCATTTGCGTTGTTCTTTTACAGATTGAATCCGCGTCTCGGTTGTCGCCATTCACCAACGTGCAAGCGTTTGGCAAAAAATGAACGCGTTGTCATCTGCACGTTCACTCCCGGTCATCCATCTTCGCTATCGTTAACAGCAGGTCCGAGACAGGCGCTGGAACTCGCCCGCGCGGGCCGAGAGCTGCGCCCTCTCAACTTTGAAGATGAACGAAAGGTCATGCAAACGACCCCGATTCGACGCTTTCCAAAGTTCCTTAGCCGCCGTCTTACAGGGCATTGACTTCCAGAACCGCAGTTCAAAGAACCTCGTTGAGGAGCCGAAAGTATGAATCGTCGCTTCCTTCTCGGTTATCAGTTGATCATTGGAATTTCAGACACCGTGATCGGCACCCTGCTAATCGTGGCGCCGGAGTTCACGCTCGACCTGACCGGCATCCAAGTGCCTTCAGGCGCAATTCCCTTCGTGTCGTTCATCGGTGCCTTCGTCTTCTCTGTGGGCTTTGCATGCCTCTATGGCGCATGGCTCACCGCTCGCGACGAAGGCCGCGCGAGGGTGGAGATGATCTGGCTCCTCACCGCGATTACTCGCACCGCCGTCGCAATCATTCTCGCTCAGCGTGTAATGGCTGGCACGCTGCAGGCTGCGTGGCTGATCGTAGCGATTTCTGACGGTGCGTTCACCCTCATCCAGGCAGTCGGGTTGCGCATGATGTGGGTGGCTCATGCGATTGCTGAGTAGCATGCGCTCCTAGATGGCTCGACCATGACGGAAATGGGGAACTTCACAGTACCCTACGCCAAGTTGGGGGCTCACGGATCCGAGCATTCTTATTCTCAAGATGGCAGGAGAAGTCGATATCGACCTCACACTGAATGGATGTTTAACAAACAAGGACTGATGTCGGGTGCGCTAGCGCTGATACCGAATGGACTTTGGCCCTGGATACGCTTCAGGCAATCTCGGATCGGGTTTGCGAGAATCACGTTATCGCTATCCTCCGACGGCGCTTCGAGTTTCAAATGAGGTGGAATGGATCTGCCAATTCCCAGACACGCTCAATTCGCATTTGCGGCGGTTTTCTTCGTCTTTATCTGGTGCGTCGGCCTGCGCGCACAAGAAAACTACGAGATTCAGGTCTACCCCTCGGAGACCATGGCGCCTGGAGTACTGCTGACTGAGTTGCATAGCAATTACACCGTAGAGGGAAGCACCTCGACCCAGTATGGAATGTTGCCGACTCAGGGCCAGGAACATGAGACGGTTGAATTCACGCAGGGAATTACCAATTGGTCCGAGGTCGGGTTCTACATTTTCACCGAGGAACACGTTGGGACCGGTTTTCAGTGGGTTGGCGATCATATCCGCCCGCGCGTCCGCGTTCCGCTATCGTGGCATTGGCCTGTGGGAGTGAGCCTGTCGAATGAGATTGGCTACGCGCGAGCCGCTTATGCCAACCCCACATGGTCCTGGCAGATCATGCCGATTGTCGACAAGACGATGGGAAAGTGGTACTGGTCCGTCAACACTACGCTGAATTGGGGCATTCACCCAGTCTCGCTGCCGCCCGGCTCCTCCGAGTCGACGATTCAGTACTACTATCGCGACGTTTCTCCGCATGGCGTAACGTTTGGGCCGGCAGCAACGCTCACCTATCAGCCAAAGCCAATCTTCAATGTTGGAGTCGAATACTACGGATACTGGGGCGAACTTGGACACTTCGTAAATCTCCACAATCAGCAGCAGCAGTTGTTCCCCGTTGTAAATCTCTTTGTCTCTCCGAAGTGGGAAATCAACTTCGGAGCCGGATGGGGAGCGACAGCTTCTACCGATCATCTGATCGTGAAAGGGATTCTAGGGCGATACTTCGATTGGAAGCGTCCGCGATTGCATCCACTTCGGTGAGGCAAAAAGAAATGCGAAGCGGATCGCGGCCACACCGATTTGAAAACGAACTAATTCATTGGAGTGAATAGCCGACTAGCTAGCCCGTTGGCAACAGCTGTGAGAGAAGGCCCGATAGATCATATGGGCAGGTTCGATCATGGCTTGCGAGACAAGGACTAAGGCTAGTCACTCGCCCCTTTTGGAACGTGAGTCGTGAGCTTCTTCAGAACGAATTCACAATGGGCGGTATGCAGCACGATGGATATGCTGTCATTTGCCGCACGATTGGCAATCCGTAAGCCTGAACGTTTGAACGAGGTACTGGATGGAGCGAAGCAGATTCCTTGTAGCCGCTTTTTTCACCATAACGCTGGCCACCGCGGCGCCCGCTGAACCAATTCCAGTTACACATATCCAACTCCCTCGGCACGCATCAATGGTGGCGCGCTCCGAGAGCGGAAAGATCATCGCCCAGGTTGAGTTCACCGAGACCGTGCAAGGCGATGAAGTGACGATGCGCCTGACTTATCACTTTGTGGACGGGTCGATTGACGATGAGACCACGACTTACAGGCAGCGGGGCACGTTTCAGCTCGTGCGCAACCACCACATACAGAATGGGCCATTCTTTGCTACGCCCGTCGACTTTGCGGTTGAAGCTGCTACCGGCATGGCGACCACCCGCACGACAGACAAGGATGGAAAGATACACGCCGCGAGCACGCACATTGACCTGCCGGATGACCTGGCGAATGGGTTCGTTGGAACGTTGCTGGTGAATGTACCGCCCAATACCGCGCCGTTCCGAGTGGGGATACTCACTCCGGTCTTCGGAGGGCGATTGATTCGGATCCTCATCTCGCCGGAGGGCGAGCAACCGTTTCAAAAAGCGGGACAGAACCTTAAAGCGACGGTTTTTCGCATCCATCCGGAGTTGGGTGGCTTCCTGGGCATGATTGCGGCGCTGGTCGGCCTTCAGCCGAAAGATGTGATGGTGTGGGTCCTGGAGGGCGAGAGGCCTGCTGTGATGAGGGTAGTTGGACAGATGAGTGGCTTCGGTCCTGTAGTCAGCTCGGAGCTGGAGGGGACCAGCTTCGGGAAATAGGAGATTCATTGAAACCCACATCTCAAAGACGAAATGCCGATCACTCGTGTTGATGACGATACCCTGAGAATCTCCTGACCTCCTGTTTCGCTACCCGACGGCGCCATCAACGTTTGTATGCGGTTTTCGGAAAGTCCTCGTCTCACTTGGGCGAATAACCGGCTGCACGGAAAAGTGATGCAGAAACTTGATGCGGTTCCAAAAACAAGAATGGCGGCAGACGTGTGGCACACATGGCCGCTGCTCAGGGGTTGGTTTTACGAGCCAATCAGGGACCGGAAGACTGACGCGGGTTCAGCACCTGCTGCATCCCTGAAGGTCCGCGGGTTGGCCCACAGTCGGGCAGACGACCGGCACAGGGTGCCGGAGAGGACGGGTTTTATTTGAATTCCAGAAGAACGTTACTAAGCGGGAACTCAGTGGCTGCGCGGCGGCGCCCGGCGCGCCAGAAGAACGTGGACTCGGCGAGCAATCGGGGGCATTGACAAGATCGATCAACAGAGCTCTGCCCCGCCCAACGGCGCAGCATCCCCGCAGCAATCCATCACGCACACAATCTTCATCTTTAATCTCCTTGCCCGACAGGTAGTTGTCATTAAGGTCAAAGAGAGTAGAGAGGAATTGAACAAAAGAGAATAAGGACAATAGAAAAGGAAGGGCAAAAAGCAAGCAACCAGGAGGTCCTTCCAAATAGCGCAGTTTATAGAGGAGCGGAATCGAGGAGGCGCAGTCTCCGGATCGCAAGAAAACGCGTCATTTCGAGGCCGACAAAAACCCTGCGCAATGATCCAAAACCTCATGCGCAACACCAAAGCGGTGCCCTTGGAAGTTAGCGAGGAGTAACTGACGGGTAGCCGATAAACCGGGCAGAACTCATTCCCGGACCCTGCGGCGTTTTGGGGGAGTAATCCGAATAAGCATACTTAACTAACGCTTGATGAGCAGATTGGAATGTCTTCGTCAGTTCAAGAGGTACAGGAACTCACGCTTCAATGGGGATGGGGACCGGCGCCCCCTCCAGTGCGTATAGCTTCTGCGGGGCGCAGCAAGCTTTGTTCAATCTCATTTGGTCTGCTTGCATCGCCTTATCTTCATTGAGCACAGAGAGCGTTTCGCTCAGGATTTGTGCGGCGCCGGCGTACTTCGGTACGACAATTTTGTAGTGCATCCATTTCCCTTCGCGGCGAGCAGCGACGATGCCCGCACGACGCAGGTAAGCAAGATGCCGTGAAATCTTAGGCTGGCTCTGCCTGAGGATCTCCACGAAATAACAGACGCACACTTCCTTTCCGTTCATCAGGTTCAACAGCCTGAGACGGGTGCGATCCGCGAGCGCGGCAAATAGCAACGCCAGGTCGTAGCTCTTCGGAGAGATATTCACAGCTCCATTATATACGTCTTGACAGATGCGTCTAGAAAAGAATACATTCGCTTTAGCGTATGCGAGGTGACGCATTCAATGGAGTCGACGACAAGCGTTCAGGAACAGGTCAAGGAGAAGTACGGAAGCGCCGCGCGGGCTGTGGCGCAGTCGGGCAGTTTGCATGCATGTTGCGACCCTGGCCTTCGGTGCTGCGATCCGATCACCACCAACCTCTACGGCGCCGATCAGACTGGGACCATTCCTGAGATGGCGGTCAAGGCCTCTCTCGGGTGTGGTAATCCGACCGCGCTGATCGATCTTCGGCCCGGAGATACCGTACTCGATCTTGGCTCAGGCGGCGGCATCGACGTGCTGCTTTCGGCAAAGCGCGTCGGCCCAACGGGCAAAGCGTACGGCCTGGATATGACGGACGATATGCTGGCACTCGCGCGCGAGAATCAGAGACAGGCAGGCGTCACGAACGTTGAATTCCTGAAAGGCGAAATTGAGAATATCCCTCTACCTGACAACTCTGTTGATGTCATCATCTCGAACTGCGTCATCAATCTCTCGGCCGACAAAGATGGAGTTCTCCGCGAAGCCTTCCGGGTGCTGAAGCCCGGAGGACGGTTTGCAGTATCCGATGTGGTTGTGCGGGGCGAAGTGCCTGAGCAAGTGAGGCAAAGCATGCTGCTCTGGGTTGGCTGTATCGCCGGCGCGCTCGAAGAGAGTGAGTACATCGCCAAGCTGACGGGTGCTGGATTCGAGGATGCTGCGGTCGAGCCGACGCGCGTTTACAGCATCGAGGATGCCAGACAATTTCTCACCGAGGCTGGCGTCGACGTGGACGCGATCGCTCCCCAAGTGAAGGACAAGATCTTCGGCGCCTTTGTCCGGGCTAACAAACCCAAAATCCCTTGCTGCCAATCCGGTTGCTGCGCTCCCGCTGTCTCGGCAGCAAAGGAATAAGGATCATGACCGATCATTACGACGTTCTGTTCCTCTGCACCGGCAACTCTGCGCGCTCGATCATGGCCGAAGCAATCCTGAACCACAAAGGCAAGGGGAAGTTCTCGGCTTACAGTGCTGGCAGTCATCCGACCGGGCAGCCACGATCGGAGGCACTGCAGCAGATCGAATCGGCTGGACTCGCGACGGCTGGTCTGCGCAGCAAGTCATGGGACGAGTTCTCGGGGCCGGAAGCGCCGAAGCTCGACTTCGTTTTTACTGTATGCGACAACGCCGCGAAGGAGCAGTGTCCTTACTGGCCTGGGCAGCCGATGACGGCGCACTGGGGTGTTGCTGATCCGGCGGCAATCAAGGGAACTCCAGAGGAGATCGCCCGTGCGTTCCGTGATGCCTTCACCGTGCTCGACCGCAGGATCGGGCTGTTTCTTTCATTGCCTCTGGCAACACTTGAAGACATGGCTATCAAGCGCGAAATCGACCAGATCGGCCGGTCGTAGGAGCAACGGTGAAAAAGAGTCGGTTGTCTTTTCTGGATCGCTTTCTGACGGGATGGATCTTCGCTGCGATGGCGTTCGGCGTGGCCCTCGGCTGGCTTGCTCCCGGCGTCGTGCCGTTTCTGAACCGCTTCAGCATTGGCACAACTTCGGTGCCGATCGCGGCGGGGCTGATCCTGATGATGTACCCGCCGTTCACGCGTGTCCGATACGAAGAGCTGCACGAGGTCTTCCGCAACAAGCGTGTGCTGGGGCTCTCGCTCATTCAGAACTGGCTGATCGGGCCGATTTTGATGTTCATACTCGCTATCGTGTTCCTTCGCGGATATCCCTGGTACATGGCCGGGGTCATCATGATCGGGCTCGCACGCTGCATCGCCATGGTCATCGTGTGGAACGAGCTGGCGAAGGGCGATACACAATTTGCGGCCGGGCTGGTAGCGTTCAACTCGTTGTTCCAGGTCTTTTTCTACTCGGTCTACGCCTGGGTGTTCATCACAGTTCTCCCCGGCTGGATCGGCCTGCGCGGAACCCAAGTCAACGTCTCCATCGGTGAGATCGCAAGGAGTGTCTTCATCTACCTGGGAATTCCTTTTATCGCCGGCTTTCTGACGCGTACCGTTCTGGCTCGGGCGAAAGGACGCGAATGGTACGACCGGAACTTTGTGCCTCGTGTTGCGCCGATGACGCTGGTCGCACTGTTGTTCACCATCGTGGTGATGTTTTCTCTCAAGGGCAGTTACATCATGCGTTTGCCTCTGGACGTCCTGAGGATCGCCATACCTCTGTTGATCTACTTCGTGGTGATGTTCCTCGTGTCGTTTTACATGGGTCGGAAGCTTGGCGCCGATTACTCCAAGACAACCACTCTTGCGTTCACAGCCGCGTCCAACAACTTCGAGCTGGCCATCGCTGTAGCCGTCTCGGTGTTCGGCATCAACTCCGGCGCGGCGTTCGCTGCTGTCATCGGTCCCCTGGTGGAAGTGCCAGTGATGATTGCCCTTGTGAATCTAGCTCTATACTTCCAACGCCGATACTTCGCGAATCTGGAGTCAGCAGAAACGGAAGGGGTCTGCGTTACCGGTTCACGATTGGTCTAATCGGGCCTCGCAGGAGCTTGTTGCGCTGCCGGTTTCGCAGTTCATCTGGCGTCACAGACAGGGTGAGCGTCGCTGACGGACTCGCCGGCGCCGATTACTCCCGAAATGTCGGCATGTCGAATGGAACCTCGATTGCGGTTGTCGGAGGTGGGGTCGGGTTTGGGGCGCGACACCCCACCCTAGCAAAGCCAGGATGGGGCACACCATTCTTGTGGTGGATGAAGATCACCGAAAAACAACCGCAGATCCCTCGACTTCGCTCGGGATGACAGCACAGGATGGGGCACCCGATGTTGGTGATGGATGGGCAACCGCGGATTCAGGCTGGAACGCCGACGGCTCCCACGGGTTCCGGTTGCTTGTGAGAAATCTTCGGCAAGGCATGGGGACAGATCCGATCGAGGGCCGTGCCCGCGGGCGATTTCTGTGACGCCGCGGAGACTCGAGTTGCCGGTTTGCGCGGCAGCGAGCGCATGACAATAAAGAAATCGCCGACGGTCAGGCGGGCATTGCCCTGGAAATCGAGAAAGCCGATCTTGTTTTGCTTGCAGAGCTCCTGCGCCTCCGGCGAGAGATGCGGCGCGATGACGATCGGGATGGCATCGGCCGCAAAAGGTGTGGCAGCGTGCAGCACCTGGCGCAAACTGTCCCGCGCCTCTGGCAAGCTGTCCTGCGCTTCTGGCAAACGATGCTGGACTTGGCACAACGCCGTGCGCAGACGTGCCGGTTCACCATGGAGATGGGCCTGGCAGGCCAGTGAATGGCGGTGACCGCAGATTTCGATGCGTGCGTGGATTGCGGCAAAGCCGCGGCCTGGCTGCGATTCATGCTGGAGCTCAATGAGCTTGATGGCGGAAAAACGCCCGAGCAGAGCCCTCAACGCATCGGCAGCGCGCGCTTCGAATTCAGTCGATACCGCGCCCGTCTTCATCGGTTTCTCCCATTTCGTAGAGCAATGGAGCCGCGGATTCCTGTTGAGCGGGGCCGAGAACGAACGAATTGTCGCCCGAGGGAGTCAAGGCCAACGGAACCGGCGCGTGCCCGCTGCTGTTGCGCTGCTTTGACTCGAGCCAAAGGCACAAGCGGGGATCGTGAATCTCCGGCTTGTCGCGCCAGAACCCCGGGGGCAGGCCGCACTCGATGAGCAGGTGGTCGAGCCGAAGCTCAATCTGCGTTGCGCGCTTGGAAAAATAGCGGCGAACATTGCCGGCGCCGACATAAAGTCCGGTGACGCGACGCCCATTGCATTGTGAAGTGACAACCATCGAACTCCTCCGCCGGGTCTAACGTCCGTTGAGTCCGCCACTCTATGAAAGCTCACGTGGCGGGCTCCCGAAAGAAACCGCATGATGCAGCGTGAACTGGCAAAAACCCATGATTGCGGGAAACGACTGTGAACGATGCAGAACCAACAGATGCGACAAGATGCACGGGTACGGCCCTGCGATGACTTTGATCGGCGAACAAACCCGAGGAGAACTTACGACCGAGGCGCACTAACCGGCGCGATGGTTGACGGCGGGAGAAATCGCCGAACAGGAAGGGGACCAAAGGAAGGCCAGGATGGAATCCGACGTGCGCCGAGCGGCTACCCTGACCGCCTGCGTCTCTTCCCTCACTCTCTGTGGAAATCTTGTACCCATTCGCGATCCGTGTCAAGGCGATTTGATGAAAGTGGAGAGAAGATTCCGCGGCGTGCTGTGGAAAAGCTGTGCCGATGGCGTCGCCGACGCGGAAGTGGATATTCTTCGAGGCGCGACAGTTATCGTGCGCGCGAAGAGGGCTCGTCGGAGAAGATCTGCCCGTCGCGGATGTGGACGACGCGGTGCGCATACTGAGCGATGTCGGCCTCGTGCGTGACGAGGACGATGGTGTTGCCTTTAGCGTGAAGCTGATCGAACAGCGACATAATTTCGACGCCGGTTTTGGAATCGAGGTTGCCTGTCGGCTCGTCGGCAAGGATGATCGATGGATTGTTGACCAGGGCGCGGGCGACGGCGACGCGCTGGCGCTGACCCCCGGAGAGCTCATTCGGTTTGTGCATCATGCGCGACTCCAGGCCCACATCGGTAAGGGTCTGCTTGGCGCGTGCGATGCGCTCAGCTGCCGGAGTGCCGTTGTAGATCAGGGGCAGCTCGACGTTGTGCAGCGAAGAGGCGCGGGCGAGGAGATTGAACGTCTGGAAGACGAATCCGATCTCCTTGTTGCGAATGCGCGCGAGCTGATCGTCATCGAGGTCGCTGACGAGCTGGCCGTTGAGCCAGTACTGGCCCTTGGAGGGCGTATCGAGGCAGCCGATCAGATTCATGAGCGTTGACTTGCCCGAACCGGACGGGCCCATGATGGCCACATACTCGTTGCGCCGAATGCGGAGCGAAACGCCGCGCAGGGCCTGGACCTGCTGCTCAGAGCCCATGTCGTAGGTGCGCCAAAGATCCTTGACGACGATGATGTCGTTCGCATCCACGACCTTGGTCTCCGGTAGTTCTTCGATGCCGACGCCGTTTGAAGCCATCTCTAACTCATCCTTGTCTGAAATTCGGTTGCCGTTCGCCAGCAAATCACGCATGTCAATTGGAACTGGTGGAACTGCCTGAACTGTCGCCGGTGGTCAGCGGCGCAGACTTGTCGCGCTTGAGCAACGCGCCTCCCTTGAGGTCGCGCAGAGTCTTGTAAGGTCCGGTGACGATCTCCTCGCCATTGTTCAGGCCGGAGAGAACTTCGATGTCGGTGGCTCCAGTGATGCCGGTGGTGACGGGAACGAACTTGGCGCGCAGCCTGCCGTGGTCATCTTTCTGGACGACGAAGACTCCCTGAACAGGGTTGGACTTTGGCGTGTTGGAAGCCGCCTGGACGGAGCCGGGTTTTGCGTTGTCGGTGGCCGGATCGTGCATGGTGAGCGCCTGGATGGGCAGCGAGAGCACGTCGGTCTTGTGCGCGGTGGTGATTTTCGCGGTGCAGGAAAGGCCCGGACGAAGATCGTCGGAGGTCCCGTCGAGCGTGACCACGACTCTGAAGTCTTTGGCCTCTTCAGTGCCCGTCGTGGATTGCGACGTGGCCACTCCGGTTGAGCGCAGCAACGCCTGGTCGCCGACTTCAGTGACGTGGCCCTTGAAAACCTTGTTCGGCAAAGCGTCGACCGTGACTTCGGCAATCTGGCCGAGTTGGACGTTGACGATGTCGGTTTCGTCCACTTTGACGTCGGCGGTAACGACACTCATGTCGGCGATGGTCATGAGCGTGGAACCTTCGGTGTTCTGGATACCGGTGACAACCATCTCACCTTCACGCGGGGGCTCGTTGGTAACGATGCCGTCAAAGGGCGCGACCGCGATGGTGCGGTTGTAGAGATCCTGGTTCACCTTCAGATCGGCTTCCTGGGTACCGAGGCGACCACGTGCCGAATCTGTGTTGGCTTTGGCCTGGTTCAGCTGCGCATTGGCCTGCGCAATGTCGGCGACATCAAGATCGTAAGCGGCCTTGGCGGCGTCGTACTGCTGCTTGGAGTCGATTCCGTCCTTGAAGAGGGCCTGGGCGCGATCCCAATCCAGCTTTTTCTGTTCCAGGTCGGCTTGCGCGTGCTCGACATTTGCCTGAGCGGTTTTTTCCGCGGCGATGTAAGCCGCAATGTCGGTTTTCGCAGAAGCGATTGCGGCCTCCTGGCCGTTGACGTTGGCTT
>CAYOVE010000023.1:0-27068 GCA_964407295.1 uncultured Occallatibacter sp.
GCAGGAAAGATTCCGAATGAGGCTTTTTCCCATGAAGTCATGCCCGGCGCGTGTGTTCTTCGCGCAGGCAGGAGCCGCTCTCGCACTCGCGGCTCTCATTGGCGGTTGTGGCGACAACTACAGGCCCGTGGTGACTCCAATCGGCACCAGTGGCCCGCCGGCCCAGGTCACGTCGTATGCAATCGCGGTTTCCACAACAGGATCCAGCACGCCTGGCGTGGTTACGATCATCGATTACTCCGGCGACTCGATCATGACCGAAGCGTCGATCGGTCCCGGTCCCAGAGTTTTCACCGTGGATGAAATTGGCTCGACTGGCTACACGATCAATAGCGACGGGACTCTTTCCGATTTCGCCATTAACACAAACTTGCAGGCCAAGAACGTCGCCGAATCGACGCTTCCGCCCACTGCGCAGCCGGTCAACCTGCTTTCGCCATCGACTGGGCTTTGGGCCACCGATCTCAACGGCGACGTAGTCGATCTTTTTAACGGTTCGCCGCAGGCCTTCAAACTCGCGATCCCTGTGGCAACGACGGGAAGTCCAGCCACATCGCCTGTCCTGGTCGCCGGGCCCGGGAGCAGCGGCGGTGAACGCAACTATGTAGTTAGCCAGAACGTACCCGATGACGCGCCATTGACCTGTAACACGGCTCCCACAACGGCGCCGGCGGGCGTGGCGACTCCGATCGAGCTCACCAGCAACACAACCGATCCCGCGATTCCGCTCGGCAAGTGCCCGGTTTACGCAGTGCAGACTCCGGACCTGCAGCGCCTGTTCGTACTCAACCGTGGGGACGATACCCTTACGGTCATCAACACCCGGAACAATACGCCCGACGCGTGCACGCCGTTTCAAAATCAGAATGGGCAATGGATCACCTGCCATCCCACCATCCAGCTTCCCACTGGTTCGGGACCGATTTACGCCGAGTACAACTCTGCGACCCAGCAACTCGTGGTCGCGAATTACGACGGGGGAACGATCAGCGTTGTCAGTGTCCCACTGGACCAATTTGGAAACGACGCCAACACCTATACCAACAGCAATTGCACGACTTATGCGGCTTGCGGCGCCGTCACAGGCGGCTTCGGGACCGTCACTACGATTAAGGTGGGCAACACGGCTACTCCCGATCCGGCCAGCGTGACGGTTCTTGCCGATGGGAGCAAGGCCTATACGGCCAATCAAAACGACGATGGCGGTACAGGGAACGGCACGGTGACCGTGGTGAATCTCCATACATATACCGTGGAGAAGACCCTGACCGTTGTCGGCCATCCGCGCGCCGTCGTCAATACGCAGAATTCCGAGTATTCGAAGATATACGTCGCCTCACCCGACAGCCCCTTCATCACCATCATTGAATCGAGCCCGACGGTGACCGATCTGATTGACACAACGGTCCTGCTGGAAGGCACGCCTGTCGATATCCGGACCACAACCCAGACCGGCTCCAGCGGCAACAACAACTACACGAGCCGTGTTCCGGGCTACGGGCAGCCTTGCAACCTGCCGGGCAGCGCTCAACTGGTTTCGCTTTCGACATGCCAGGCCATTCCATAAGGCGCGCCGCGGTGTAGTGGAAGTCTCCGAAGGGTCATTCCTCAAGTTGGGAATGGCCCTTTAAACTTTTGCGGAGCCGACGATTTGGGGAGTTTTCAGAGCGATGGAAGATAGTCCACAAGCACCCGCCGGCGAGGCACGGCCGCAAAAGGCGCGGCTCGACGTCGTGCTGGTTGAGCGCGGCCTCGCCGCCAGCCGCGAGCGCGCAAGGTCGCTGATTCTTGCCGGGAGGGTTCTGGTGCGCGAGCAAAAGATTGACAAGCCCGGCACGCCGGTCGCGGCGGATTCGCCCATCCGGCTCCTTGGTGGGGACAACCCCTATGTAAGCCGTGGTGGAGTCAAGCTCGCCGCAGCACTGAGCCATTGGCAGATTGCAGTTACGGGCCGCGCCTGCCTGGATGTCGGCGCATCGACAGGGGGCTTTACCGATTGTCTTCTGCAGCACGGAGCAGCGCATGTGACCGCCATCGACACCGGCTTCGGCCAAATCGATATGAAGCTGCGCAACGACCCGCGTGTCCGTTTACTTGAGCGGACCAACGCGCGCCTGCTCGAGCCCGGATCGCTGGCGGCGCACGACCCTGGAAAAGAAGCAACGCTTCTCGTCATCGACGTCTCTTTCATTTCGGCGACTCTTGTGCTTCCGGCTGTTCTGGCCGCGGCGCCAAGCCTCGTGGAGGCGGTGATTCTCGTTAAGCCTCAATTCGAGGCGGGGCGCGAGCACGTCGGCAAGGGAGGCATCGTGCGCGACCCACAAGCGCACGAACTGGCAGTCAATAGGGTCGCAGATTGTGCGCGGTCGCTCGGCTGGAACGTCGTTGGCACCATACCGTCGCCCATTACCGGAGCGGAAGGGAACCAGGAATTCCTGCTTTACGCGCGCCGGGCGTAAACCTCGGTCGCCCGGCGAGCGATGCAAAAATCAAATGCGGGTTCCGCAATTTCCGCAAAATGGAGAGCCATCGGTAAGTTGCTTGCCGCAGTTTTTGCAGAAGCCGAGGCTAGCGGCTACCGGCGGCTGTTGCGGTTGCACTGCCGCGAACTGTTGTGGGGGGGCTGCTACGAATTGTTGCGGCGGCACGACATAGCCGGCCGGAATGGCGCCAGGCGGAATCCCCGCGTACATCATCGCTCCCTGCTCGGGAAACTTGGGATTGGGCCCGTACTGATTGACCCCTGGTTGGCTGTCCTGACACAAGAAAACGATTTGAATGATCGAGCAGATGAATCCTACGATAGGGATGATGCCAAGCGCACAAAGCAAAAGGAGCAGCCAACCGCTTTTACCGATGTCGTGAAAGCGGCGCGTTGCGGCGGCAATGCTGGGAATCAGGGCAGCCAATCCGTAGATGCCGACCGGAATGAACAGGAAAATCATGCTGTTCGCCGAGAAATCCGTTCCTCCAGTTGAGAAAAGTGCCGCTCCGACGATTGCAAGGGCCCCCAACGCGAAGACCGCCAACATATTGAACAGCGTGAACATCCAGTATTCCTTGCGCCGCGAGCGACCGTCGAAATCGGCGTATTTCTTCCAAACCATCAGATACCATTCCATCGCAGTCTTCCTTTCCGGTTGCTTTCCGAATGCGGCGGTTCAAGCGCCGCCGGCATAGCCAGCGTGCACCTAAAGCCGATGACCGAACCCTGATTCCTGTATCGAGCCACTATACAAATACGAGGCCGATCAAGTCAGCAACTTTTCCGCGCAGTGAATTCGGGCCGGCACTCGCTCCTGGCGCCGCGCGCTCGCGCACGCGAGGAAATTGGCCCGCGCCGCGCAGGTCCATTACACTGGGACGCATGACCTCGGTTGCCATTGTTTGCAAGCCCAACAGGGAGGAGCTTAAACGCCTGTTGCCTGACCTGGTGGCATGGCTGCGCACGCACAACTATGAGGTCGTGCTTGACCTGGAAGGCGGCGCATACACCGATTCCGCCCCTGCCATTCCTCGTGTCGATATGCCGTCGCGCACGCCCGGACTGGTGATCGTTCTAGGGGGCGACGGCACCTTGCTTGCCGCCGCACGCATTTTTGCTACCGTCGGCACGCCGATCCTCAGCGTCAATCTCGGATTCCTGGGTTTCCTTACGGAAGTTCGCCTGGCCGATCTCTACGCCACGCTGGAAAACTGGTGCAACGGCTGCCACAGCCTCGATGAGCGCGCCATGCTCCACGCGGTGCTGTGGCGCGAGGGTGCTGAGCAGGCGAGCTTCGAGGCGCTGAACGAGATCGTCGTTTCAAAGGGCGACATTGCCCGCATGGGCGAGTTTGCCGTTGAGCTCGACGGCAGGAGCGTTGCCCGCTTCCGCGCCGACGGGGTTATTGTGTCGACTC
Organism: uncultured Occallatibacter sp.; assembly: GCA_964407295.1. GTDB lineage: Bacteria > Acidobacteriota > Terriglobia > Terriglobales > Acidobacteriaceae > Telmatobacter. The sequence goes on from CAYOVE010000023.1 coordinate 3,903, forward strand.
CCACAGGGTCAACCGCGTACACCCTGGCTGCGAACGGCCCCATCCTTACGCCGGACGTTGACGCCATCGTGGTGACGCCCATCTGTCCGCACCTGCTGACGCTCAGGCCTATTGTTGTGCCCGGCAGCGCATTGCTGAACGTTCGCGTTGAAGGCGTTCCCAACGTGGCATTGCTGACGATCGACGGCCAGCAAGGCGTCGAGCTCCGCCGTGGCGACGAGGTGAGATGCTGCAGGTCCAGCCACACAGTGAAGCTCGTCCGCCTGAATGAAGGCGGCTTCTTTGATGCCTTGCGCACCAAATTGAGCTGGGGCGAATTGTAGGGAACAGAGAATAGGGAATAGGGGGCAGGGAATAGGGAACAGAGAACAGAGATCGTATCTCGCTTTACTGCGTGAGCGCCGCGAGCAGAACCTGTGCCTTGGCGGACAGGGTGTGGGCACCGTCCACATCGCCTGAAGCCAGGGCCGTCCGCGCCTCTTTCAGGAACTCCCGAATCTGGTCGGCGGTCTTTTGGTCGGAGTCGTTGAGAGGCCGATTAATGCCGTTGAGACTTCGTTCGATCGACCCGATGGATGCCTCAGTCTGCTGGCGATAACTGCCTGGGTCGCCCGAAGAGAGTTGGCCGATGGCGCTGACCTCGGAAGTTGCAGCGATCTCAGGAACGGTTACGATCTCCGGCGGATTCACCGACCTCCAGTGCCTGATGAGCGGTTTGACCGTCTGGTCGTGGACCCTCATGTTGTAGAGGGGCTTGCCGGGGATCAATCTCATGCCGGCCGGAAGTTCAATCGACACGAGTTCAATAGGATGCGGGGGAGTCACAAGTGGCGCCAGCATTGGCTGCGGAGGCGGAGTCTTGTGAAAGGGCACATGGAAGCAGCCGGAGAGCACGAACGGCAGCAGCCACGCACCGCACTTGGCAGGTGACCTCATTTCCCCAACCCCTTTTGATCTTCGACAGCCGCCGGTTGCAGGTTCCGGCGTCCCCTGTCCGCGGCGGCGAGTGGAATTCGCAGCTGGAATTCCGTGCCGCGTCCTTGCCTTGATTGTACGTCGACGCTGCCATGATGTAACTGCAGGATGCGGTAAGTCATAGCCAATCCAATGCCGCTGCCGCCGATTTTAGTTGTGAAATAGAGATCGAAGATTTTGTCGCGGATTTCGGCAGGAATGCCGATGCCTTCGTCGGCGACGCGCAGCAGTGCGGCATGCACCGGCGCATGCGAACCTCCACCGGCCATCCCGTTCCCCTTCGACGCCTGAAGCTGGCTTTCGTTTTGATTCGCGTCCGGCTCGAGAGTGACCTCAAGACGCCCGCCGTCGGGCATGGCCTGCGCGCCATTCTGAATGACGTTGAGTACTGCTTGTTTGAGCAGGTCGGCATCGACGTTCGCAATCAGCGGCTCGGCGGGTATGCGGCTGATCAGGGTTACGCGGCGCATAGTCAGCTCGTCCGCAGCCAGCGCCAGCACGTCGCCGATCACTGGGCGAAGGTCCTGCTCTCGCAGTTTCACCTCAACCGGTCGCGCAAAATCCACCAGCGTCTGCACCACGCGATCCAGCCGCCTGATCTCCGCGTCGATCACGTCCAGGTGCCGGGTGGCTGGACCTTCCGATTCGCCCAGCTTCGATTTCAGAAGCTCCAGATGCACCACAATCGCGTTGATGGGATTCTTGACCTCGTGGCCTACGCCCGAAGTGAGCCGGCCAATGGCCGCCATGCGCCGCGAGAGCTCGAGCTCCGACTCAATCTGTGCTGCGGACTCCAGGTCGTGCAGCGTGACCAGGGCCCCCAGGCCCTGGTGCGTCTCCTGGTCGTTAATAAAGTCCACCGAGGTCTCGATGCGCCGTCCGGCCTCGGTGCGGACCTCAACTTTGTCCATGCGCTTGCCGGTTTCGATGGCTTCGCGCAGGGCCCGTCCCAGCGCGATCGAATCGTCGAGGAATTCACGCGCCTGAAGCCCCAGAATGTTGTCGCGATCGATTTGCAGGAACCGTCGCGCCGCTTCGGAAACCAGCACTGCGCGCCGGTCCTCGGTAAAGAGCATGATTCCGTCCTGGAGATTGCCCAGAATCTGGTCGAGATTCTCGCGCAGCGCGGAGTAAACCTCCTCAACGTTGCGCATGCGCTGACCGATCCGCTCAATCTTCGTGGAGACCTGCGCCGCCACGTCCTGATTTTTCGGCGTCCGCGATTCAACGGGGGCTTCTCCGGCGGCAGTCAGGCGGTCGAGCTGGCGGCTGATCTCCGTCATCGGCCGCAGCGCCAGATTGCTCAGCGAAAAAGCCGCCAGTAGCGCAGCGATGAGGGCGAACCCCATCAGCCAGAACGCTTTTCTCAAAACCGGGTCGTAGGCCGCACGCAACAGCGACGTGTGAACGCCCACGTGGACTGAAGCGAAGAGCTTGCCGTTGTTCTCGAGGGTTGCAACGATGTCCAGTACCTTGGGTTCGCCAAAGACCTGCATCATCATCGGTACCGGCCCGGCCTTGAGCAGATGGTCAAAGGCGGGACGCGAAGGCAGAGGCTTGCCCTGATTGGAGGGATTGGTGCTCAGCAGCACCGTCCCCTGGCTATCGGCGATGTTGACGTCGTACACCGTAGACGAATAGCGGATGACCGAGACCAGCGAGGCTTGCAGGGTGGGATCGTTTTGCACCGTGTCGGCCATGAGTCCGCGCAACTCGCCGGGATTGTTGGGATCGACCGTGAGGCCCTGGAGGCCGGACTCCAGGGCGTTCTGCAACGCATAGCGCACCTGGTCGGCGACCATCAGGTTGGTGTCGTAGGTCTCCTTCACCGCAGCCTTCACAAGCTGGTGCACATACACCAGTGAGACCACTCCAGCGATCAAGAACACCAGAGCCGTAATGGCCAGCACGAGTTTGGTTTTCAGGCCCATAGACTGGAACAACGGCAGAAATCCTTTTTGAAGTACCTTCGAGAGCGGTTCAGGCGCGGCTTGCTGTCCTTACCTGTTTCGACGAAGATTCCGGCGAGTTCGGGGACGAAATGCGCAAAGATTTCAGTGCAGACCGAGCCGTCTCAGCTCTCCGATCCATGCCGCTCCCGGCTGTACTCCTTGAGCTTGTTGTGCAGGGTCTTCAGGCTCACGCCCAGAATCTCCGCGGCCCGGGTCTTGTTTTGTCCTGTGGCTTCCAAGGTGCGCAGAATCAGCAGGCGCTCCGCCTCGTCCACCGTCGCACCTACGCGCACGGTGATTGAGCTGCCGTCTGAGGTTGCTGCTGCCGCCGCATCCTTGCCGAAGCCTTGCGGCAGGTGTCCCGCGTCAAGCGGCGCGCCATCGGGGCACAGAATCACCGCCCGCTCGATGGTGTTGCGTAGTTCGCGCGCGTTCCCCGGCCAACTGTGGGCCATGAGCCGGTCGAGCATGGACGGCGCAATGCCCGACACCTTACGGCCATGTTTCTGGTTCATTTCGCTCACCATGGCTTCCACCATGGGAGGCAGATCCTCAATATGCTCGCGCAGCGGGGGCATGGCGATGTTGAACACGTTGAGCCGGTAGTAAAGATCGGCGCGCAGATGACCCTCTGCCACGGCTGTCTGCGGATCTCGATTAGTGGCAGCCAGAACGCGGACATCCGTATCGATCTCGGAGCGAGCGCCCAGCCGGCGAAACTTCCGCTCCTCCAGCACGCGCAGCAGCTTGGCCTGGGTCCCCGATGGCATCTCGCCAATTTCGTCCAGCAGCAGCGTTCCTCCCGCCGCAAGTTCAAAGCAGCCGGCCCTGCGCTCCACCGCGCCAGTAAACGAACCTTTCTCGTGCCCGAAGATCTCGCTTTCGATGAGCGTTTCCGGAATGGCCGCGCAGTTCACGGCGACAAATGGCCGTGCCTTGCGCGGGCTCAAATCGTGCAGCGTGCGCGCCACCAGTTCTTTGCCCGTGCCGCTCTCGCCCGTGATCAGGATGGGCACGTTCGAGGGAGCAACCTGCTCGATCAGCGTGAAGATCTCCCGCATGCGCCGTGAGCTGCCGACCAGTTGGCCCAGTACACCGGACTCGCGCAGCCTGCGCCGCGCGACTTCGAGCTCAATTGCCGTCTGCCGCTGTTTCGTGGCGTTGGCCAGGATGGTTTTGAGCCGCGTGGGGTCAACGGGCTTTTGCAAAAAGTCGTATGCGCCAAGTTTCATGGCGTCTACCGCCAACTGAATGGAGCCCATGGCCGTGAGGACCACGACTGCCATGTTGGCGCTCAAGCCCTCAGAGCCCTCAGACAGTTTGGCCAACAGCCCCATGCCGTCCATACGCGGCATCTTCAGGTCCGTCACCACGATGGCAGGGTCCCAGGCCTGCGCTTTTTCCCAGGCCTCGAGCCCGTCGCGGGCGGACTCGGTGCGGTATCCCCATCCGGAGATCAGCTCAGCCAACCCGGCCAGCGCATTGGGCTCATCCTCGGCGATCAAAACCTTTACGCTGTTCTCCATAGGGGCCTTTCGGTCACCCCTTTAGCTTACCTTTTCGCAGTGGCATCCGGCCATAAACGGGGCGGATGCCGACATTCCTTCAAGAGCGGACTGCTGCTCTCGCAGTGACGATGAGGCCAAGCCAGCCAAAGCCGATGGATGACTGGATCGCGGCTAGCGTCCAAAGGCGTACGTCGCCTGGAAGAGCCCGTTGTCGATGCCGGGGTTTTCCTGCGCGGTATTGTGATTCGAGATGTGGTGATAGCGGTACTCGACACGAATCGATTTGTGCAGGGTCCGGTAGATTTCAAACCCCGCCCCGAGATCGAAGGTGAAATTGAAGGCCCCTGCCAGGATGATGGGAATCGGCTGCGTCGAATACAGGTACCCGCCGTGACCCGTGAAGAAGAGCTGGATTTTGCGGCGAGGAAGGAAATTCCATTGCATGCCAATCGGCGACATCGCTTCGCCGACCGTCCAGCGGCGTCCATTGCAGGCATAGTTCAGAGTTCCGCTGAAGATGACGCTATTTTCGCCTGTGTAGCTGTAGGGAACGGTTGCCGGTGCGCAGGTGACAAATTGGGCCCCGAAGTCGTAGGTCGTCTTCGAGACAACCGGCGTGACCTGGTTGTTGGTTTCGATGCCTACCGGATCGCTCTCAAGCGCAACCGGCAGCAGCTCGAGGCTGTACTGCCAGTTCACCATGGGGCCGAGAAGCAGCCTGCGATTGTAGGACACGCCGAAATCCAACAGCTTGCGGTTCTCTGCGTAGCCGAGCAGGATATGACTCGAATCTCCCGAGTATGCGCCGAAGAATCCAAATGCATTCTTTCGCGCGTAATAAGGAGTGATTTCGGGGCTCACCTGGCCGGAGGCATTGGTATTCACCAGCGCCAAAACGAGCAAGGCAAAAAGGCAGGAAAGACGAAAGAACCGTTGAGGGAGACCACTCTCGTACGTAAGCAAGAAGAATCCCTTTCCCGCAGTGAACAGGAAATCGCAAATGCCAGTGAGTCAGCTTGTAGAGTACGAGGGTTTGGCCTGGTTCAGGCCGAGCGAATTGCATGCGGAATCAGCGCACGAGGCAAAGTTGTTCCAAATTGATCCTGTTCCCGCGGGCCTCGACTCTCGTTTTGACCGCGAAACGCATTGTGAGGGGACGCGGACAAGGGCCAGGTTGCCGCGCAGGTTAAGGCGCTCGCGTCTCGGCATGCCGCCGGGCCGATGACGGAGACAGCAGATGGCCGCGGCCCGCACGAGCAGGCCGCTGATCGGCATTCTGCCCATTGACGATCCACTGTGCCGTTCTATACTAATCGGCACAAGATGAATCCAGATCCTCTCATTGGCCAGTCCATTCTGCACTACACCATCCTTCGCCAACTCGGCTCGGGCGGGATGGGCGTGGTGTACGAAGCTCAGGACGGGCAGTTGGACCGTCACGTAGCGCTCAAGTTTCTTCCGCCTGAGATGGCCAGGGACACCCAATTATTGGAGCGTTTTCAACGCGAAGCGCGGGCGGCATCCTCGCTGAATCACCCGAACATTTGCACCATCCACGCCATTGAGCGGCACGAGCTGCAGCACTTCATCGTGATGGAACTGCTGGTGGGGCAGACACTGGCGCAAAGGTTAACCGGGCAGCCGATGGATGTGGAGACGATCCTGCCGCTGGCAATTCAGATGGCCGATGCGCTGGAGTCGGCCCATGCCAAGGGCATTGTGCATCGCGACATCAAGCCGGCGAATCTGTTTCTGACGGACCGGGGACAACTGAAGATTCTGGACTTCGGACTGGCGAAGATCACGCAGGGCCAGGCGACGCAGGCGGCAGACGGCGGAAGGACATTGGCCGCGGGTGACGAACTGACTTCGCCCGGCTCGGCGGTGGGCACCATCTCTTATATGTCGCCGGAGCAGGCGCGCGGGCAACTGGTAGATGCGCGCACCGATTTGTTTTCGACCGGCACGGTTCTCTACCAGATGGCCACCGGCAGTTTGCCCTTTCCGGGAGATACATCGGCAGTGATCTTTGACGCCATTCTGAACCGCGAACCGCAATCGGCCTCAGAGCTCAATCCGGCATTGTCACCGGAGTTTGTGCGCATTCTGGAGAAATGCATCGAGAAGGACCGGACGCTGCGCTGCCAGACGGCGACGGATCTGAAAACCGACCTGAACCGGCTAAAGCGCAACCTGGAGTCGGACAGGAACCGCACGAAAGCGAAGACCGATTCGGATTCGGGCACGCATAAGCAGAGGAAATCGGTCGCCGTGCTCTATTTTGAGAACCTGAGCGGCTCGAAAGAAGACGAGTACCTGCGCGACGGCATCACGGAAGACGTGATTACGGAGCTGTCGAAGATTCGCGGACTGAATGTTTTTTCACGCCCCACGGTGCTGGCATTCCGCGACCAGGCGTTGACCCCGCAACAGGTGGGGCAGAAGCTGGGCGCCGCGTGCGTGCTGACGGGCACGTTGCGCCGCTCCGGCGCGCGGCTGCGGATTAGCGCGCAACTGGTGGATGCGCGGACCGATTTTCCATTGTGGTCGGAACGCTTTGACCGCGAGATGAAAGATGTTTTCGAAGTGCAGGACGAGATGGCGCGCAAGATCGCCGAAGCGCTGCGGGTGACGCTTTCGCCGGAAGAGCTGGAAGCCATGGCGGTGAAGCCCACGGAGAATCTGCAGGCCTACGACCTCTACCTGCGCGGCAAGAGCTACGCGCGCCGGCAGACGCGGCAGGACCTGGAGTTCGCGCTGCAGATGTTCGAAAACGGAGTCTCCATTGACCCCAGTTTCGCGCTGGCCTACGCCGCCTCAGCCAACGCGTGCGCGATGCTTTACTACTACAGCCGCGATCAGAGATGGCTGGAGCGTGCGCGCGAGGCTTCAGGCAAGGCCGTGGCCCTGCGCTGGGATCTGCCTGAAGTGCAGGTGAGCCAGGCGTGGGTACTCTATGCCGCCTCACTGTACGACGAGGCTGTACGCATGGTGAAGAAGGCCATCGAACGCAAACGCGACTGCGAGGGAGCGTACTACCTGCTATGCAGGGCGCTGTTTGCGGCAGGACGCTACCAGGAAGTGCTGGACGTTGCGGAAGGCGCCATTGAGGCCAGCGGCGAGGACTACAACGTATACGTGCCCATTGCTAACTCCCTGGGCGCACTGGGCAAGACAGAAGGCGCGCGCAACATGACCCACCGCCTGATCGCGGCTCTTGAAAACCACCTGAAGCAAGTGCCGGAAGACGCGCGGGCCCGCATTCTACTGGGTGGAGAATACGCCCACCTGGCGCGGACTGACGACGCCCTGCGCGAACTGAACATGGCCGTGACCCTGCGCGCCAACGAGGCATTAATTCTGTACAACGCGGCCTGCCTGTACTGCACTCTGAATCGAAAAGCCGAGGCCCTGGACACGCTGGGCAAAGCCTGGGAAGTGGGATATCGCGACTCGGGTTGGGCGCGCCGCGACCCGGACCTGCTGGCGCTTCACGACGACCCGGAGTTCAACCGCATGTTTCCGGAACCTGCGGCATAGGGGATGGGATGGCCTCAGCGCAGGGAGCTTCATCTGTGCGTCCGGCTTCGCCATAAAGAGCGGCGCATTGGCTCGCGATTTGCTGCGCACCCGGAATCCAAAATCGACGCCGTTGATCACCGCGTCCGCCGCCTCGGCGGTCTATACTCTCTTCTGTCCGTTTTTCAAATTGGAGTGTTCCGATGTCTTCATCTGCCGTTGACTATGCCCGCCAAAACCACACCCGTTATCTCAATGATTTGAAGGCTCTGCTGCGTATTCCATCCGTCTCCACGTTGCCCGAGCACGCGACCGACTGCCGCAAAGCCGCCGAGTCGCTGCTCGCCGACCTCAAGCGCATCGGCTTGGAGCACGCGGAACTGATTGAGACCGATGGCCATCCGCTGGTCTACGCCGACTGGCTGCATGCCGACCGCAAGCCGACTGTGCTCATCTACGGCCACTACGATGTGCAGCCGCCCGATCCGCTCGACGAGTGGCTCACGCCGCCCTTCGAGCCAACGGAGCGCAATGGAAACCTCTATGCTCGCGGCGCGGTCGACGACAAAGGCCAGGTGGTCGCGCAGGTGAAAGCGCTCGAGTCGCTCATGGCGGTGAATCAGGCGTTGCCCCTGAACGTTCGAGTTATTTTTGAAGGCGAAGAAGAGGTGGGAGGGGAGGGAATTGCGAACTATGTTGCGTCGAAGCCTGCCAACCTCAAATCCGACTTTGCGTTAGTCTGCGACTCCGAACTCTTTGCTCCCGGACTGCCCACGCTTTGCGTAGGCCTGCGCGGCATGATTTACACAGAGATCGAAGTGCGCGGAGCGAAGACCGATCTTCACTCCGGCATGTACGGAGGCGCTGCGCCCAATCCTTTCTTTGCTCTCGCGCACATCATTGCGAAACTCAAAGACGAGAACGGCAATATTCTCATCCCCGGCTTCTTCGACGATGTTGTCGCTCCCAGCGCCGATGAGCTTGCCGCATGGCGCCGCCTTCCTTTCGACGAAGAGGAATACCGCAGGAACGAGGTCGGCTCAAAACAACTCATCGGCGAACCCGGATACAGCGTGCTCGAGCGGACATGGGCCCGTCCCTCGCTCGATGTCCACGGGATGCCCGGCGGCTTTATCGGCTCCGGCGCAAAGACTGTGATCCCCGCAAAAGCCACAGCAAAAATCTCCATGCGCCTGGTTCCCAACCAGACGCCCGCAAAGGCCTTTGTTGTTTACAAGAGCTATGTGGAGAAGATCGTTCCTCCCGGTGTTAGCGTGGACGTCCGGCTCATTCACGCCGGCGACGCATGCCTGATCTCCGTCGATAACCGCTATGTCCAGGCTGCCACGCGCGCGCTCCACGAGGTCTGGGGCAAGGACACGGTCTTCATTCGCTCTGGCGGCTCGATCCCCATCGTCGGCGACCTGGAACGCCATCTCGGCATGCCCAGCGTACTGATGGGCTTCGGATTACCCGACGACAATATTCACGCGCCCAACGAAAAATTCTGCCTGAAGAATTTTGAATTGGGCATCGAATCGCTGATTTGCTTTCTGGAGGAAGTGGGAAGAGACAGGGAATAGGGAATAGGGAATAGGACGAGGGACTTATCGCATCGCCAGAGGAAAGTCACGCAGATGGAGTTGTCCTCGCGGGCGGCGAGTCCAGCCGCATGGGCCGCGATAAGGCGCTGTTGCACTTCGCCGGCAGGCCCCTCATCGAATATGCGCTAGCCACGTTGCGCAAGGCGGGCGTTCCGGCTGTGATCGCTGGGGCTAGCCCGACCGCCGAGTCTGATCTTGCTGCTTATGCGCCCATCCTTCGAGATGCGCAGCCTGGGCTGGGTCCTTTGGCTGGTATTTGCGCCGCGCTGGAGGCCGCATCCGCCCGGTACGCTGTCTTTATCCCAGTCGATCTGCCGCTCTTGCCGCCGACTCTGGTCAAGTATTTGCTGTATCACGCGCGAATCACTGGCCGCGCAGTCACGGTTTCATCGGTTAACGGCTTCAGGCAAACCTTCCCCGTAGTTCTCGACCGATCCGCGCTTCCGGCACTCCGATCCGAACTGCAGTGCGGCAAACGCGGTTGCCTTTCGGCTTTCGAGGCTGCCGCGGAAAGTCTCGGCCAGCCCGTCGCCGAAGTTGCTGTCGAGATGCTGGTTCAATCGGGCCAGGTCGCGCATCCTTTTGGCCTGCCACCGCTTCGCTGGTTTCTCAACGTAAACACACCTCAAGATCTCCAACGGGCAGAGGCGCTATGGCCTCACGCCATCGCGTAAGCTGAATGCATGGCGCTGTTCGAAAATCCCGCCCGGCCAGACCCTTCAGCCCCGATCGAAGCGGAGCTTGAAGCGCTGGCCGCGCCCGAGAGCGATGAGCCGCTTCTGCAAAAAGCTACTGCTCAGGATTCCGTGAAGCCCATCATCGTATTCGACGATGTCTCTATTTCCTTCGGCGACCGTGCTGTCCTGGAGAATGTCAGTTTTTCTGTGAACCGGGGCGAGACGCTGTGCATCCTTGGCCGCAGCGGCGTCGGCAAATCCGTTTCGTTGCGCTTGCTAATGGGTTTTCTCAAGCCCGACTCCGGATCGATCCAGGTGGAAGGGCAGGAGATTACGGAACTCGATGAAGAGGGCCTCCGCGCCATTCGCAAACGAATCACGATGGTCTTCCAAAACGGCGCGTTGTTCGACTCGATGAGCGTGCGCGAGAATGTCGCCTTTCCCTTGCGCGAGAAAGGCGGCCTGGCCGATGACCAGGTGGATCAGATCGTCGGCCGTCTCATCGGCCTGACAGGCGCCGACGATGTAGCGGACTCTTTTCCGGGGAGCCTGTCAACGGGGCGCAAACGTGCTGTGGCGATGGCTCGCGCGCTGGCCGCTCAACCGGAGATCGTGCTGTACGACGAGCCCACCACGATGGTCGATCCCATCACGGCGCGGCGCCTTGGCGGGCTGATTCAACGGCTCAAACTCCAACTTGGATTCACCAGCATCGTAGTCACTCACGACACGCGCTTCGCCGAAACGCTTGCCGACTCCGTGCTGTTTCTGCATCAGGGCCGGGCGGCTTTCTTCGGTCCCCTTAGTAGCTTTCTTGAGTCCGCCGATCCACCCATCCGCCAGTTTTTGGCCCTCGATGCCTACGTATTACCTTTAGATTAAGGGGGTTATGAGTATCTCGACCTTCGCCGTAATATGGGATCACCGACCGGAGTTCCGCCGGTAACCAATTCGTTGCATTCGCCTGTAATCTGTCGGCGGTATGATTCTCTTGCGATTTGTTCCCCCCTTTGGGCCAAGCTGGAGCCAAGCGATTGCACCCGACAATACCTCGAATTCGGCGGCACAAGCAACGTTTCGGGTTTTTCGCGCCTCTAAATAAACAAGATCTCGGACTCTCTCTTTTCTTGACTGCACTTCCTTTCTCAACAAGCAGGCAACTGCTCACTCCGGGCCTGAAGTTCGAGCCAATGTCTAATCTGGGGAAGCCAGGTTCACAACTGCTTGCCGCGTCACAGAGTGGCAGTGGCAAACCCTCCTTCCTGGTGGCGACAGCTTTTCCACATGCGCTTTGCCCGGGCTCGCAATCGCCCGTGGCCATTTTCCTGAAGGGCGAGCAGACTTTTATGACGCCAGAAGAGCGATGTGGGTTGTTGACTCGCTCCGGACGCTCCGCAATGAACTTCACCTTGCCGTTGGGTCATGCACCCGTCACAAAGGCTCCTCATCAGAGGCCGCCAGCCCATCGCGCTCCACATGAACCTTGTTTTTCTCGCGTCGCACGTCAACCCCAGCAGCCCGTAGTCCAGGCTCTTAGGAAGATTTGAGGTCTGCGTAGACCCTATGGCGAGTTCGGATTTCTGGCAAAAGCTGTCATCATCGCTGACCGCTTCGGCTGAATGGGACGCCGGAGCCGCAGGTCACCCCGTACGTGCCGCGCGGGGCACCGCCAAGATGTGGATGGCGATGGATGCCCTTACCGTCTTCCTGGCCGCAATGACGGCCACCCTCTACCGTTTTCATGCGAGCCCCGTATCTGGTGCACGAAAGTTCTTTGAGGGCACCATGTTTCACGGCCTGTCAGTGTGGATACTGCTTGCCCTCTTGTGCGGCTTCACTTTTGCGCTCATTGTCACGAGCCGGCGCCTGCATCTCTACACGCCGATGCACGTAACCAACTTCCTTCACGAACAGAGAATGAGCGCCCAGGCCTGCCTGACCTCCGGCCTCCTGCTTACCGGCACGCTTTATCTGGTCAGAGCTGAAACCATTTCCCGCAGCATTGTGCTTGAAACCATTGGCCTGGTTACCATCGTGCTGGGCCTCCGCCGGTTCATCTATCGCATTCTGCTTTACCAGCGCTTTGATCGCGGCCTCGATACCCGCAACGTGCTCATCGTCGGCACGGGGCCAGAGGCGAATGCGCTGCGCCAGCACCTGGAAAAGATCCGGCACCTGGGTTACACATTCAAGGGGTTCATTGAGTTGCCGGGTTGTTCGCAGCACGCGGACGTCACTGAAGGCATCGTGGGCAACCTGGAAACTCTCTTCCAGCACACGCGCAAGCAGTTCATTGACGAAATATTTTTTACCACTCCCTGCGAGCGAGGCATCGTGCAGAGCGTTCTGGAACAGGCTCGCGTGCACGGGGTCGATCTGCGTGTCATCCCCGACCTCTACGATGGCCTTGCCTGGAACAGTCCCGTCGAATACGTTGGACAGTTTCCAACGATTCCTCTCCATCGCGGGGCAGTGCCTGAGATCGGCCTCATTTTCAAACGGGTCTTTGACACCGTGTTTTCCGCGCTGGTTCTTGTTGCTTTGTCGCCGCTTCTGCTGGTGATCGCTCTCGCCATAAAATTCGATTCCCCCGGTTCGGTTTTTTATTCTTCGGAGCGCATCGGCAAGAAAGGGGTCGTGTTCCGTTGCATCAAGTTCCGGACCATGGTTCGCGATGCCGACAGCCGCCGCGCCGAGATCATGCACATGAACGAGCGCGACGATGTGCTCTTCAAGGTTTCAAACGATCCCCGCGTCACGCGCCTGGGACGCTTTCTTCGCAAGTATTCTCTGGATGAGCTGCCTCAGTTTATCAACGTACTTCGCGGCGAGATGAGCATTGTGGGGCCGCGTCCGCCTCTGGCCGGCGAGGTGCGCAAGTACGATCTCGATCACCTTCGCCGTCTCGACGTGACGCCTGGTATCACGGGCCTGTGGCAGGTGCAGGGCCGCCAGGATCCATCCTTCGCCAGCTACGTCTCGCTCGACGTTACTTACATCGATAACTGGAGTATCTGGCTCGATTTCAAGATCATTATGCGAACGATTGCCGTGGTCTTTTCCGGCACCGGCACCTAGCAGGCCATCAGGTTAGACAAGCGGCGGCGCCTGGGGCCAGCCGACTTGTGCGAGGCGAGTATTAGACGAGACCCGGGCTTTGCTTGACCTCGACGTCCTGGAACACCTGGGCTGAATCCACAGGCTTCTTGATTTCAGTGGCCAACGCCGGCACGCCCGACTGCGGAGTTCGCTCCATTCGCGGTTCGGTGTTTCGGCGCACCCGCAGATTGTTGACTGCATATTCGAGATAAGGCGACTTCAGTTCCGGATCCTTGCCGAGGAAGCGGCATGTCGCCGACACCTGCTCAACAATGAAGGTGGGCTGGAACCCGGCCAGTTCGAGTTCCTTTTCCTTCGTGATCATGTACACAACAAAGTTGAAGACTTCCTCGCTAAGAGTCAGGTTGTGCCGCGCACATTCCATTTGGAAGATGCGGTGGAACTGGTCCAGGCCCGGGGGGCCCACTTCGATTTTGTAGGGAAGGCGGCGGAGAAATGCCGGGTCCATCAGGTCTTCCGGATTCAGGTTCGTCGCAAAGATCACGATCTCTTCAAACGGGATGCTGAAGCTGGCGCCCGAGCGCAACTTGAGGTAGTCGACCCGGCTCTCCATGGGCACGATCCAGCGGTTCAAGAGGTCTCTCGGGCTGACGAACTGCCGTCCGAAGTCGTCGATGAGGAAGCAGCCGCCCAGCGCCTTCATATGCAGTGGCGCTTCATAGTAGTGCCCCTTCTCGTCATAGCGCAGGTCGAGCATGTCCAGAGTCAGTTCGCCTCCGGCGACCACGAAGGGCCGCCGGCAAGTAACCCAGCGCTTATCGCGTGTGTCGCGCAGGAAGCTCGCAGCCTCCGAACCCTCATCTTTCTCCGAGGGAAGGTTCGCCTGGATGTGAAGCCGCGGATCGAAAAAGCGAATGATCTGGCCCTCAACGGTGATCGCGTAAGGCACATGGATTACGTCCTTGAAGACGCTGGCGAAACTAAGCGCCACTGAAGTCTTGCCGTTTCCCGGAGGCCCGTAGAGCAGAATCGCACGGCCGGAGTTCAGAGCCGGTCCGGCCTGTTCAACGATGGTTTCGTCCATCGTGAGTTCCTTGATGGCCTCATGGACGTTCTCCAGCGTCACGCGCTCGTTGGTTGGCTTCTGCATGTTGACGCGGTCAATGAATTCGGCCAGCGTAACGGGCGCGGGACCGATGTACCCCGACCTCTGCATCGTTTCAAGAGTCCATCGCTTGCCCTCGTCGGTCAGGGCATAGCGCATGTCGAGGACGCTGTCTGAGCTCATTGCGCCCAGCGTATAGATCAGCTGCCGCTCAATGGCCAGATTCGCCAGGTCCATCACAATGTGCTGAGGGAGCTTGATTGCATCCGCGAGCTGCCCGATTTTCTCCATCCGGGCAGAAAACATCAGCTTCATGAACAGAGCCAGCAGATCGGTGTCGGCGATGCCGATGCTTTCAATGTCAGCGGGTTCTTGCGGCACGCGGTGGATGAACCGATTGATGGTGCGCGCATCGATCAACCCCAGCGCGACCAGATTGTCGCCCAGGGTTCCCCCCTGTGACACCTGGCGCTGAAGGGCAGCGCTAATATCGTTCTCCGTGGCCAGGTTGGCACGGATCAGCAACTCGCCCAGTTTCATTTGCGGTCCGATGGCGTTCCCCCGACAAAGAATCTGTCTTCAGCAGATTTCGTCGACCGCCCCCGCCGTGCCTCAAGGGATGGGTCAAATAGTTACGCTCTTGATTCTAGGCAGCGACTTTCGTCTAAAGAAATCCCCCATTTGGGGATATTTGCATAAAGCGTTGTTATTCATCAACTTAGCTTCCTTCGTTCCGGGGTGACCGGTAAGGAATCGCCGGTTCGAGGATCCTTCATCCTTTGCGAGCTCCCTCGGCTGTGCGCACGCATGTGCTCCGCCTCCCCTCCATTTACACTGGATTTGTGAAGATCGCGCTGGCGCAGATCGATCCGACGGTCGGAGATTTCACTGGAAACCTGGAGAAAATCGTCGCATTCAGCCGGCGCGCCGCCGATTCAGGCGCTCGCCTGACCGTCTTCTCCGAGCTAGCCATCTGTGGCTATCCGCCCGCCGACCTCCTCGAAAAACCAAGTTTCCTCGCTCGCTGCCAGACGGCGGTTGACGAGCTTCGAGCCGCCACGTTCGATTTGCCCACTGCAATCCTGGCCGGCGTCGCGCTGCCGGCAGGCGGTGCGGATGGCAAACCCGCCTTCAACGCTGCCGTCCTCCTCGACCATGGCAATCTGCTGCTTGAACAACACAAATGCCTCCTGCCCTTTTATGACGTGTTCGACGAGCAACGCTACTTTTCACCGTCGGGACCGCAGAAGATTATCGAACTCGATGGCACGCGGCTTGCCATCACCATCTGCGAGGACGCCTGGAACGACAAGAACTTCTGGCCGCGCCGGCTTTACGCCGTCGATCCCATGGAAGAGCTGATGCGCCAGGGTCCCGCGTTGCACGTCAACCTATCGTCCTCGCCTTTCTGGCACGGCAAGCGCACCGTGCGCCGCGAGATGCTCGCGGCAATCGCGCGCCGCGACGGCATTCCGGTACTGATGACGAACCAGGTGGGCGGCAACGATAGCCTTATCTTCGACGGTTCCTCGCTGGCTCTCGATGCGCGCGGAGAGCTGATCGCGCAGGCCGCCTCATTTGAAGAGGACCTGGTGATCGTCGATCCATTCAATTCTTCGCCTGTGCCACTGCCCGAGGACGACGAAACCGAAGCAGCTTACCGCGCGCTGGTGCTGGGGACGCGCGACTACGTGCGCAAGTGCGGATTCAGCAAAGTGGTCATCGCTCTCAGCGGCGGCATTGACTCGGCACTGGTGGCGGCCATCGCCGCTGAGGCTCTCGGCAAGGAGAACGTGACGGCCATCGGGATGCCGAGTCCGTACTCCTCTTCGGGCTCGATCGACGATAGCCGACAGTTGGCCGCGAACCTCGGGATCCGCTTTGAAACCATCTCCATCAATGAGTTATTCGCGGACTTTAACCACGCGCTGGCTCCGCTTTTCAAGGGGCTGGCGCCCGACACCACCGAAGAAAATATCCAGCCGCGCATTCGCGGCACGATCCTGATGGCTCTCTCGAATAAATTGGGCGCGCTGGTGCTCACCACGGGCAACAAATCCGAGATGGCTGTCGGCTATTGCACTCTTTACGGCGACATGGTGGGGGCCCTTGCGGTGATCGGCGATCTGGTCAAGACGCGGGTCTACTCAGTCTGCCACTGGCTCAATCGGAAAAGGGAGGTCATACCAGCGGCTATCCTCTCCAAGCCACCATCGGCCGAGCTGCGGCCCGGCCAGATGGACACCGACTCGCTTCCACCTTATGACGTGCTCGATCCAATCGTGGAAGCCTACGTCGAGCGCTACGAAACCCCGGAGTCGATCGCTCAGAAGCACGGTTTTCCCCTCGATCTCGTCCAACAGGTGGTGCACCTGATCGAGCGATCCGAGTACAAGCGCCAGCAGGCGGCTCCGGTGCTGAAAGTAACCTCTAAATCGTTCGGCATGGGCCGCAGATTTCCCATCGCCGTCAAAGTCCAAGTCTGACTTTAGACTCCACTTCCACGTTATAAGCTAAGGAAAGGGAGTTTTCCCTTAATTGAAGGAGAGTAGCTTGATCCGACTGTCAACCCGATTCGTCGGCGCCGTCGCGCTGATTGCTTTATTCGTTCCCGCACTCCAAGCCGCTGCCCAGCAACACGTGCCACCCGCACCCGATACCACATCGGAGCCCGCGGCGCCCACTCAGCAGCCGTCCGACGCGGCTCCAGCGGGCCAGCAGCCTGAAGCTCCTCCCGCAGCACCGGCCCCGTCGGGCCCGCCGGTTTTTCCCAAGCCAGATCCTGCCAACTTTACCGCCACCGCTCCCACCAAAGACGTCGTCGACAGTTTTCTTCAGGCAAATTGGGGTTACGACGCGGACCGCATGTGGCAGGTGCAGGCCATTGTCAAAACGCCAGCTGAAGGTGTCAGCAAAGTCATCGTCCTGATCGGCGATAAAACGGGCAAGCAGAAGCCTCAGGTGCTTTCTTTCTACGCTCTTCCCGATGGCAAGCACATTATCATCGGCGAAGACATCGTCAACTTCAGCGCGAATCCATTCGCGGACGCGCGCCAGCAGTTGCAGCAACGCGCCAACGGTCCTTACCGCGGAGGCGCGTCGAAGGATCTTGAGTTGGTCGAGTTTGCCGATTTCCAATGCCCGCACTGCAAAGAGGCACAGGCCAACATGGAAAAGCTTGTCGCGGATTATCCGAAGGCGCGCATTGTCTTTCAGAACTTTCCCATTCCTGCGCTCCATCCGGCGGCTATGACGGCGGCCGAGTACGGCGTCTGCGTGACAAAACTGGGCGGCAGTTCGGCGTTCTTTCAATTCGCGTCGGCGGTTTTTGACGGTCAGGATGGTCTCGGCAGCGCCGACGGAGCAACGCTCACGCTGAACAGCGCCACCTCCAAGGCGGGACTCGATCCTGCCAAGGTTTCAGCCTGCGCCGCCACCCCTGAAGCCAAGGCAGATGTCGATGCTTCCGTTCAATTGGCAAGGGATCTGGGCATCGTTGAAGTGCCCACGCTGCTGGTTAACGGCCACGCTGTGCCAGCCACTGTCCCGTATGACGTGCTGAAAGAGATTATTGACTATCAGGCGAAGGCTGACGGCGTTGCCGGCCAGTAACTGGATTGCCGTGGTGAAAAGGGGCGGGTGAGATCGTTACTGCGTGCCGCGCTCGACCCGCATCATCGCGGTATGTCCCGCAGCCTGGGTCCCGCGGATCACATGCGGAGTCATCACGATCACGAGGGTTGCGTAGTTCTGCTGCAAATCCTTGCTGGATACATCGTTAAGCCCGGGAATCTCGCTGATTCCCGGCGTTCCGCTGATCGCCAGGCTCTGCGACTTGTCCATCTCCGTCGCTACCACTGCTGCCTCGCCCAGTCTCAGCGTCACCACTCCGGAGTACGCGCGATTATCGAGCACGGGATTTCCATCGATCGAGGACCCCGCAAGAGAATCGAGTTTGAGGTCGATGGCCAGCGCCACGTCGCCGTTTCGCATGACTTTCGGATTCACCTTCAGGTTCAAGCCCAGGTCCTCGTACTGGACCATGGGAACATTGGGGACCGACGAGGACAGCGATGAGAGAAGCGACGACAGGCTGCTCGAGCTTCCCGCACCCGTCAATCCGGCAATGCTTGAGACATTGGACGACAGATTCGAGTACGAAGACGTCTGAATGGGGTACCTCTCGCCTTCCTTGATCGTCTCGTCCTGTCCATCCTCCATGCGCAACTCGATCTGGTCAAGCTCCCGCGAATCGGACGTGTTCAGGTTCAGGTTGAACGTCGTGGCGCCGGGCGCCAGGGCCGATTCCGTGAGTCCGCCGCCGAACAAGGCGAATCCACTGGTGAGTAGTGGGCTGGATACCTGGCCGGAGGCGATGAGAATGCCGAGGATGGCCAGTGGATCGTTGCTCGACGCCAGCCCCGACGAAATAATTTCCTGCACCAGGCTCGCGTTCTGGCTCAACAGCGACTGCTCCTCGGCAGCGACGTTGAATGCCGAAATACTCTGCGGCAACTGCGCTCCTGTGTTTCGCGTGCCGGTGTGCGCCACCTGAATCATGCGTACGTCGACGAGCACTTCGCTGCGGCCGTCAATCAGGCTCCTCATGGTGGCGTTGAATGCGTCCAGCGTCGATGCCGGCGCGCGCAGAGTCAGGCTTTTCTGCGATGGAGAAGACTGGGCCTGCTGCACCTGAAACACTTCTTTGGCCAGCGTTGCCACTTCAGTCATTTCGTCGGCGCTCAATCCTGACAAATAGACGGTTTCTGTTTCCTGCGGCGTTAACCGCGCCCGGTTTTCGCGGGTGTCGTCGGCTACCAGCGCGTGATGCGCATCCAGCGGAACATAAAACGTGTGCGTCGCCATTTCCAGAATGCGCGTGGAATCAACGAAGTTGACGTCATCCAGGTCGAGCCGAATTTGCGTCGGCCGCACGCTGTCGTCGAGCATGGCTTCGACACCGTACGCCTTGAACACCTGCTGGATCACCTGTCGCTGATCGTTGTGCAGGTGGAAGCTTTGCTTTGCCGGCGCCGCCCGAAGCGTCTCTTCGCCAGCTATCTTGCTTGCTGCTTGCCCATAAAGCGATTTGGGCTGGGCGCGGACGGATTCATCGGCCAGATCATCCAGATGCTGGCTGGCCTCGAAATTCGCAGGATCGAGCGCGAGTGCACGGGCAAGGGAGGCGCGCGCGCCAACCTCATTGTTCAGCAACCGGTCCTTGGCTGCCTCCTGGATCAGTGCGGTGACTTCGTGGCTTTTGGCCACAAGGGATGCCATCCGGTAATTGGCGTTCGAGGGGTCGAGGGTCGCGGCACGATCGAATCCCTCCATGGCCTCGTCAAACTGGCGGTTCAGAAACAGCTTGCTCGATTCCAGATAAAGCTTTGCCGCCCGCCTTTGATCGCTGCTCCGCGGCTCTTTCGTTTTGGACGGCCTGGGAATCTCGCTCTCCGCCGGTGTCGCCGCAGCCCCCGTGTTGCTTGCCTTGCCTGCGTTGGTGTTGGCAACTGGCTCGGAAGAAGCCCCCGGCCTGTTCGTCGTGCTTTGTCCGGGTTGTGCTCCAGGGATGTCCGATTGAGCCCGAAGGACGCCTGCCGCGGCCGCCAGAGCCAGCAGAACGAAGCATAATCTTGCTGCCGCGCGCGTCCGCCTGCGACGGACGTCACCCGACACACACGGATCGATTTTTCCGGCTCGCATTCTCATCGTGTGCCTGGGGCCACCGCCAGCAAATCCTGGAGCGAGGATACGCACGCTTCCGGCTGGCTACGCAGCAACTCCTCAAAGCTATATTTTCCCGTGGCCACGGCGATTACGGAAAGAAAATTGGCCCGTGCTGCTTCGATGTCCAGCGGAGTGTCGCCGACCACGCAGATGCTGGGGCCGTCTTGCCCTTTGATCCCTACCAAGTCTCGCGCCTTGCGTGCAGCGTGTCCGATCAGCTCCGGCCGAACCGGGAAATGGTCGCTGAAGCCGCCGAATCGGAACCACTCGCGGAGGCCGGCCTTTTCAATTTTGATCCAGCCGATAGCCTCGAGGTTTCCCGAAGCCACGCCCAGCAGCGCACCTTTCTGTGCCAGATGACGAAGAGCCTCTTCAATCCCCGGCGTCAATTCCGGGTCCAGCTCGTTTCGCCGCTCGGCGACGGAATTTCGCATCGCCTCAAGAATAGCGTCGTAGTGCTTTTCCAGAATGTTGTCGGGGATTCCCGCCTGGCGGCATGCCTCGCGCAGAATTGCGGTGTCTGTGCTGCCATGGATCAGCACCCCGGCAAGCGTGATCTCAAATCCGGTGACCCGATGCACGCTCGCGGCGACCGACTCATAGTGCACACGATCGCGGCTGCGCATCAGCGTGCCGTCGATATCGAACAGATACGCGTCCTGCGCGTCCCACACGAAATCGGGCTCGATCTCGATTCGGGCTTCGCTCTTCTGTTGTGTTTTCTGCATGATGCGGACCGGACGCTCTCCGCGGTTTCGGGGTCCAGGTCACTCGAACGGCACCGACCAGTGCGGAACCGCTCTCAGCCTTGCCGATATCCCTGGCGAAACGCGCCATATACAGGACGTTCGCTCCGCGGCGGACGCTTGAGCTCGGCACGGACTTCGGATAGCTCCAGTCCCAGTTCCGCCATCGCGCGGCTCAGCGTGTTGCGATGCATTCCCAGTTCTTTCGCTGCCTTGCACTGGTTTCCACGGTGCGCCACCAGCACCTCGCGCAGGTACTGCCGCTTGAACTCGCGCACCGCCTCTTCGTAGCGGATTCCGCTCGAGTGCATTTGCGTCACCAGGCTTTCCAGTTCTCGTTTCACTCGTCCCTCTTACCAAATACGAACAACCAGTCTAACCCGTCCCGCGGCTTTCGTGCAGCACAATTTCTCAACTCGTGCCGTGGGGGTGCATCCACTCAGGAGATTCGTGTTCCAAAAGCATCAGGCCCTTGCGCACCCGATCGCCCAGGTCGCCGGGAGTCACTTTCTCGCTCATGTGGAGCGTCCCGAAAAACAGCCTCGGCAACTTGGCCTGGTCTAACCAATCCTGTCCTGGGTAAAAGGCCACGATCACCAGGATAGAGATCATCACCAGGAACGCTCCCTGAACGAATCCGAGGATTGCTCCGGCCAAGCCATCCAGACATCCGAGGCCCAACTTACTAGCTAGCTTCCCAATCGTGCCGCCGATCAGGTTTGCAATGCCCATGACAAGCAGTGCGATGAGCAGGAACGCTACGGTGTTGGCCACCGCGTCGGCCCTGAAGATAGGCTTGAACATAGAACCGACTCGCTGGTAATTCCAGGCCGCCAGTGTGAGCCCCAGGATCAACCCCGCAAGCGAGCAGGCCGTGCGGAAGAAGCCCTGCGCAAGTCCACCTAAGGTCGCTCCCGCAAGTACAGCCAGAATGACCCAATCAACCCACGTCATATTTCGCTCCGTGTCCGCTACAGGGCCCGTTCACAAACCCTACTTGTCCATCTCCCGTCCGGTCAAGCGCCGGAAGGCCTCAAGATACTTGGCTCGTGTCCGTTCCACAACTTGCTCCGGCAAACTCGGAGCCGGCGCCTGCTTGTTCCAGCCAATCTGTTCGAGATAGTCGCGCACAAACTGCTTGTCAAACGAAGGCTGCGCGCCTCCTGGCTTCCATGTCTTGCCATCCCAGAAACGCGATGAATCGGGTGTGAGGACCTCATCGGCAAGGATAACGCCTTCGGCGGTTTTGCCAAACTCGAATTTCGTGTCGGCCAGGATCAGGCCGCACGATTCCGCATGGGCGGCGGCCCTCAGGTAGATTGCAAGCGTCAGACTTTGCAGTTGCGCCGCTTCACGGGCGCCCACCAGCTTTTCTACTGCCGCAAAAGAAATGTTTTCGTCGTGTGCCCCATCCTGGCTCTTCGTCGCCGGCGTAAAGATCGGCTCTGGCAAGCGAGACCCGTCCTTCAGATCGGGCGGAAGCTCAATGCCGCAGACCGTTCTCGACGCCTGGTACTCCTTCCATCCCGAACCGGCGAGATAGCCGCGCGCGACGCACTCCACGGGAAACATCCCGGCGCGCTTGACCAGCATCGAGCGCCCCTGAAGTTGCTCTTTATATGGCCGGAGTGCCTCCGGGTACTTCTCCACATTCGCGGTGATCACGTGATTCGGGACCAGATCTTTGAGCAGATCGAACCAGAACAGCGAAATCTGCGTGAGGATCTTGCCCTTATCAGGAATGCCGGAACCCAGGATATGATCGAATGCCGAAATCCGGTCCGTCGCCACCAGCAGGAGCGCGTCACCGACCGCATACAGATCGCGCACCTTGCCGCGCCCCAGCAAGGGAACTTCGCCAAGGTCGGTCTTGAGCAATGCTGCCATTGGGATTATTCCTCCGAAGGACTGAATTTTCGATTCTCGGGCGGCGAGCGCGCTTTGTCAATTATTCCTGCATACGCACCCAAACCAAAGGCGCACCCGCTTTGAATTTCCACGCATCCCAACCGCTGCGGTCGCATGATCCCGGTTCGATTTGGATGACAGTCGGAGAGGATTCTGGCTCTTTTTGACTGGACACAAACCCCTGTGATGGCCGTCACGGACCCCCGGGAGCGCATAGGAGACACTTCGGTTGTCAACAAGGTTCGGAGGGCGTGTAAGAAAGCCTTCTTTGAGCCGGGCGACACGAGGCAGGCAGTGGAAAGGGGAAGCCGCGGCTAGCTTCGTTTAATACAGGGATCACCAGTAGCCGCGTGCTACCGACCTCCAGTGCCGGCTACTGGTCCCC
>CAYOVE010000024.1:0-26768 GCA_964407295.1 uncultured Occallatibacter sp.
GCGCCGCCCGTAACCAGTGTCGCCTTGCCTGCCAGCACGCAGAACAGGTCAGCAAGCTTCTCGTGCACTTCCGCCTCGCCGTCG
Organism: uncultured Occallatibacter sp.; assembly: GCA_964407295.1. Taxonomy (GTDB): domain Bacteria; phylum Acidobacteriota; class Terriglobia; order Terriglobales; family Acidobacteriaceae; genus Telmatobacter. The sequence goes on from CAYOVE010000024.1 coordinate 85, forward strand.
CGGCTGCGAAACGAAAGCATTGCGCAATGCTGCGGATATTCCTTGAGTGTCTCCGACGCCGAACCATCTCCATGCTTGGCCAGCTTGCGCAGGTACGCCGCGCGCTCCAGCAGGACTGCCGGCGACCAGTGATCCACAGAATTCTTAGGCCCGCTTGCTCCTGGGCGCACTTCATCCAAATTCACATCTTTCAAAATCTCTCTCGAAAGCAAATCCATCGCTTCTCCTATTACTTCCGCACCTTCCTGTCACGCCCCGCTTTCACAAATCCGCCATTTTCTTCGCTCGCTTGAAAACCTTCAGCAGCATCGCTCGCGTGAGCTTGCCCGTATTCGTATTCTGGAGCGAGGGATGATAGCTGGCAATTGCAATCAGGCCGCTCGGCAGTTTGTATTCCGCTCCGTGCGCAAAGGCAAACTCCGCCCGCTTTTTCATCTTGCCCATTCTCATCTCGTGCGCCAGCAAGCCATCAAATGCAATCCGCCCCAGGCAAACCACCACGCGCAAATCCTTTAGCAGGCTCATCTCCTGGTCGAGCCACGGCGCGCAGTTGCGCAACTCTTCCGGCGTTGGCTTGTTGCCCGGCGGAGCGCAGCGGGCCACGGCCGTGATCCAAAGCCCGCTCAACTTCATCCCATCGTCGCGCGCCGTCGCTTTCTCCTGCGATGCAAATCCCGCCTCGTGCAGCACCGGATAGAGAAAGTCGCCCGATCCATCGCCCGTGAACGGCCGCCCGGTTCGATTTGACCCGTGCGCTCCCGGCGCCAGGCCCAGCGCCATCACGCGCGCCCTGGGGTCGCCGAAAGACGGCACCGGCCGTCCCCAATACTCCCAGTCCATGTAGGCTCGCCGCCGCGTGTGCGCGACCTCCGTGCAATGCGCGCGCAACCGCGGGCAAAGCTCGCATGCCACAATCCGCGCATTCAACGCTTCAAGAGTCGCCGCCTCGGCCATGATCGAATTCTACGGCGCGCCGGCACGAGCTTATGGCAAACTTGGTGCGGAGGAGTTCGCACGATGAAACATGCAAGACTCTTGCTTCTCGCCGGCGATTTTGTTGAGGACTACGAGATTATGGTTCCTTTTCAGGCGCTGCAAATGGTCGGCCACACTGTTCACGCAGTCTGTCCTGGCAAAAAGAAAGGCGAGCAGATTCGAACCGCGATCCATGATTTCGAGGGCGATCAAACCTACACCGAAAAGCGCGGCCACAACTTCACCCTTAACGCCACCTTTGACGAAATCGATCCCGCGCGCTTCGACGGCCTTATTATCCCCGGCGGCCGTGCGCCTGAATATCTGCGCCTCAACCCCAAAGTTCTCGATATGATTCGCCACTTTGCCAAGGCCAACAAGCCCATTGCTGCAATCTGCCATGGCCCGCAATTGCTGGCCGCTGCGGGAGTTATCAAGGGGCGCAAGCTCAATGCCTATCCGGCCTGCGCTCCCGAGGTCGAGCTTGCCGGCGGAACCTACGTCACGGTCGACATGACGAGTGCTGTCGTCGATGGCAACCTTGTCACCGGCCCCGCCTGGCCCGCGCACCCGGCCTGGCTTGCTAAGTTCCTCGAGGTTCTTGAAGCCCATTTGGCCGCCTGAACGCGACCTCCAATCGCCTTCATTCCATTGACTGCGGCGGTGCGAGCATCAACATCGCGGGTCGCATCTCAGCGTCGCGCACCCTGTGCCATACTGAATCTGTCTTTGCCTTCTGCGGAAATTGCATTCACTTCTCATGTCCGGTCAACCCAACCCGGAGTTCCTGCGCCGTGCCATCGCGCTGGCCACGCGCAACGTTCTCACCGCGGCCGGCGGACCGTTCGCGGCGGTAGTGGTACGCGAGGGCAAGATCGTCGGCGAAGGCGCCAACTCAGTCAGCTCGACGAACGACCCAACCGCGCACGCCGAGGTCAACGCCATTCGCGCCGCGGCAAAAACTCTGCGGACCTTTACGCTTGCCGGTTGCGAGCTCTATACCAGCTGCGAGCCCTGCCCCATGTGCCTCGCTGCTGCCTACTGGGCACGGCTTGATGCCGTCTACTACGGAGCCAGCGCAGCCGATGCCGCCCGCGCCGGCTTCGACGACGCCTTTCTTTACGCCGAGTTCCGCAAAGACGCGAGCGAGCGCAAACTCAGTTCGACGCAGTTGCTCGCCGACGAAGCATGGGCGAGCTTTGCCGCCTGGACCGCATCACCGAACAAGATCGAGTACTGACGGCCTCTCCTCTATTTGAGTTGCGCGTCATTCTTGACCTTGCGCCGCCGCCTTGCGTATGCTGCGAGCGTTTACGCATGGCGCGGCGCATCCGACTTCACGCCGCAAGGGAGAGCACGCATGAGCACGACAACGGCAGCAACTCCCGCTCCGAACGTCGTCTCCAGGCCACTCCTCGTTCGCCGCGCTGCCGTTCTCGGCGCAGGAACCATGGGCTCCCGCATCGCCGCTCATCTTGCCAACGCGGGAATCCCTGTTCTTCTCCTCGACCTTCCTCCAAAAGATCAAATCGCGGCGCGTGCTCTTGAGGCGCTTTCAAGATCCAAGCCTGCCGCTTTCTTTGAGCCCTCCCGCGCTGCGCTCATCACTCCCGGTACCTTCGACGACGATCTGCCCAAGCTCGCGAACTGCGACTGGATCATCGAAGCTGTCGCTGAGAATCTCGAAATCAAGACCGTGCTGCTCGCTCGTGTCCTCCCTCTCCTCGCTGCGCACGCGCTTCTTACCACCAATACCTCCGGCCTGCCCATATCGAAAATCGCCTCAGCATTGCCGATTCAAATCCGGGAAAGATTTTTCGGTACGCATTTCTTCAATCCCCCGCGCTACATGCGCCTTCTTGAAGTGATCCCCACCGCCGAATCCGATCCCGCTGTCGTTTCGGCTTTCTCCGCCTTCGCCGATCTCGTCCTCGGCAAGCAGATCGTCTTTGCGCACGACACGCCCAACTTCATCGCCAACCGCATCGGCATCGCGGTCATGTTCACGGCCGCAAAACTCATGCTCGAGCAGCGACTGACGATTGAAGAGGTTGACGCGCTCACCGGTTCTGCCATCGGCTGGCCTCGCACAGGAACCTTCCGCCTCGCCGATCTTGTCGGCATCGACATCCTTGCTCATGTCGCCGCGAACTTCCCGCAAGGCGTCACTGGCGGCAAGTTTTCCTCGATCCTCGACGAACTTCTCAAGCGCGGATGGCTCGGCGATAAGTCGGGCGAGGGCTTTTACAAGAAAATCCGTAGCGCCGACGGCAAAGACGAGCGCCTCGTCCTCGATCTCTCCACTTTCGAGTACCGTCCTACGACAAAACCCGCGTTGCCCTCGCTCGAAATGGCGAAGAACGCGGCCACGCTTCCCGAGCGCCTTCGACTTCTGCTCTCGAACGACCCTGTCAAAGACAAAGCCTCCGCTTTCCTCTGGCCATTTCTCTCTTCGCTCTGGAACTTCGCCGCCGATCGCATTGGCGAAGTCGCCGATGACGCGCCCTCGATCGATGCAGCGATGCGCGCCGGCTTCAACTGGGAGCTCGGCCCATTCGAAATGTGGGACGCAGCCGGCGTCTCCGAATCCGTCGCCCGCACGAAGTCTCTCGGCCTTCCCGTCGGCGCTCCCGTTGAAAAACTTCTTGCCGCGTCGCGCACCACCTGGTACTCGCCCGGCCGCGATGCCTGCTTCCAGCCCGCCGCCGATCAGCTCGTTTCAATCCCACCCATTCCCGGCCACGCCCGCGTTGCCGATTTCCGCCGCTTGCACGCTCCAATCCGCTCGAATTCCGGCGCTTCGCTCGTCGATTTCTGTGACGGCATCGCCTGCATCGAGCTACATTCGCTCAAGAACGCCATCGGCGGTGACGTTCTCGCTTTCATCTCCGCCGTTCTAAACCCCTCCTCAGATTCCGTCCGCGATTTCTCTGGTTTCGTCATCTCCGGCGACCGCGACAACTTTTCCGTCGGCGCCAACCTCATGCAGCTCCTGCTCACTGCCCAGGAAGGCGAATGGGATGAGCTAGCAAGTGTGATTTACAGCTTCCAGCAAATGACCGCAGCCATCAAATTCTGTCCGCGCCCAGTGGTCGCCGCGCCCTTCGGCCTCACGCTCGGAGGAGGCGCCGAAATCTGCCTCCACGCCGCGCGCCGTCAGCCTCATGCCGAAACTTACATGGGCCTGGTCGAAGCCGGCGTCGGTCTCATCCCGGCCGGCGGCGGGACGAAGGAAATGTTACTTCGCGCCTTCGACGCAGCAACTGCTCTTGCTCCGCCCGAACCCAAAGAACCGCCTTCGCGCTTTGCTCAATCAGCCGAACTTGCCACGGCTCTCAAGCGCTCACTTGAAACCATCGCCCTGGCCAAAACTTCGACCTCTGCCGCTGAAGCGCTGTCTCTCGGCCTGCTCGCACCCGCCGATCGCGTCACCATGAATCGCGAGCGCCTGCTGCTCGACGCAAAAGCGCAAGCCGCCGCCCTTGCAGAGTCCGGCTACGCTCCGCCGCAACCGCGCAATCAAATTCCGGCTCCCGGTCTCGCCGCGCTCGCAACCCTTGAAACGGGTATCTATTTAATGGGAGAGGCCGGCTACGCCTCCGAGCACGACCAGAAGGTTGCTCGCTGGGCCGCATACATTCTCGCTGGGGGCCGCATTACTGCCGGTACTCTCGTCAGCGAACAGTATTTTCTCGATCTCGAGCGCGAGGCCTTTCTCTCCCTATGCGGCGAGCGCAAAACCCAGGAGCGCATCGCCTTCACCCTCAAAACCGGCAAGCCGCTCCGCAATTGATCAGCCCTGCGGTTCAACAATTTGCGCTGCTGCGCCACTCGGCATAGAGTGCTCGTGAGAGTTTTCGATGGTTCGCATACTGGTCAAATCGGGGCTTGTGTTCGCTTCGCTGCTTCTTTTCTGCGGTCCCTCGCAGTCCTTTTCGCAGGACCCAGTTTCCGCGTCACTCGATACGTCCGGCTCGATCGTGATCGATGGCCACGCTACTCCCTATCTCATCCGCCGTCTTCCCATCAGCTCATTTCCCAATCTGCCGCCCGTCATACAGGAGCAGCTCGATCGCCGTGGCTGTCTCGTCCCGCAATCCTATGAAGCGCGGCAGCCGGAAAACGTCGTCCACGCCAGCCTCGAGCATCCCGGTTCGTCCGACTGGGCCGTCCTCTGCTCCGCACAGGGCACTGTCTCCCTTCTCGTCTTTTTTGGCGGCCGTTCAAGCCAGCCGTTCACGCTCGCCTCTTCGCCTGAAACCGAAAGGCTCCAATCGCACGGATCTTCGGGAGTTCTCGGCTTCAATTGGGCCGTCGACCCCGGATCGCCTCAGGATGTGCATGACGCGCAACTCGGCATGCGCCATCCGCCGCCGCGCCTCGACCACGACGCCCTCGCCGATACGCTCGTCGATCGCCACACCGTCTACCACTATTTTCTGAATGGCGCATGGATCGTGCTGGAGACTCAGGACTGAACCACGACGGCTGGCCTCCCGCGTCCTAGAATCGTAGAGGAGCCACATTCCATGCCGAGATCGGTTCTCGTAGCTGCCGTCCGCACCCCTGTTGGCCGGGCCCCCAAAGGCGCGCTCTCCACCACGCGCCCCGACGATCTGGCCGCAATTGCATTGAGCGGAGCTTTGGACAAGATTCCTGCCCTGGATAAGTCCGCCATCGACGACGTCATTCTCGGCTGCGCGCAGCCTGAAGGCGAGCAGGGCTGGAACATCGCACGCATGGCTGCTCTCCGCGCCGGCCTCCCCGTCGAGATTCCCGGCGCGACCGTTAATCGCCTATGCGCCTCCGGCCTTGAAGCCATCGCCATCGCCGATCAACGCATTCGTTCTGGCGCCGCAAGCATCATTGTGGCCGGCGGCGCAGAATCCATGAGCCTCATTCCGATGGGCGGCAACAAGCCCAGCCCCAATCCCTGGCTCGCTTCGAACTATCCTGGATCGCTGCTCACCATGGGCCTCACCGCCGAGCGCGTCGCCCGCCATTACGGAATTTCGCGTATCGATCAGGATGCTTTTGCCCTCGCGAGCCACCAGAAAGCTCTCGCCGCGCAGGCTGCAGGCCGTTTCGCTGAAGAACTCATTCCGGTCAAAATCAGGACCGTAACGCCTGACGTGCCGCCGAAAAAGCCGCACGTGCACGAGAAAGAATTCTCAGCCGACGAAGGCCCTCGCGCCGACACTTCCGCTGCGGCTCTCGCCGCGCTCAAGCCCGTCTTTCACGCTCAGGGCACAGTCACCGCCGGAAATTCTTCGCAAACCTCCGACGGCGCCGCCGCCGCCGTCCTCATGGCAGCTTCCCGCGCGCGCGAGCTTGGCATTCAGCCCCTCGCTCGCCTCATCTCTTATGCGGTAACAGGGTGCCTGCCTGAAGAGATGGGCATCGGTCCCATCACCGCCATCCCCAAAGCGCTCGCGCTCGCCGGCCTCACTCTCGCCGACATCGATCTCATTGAATTGAACGAAGCCTTCGCCGCGCAGGTTCTTGCCATCATTCGGACTCTTAACATGGACCCAGAAAAAATCAACGTCAACGGCGGCGCCATCGCGCTCGGTCACCCGCTCGGCTGCACCGGTGCAAAGTTGACCGCAACTCTACTCCAGGAGTTAAAACGCCGGAAGGCTCGCTACGGAATGGTGACGATGTGCGTCGGTGGCGGCATGGGCGCAGCTGGCATCTTCGAGAGGCTCAACTAAAGCGTGAGCAGGCGGCAGAGTGGCCGCCTTTTGGTTTTCTTGCTCCCTTGTTCCCTTGCTCCCTCGGTCCCTAGTTTTTAAAGAACTCCCCATGTCCGCCGTTCGCCCACGGATCGTAGTGCAGCGCGAAGTTGGCGCGGTGCTGCGTGCTGGGATGGTCGTAGAGCCAGAACTCGATGAAGGGATTCGGATTCGGATCATCCAGCCACGACTGCCCCAGCGCGTTGAACGCGGCGACCGCAGTTTTTTGCGGATCGGGGACAATGCCGTGGATCGCCTCCTGCCCGTACACATCGGCCTGGTGCTCGAATTGCCGGCTGACGGCATTGCTCACCGGCTGCAGCAGAAAGCTCGCGATCGAGATCGCAAACAGCAGCACCACAAAGCCTGTTCGCGACGAGAGCTCACTCGTGCCCCAGCGCGGTCCGGCACGCCGCACCATCCATGCAGCGAATCCAGCGCACGCCCAAAAAACGAAAAATAATCCCACCGCCGACAATGCAAATCCCTTCGGAATGTGGTGGAGCACGTAGTGCCCGCTTTCGTGCCCAAAGATGAAAAGCACTTCGTCGTCGGGCAGTTGGTCGGTCGTCGTATCCCACATCACGTATCGCTTTGTCGGGCCCATTCCCGCCACGAAGGCGTTCATCCCGGTGTACTTCGCGCTAGCCTTCAACAGATACATGCGATCCGGTGGAATGTCGATCCCCGTCCGCGCCACCACTGTCTCGAGCTTCGCCACGAGCGCCGGATGATTCTTCGCGAGCGGCTCCTGCTTGAAGAAAAGTGGGACAACCAGCGGCTCAATAAAAGTTAGAAAAGCCAGGATGGGCAGCGTCACTACCCACGCACCAAGCCAGTAGCGCCTTGGATTACGCCGCACGATCCAATTGAAGAGCAGCATCAATGGCACGCCGACGGCGAGCGTCAAACCCAGCAACTTTGCCTCATCGCCGATCCAGCCGCCCCAACCCTGCACGCTGATTCCGTAACTACGCTCATAGTGCTCGCCGATCCAGTCCAGCGGCAGCCCCGCCAGCGTCACGATCATCAGGTATGCCGCGAAGAATATCGCTCCCTGAATCCAGCGCCGGCGCGAAATTCTCTCGGCCCACCTTTCCAAACCTGTCCAAGTCCGCGTCGCCAGCGTCAGACCCAGAAAGACAAGACCCCAGACCGAACCTGTAATGCTCAAGGTGTTGCGGATGCGGCTGATGGCGATCGCCTTCGCCAGCTTGTCGGGCGGCAGCGAATACGCCTGCTGCGTGCTCGACGGCGATTGTGGGCCCGCCGCCACGGGAGCCTGCGTCGCTTGCGACGCTCCGTTCTGCGCAAACAACGTCCGTGGCGAAGTCCCTGCCAGCAACGCGACCGCGCAGACCGCCAGCCGGATCATGCGTCTAAATGCCATCCCCCTCCTCCCTTGGTCAGCCAAGTCTGCGAGAATCGAACAAACCGATGCTTTCGCCAAAACCCCGAGCTTTCACGCCCCATCATTCTAAAGGTCCATCGCGGCGTCCGATTGCTGCTCGCTTCCACTGCGCGCTGACGGCAACCGTCCTTTCGACGCTCATTCTTCTGTCCGCGGCCCGCGCCCAGCAGCCGGTCCCCGTGGTTCTCGACGCCATGACCACCGAGCTCCATCGCGCGTTTACTTCGCTTGGCAAGTCCTCCGCTGCACCATCGCCCGCGTCTGCCGCTGCGCCCGCCACTTCACCCACGACCCCGAGCGACAAGCTCTTGCCGCCCTACTTCCTCAGCTACACCGTTCGCGACACGAACTTCGTTTCCATTCGCGCGATGTATGGTGCTCTCGCAGAGAGTTCAGGAGGCCGCACGCGGATGGCCGACGTTCAGGTCCGTGTCGGCGATCCTAAACTCGACAACACGCACGGCGCGCATCGTGGCTCGGCTGTCAATAGCCAGCCGCTTCCGCTCGGTGACGACCGCGAAGCCCTTGCGCGCTCTCTTTGGCTGGCCACCAACACCGGCTACGGCACCGCGCTCGATAACTACTTGCGCGTCCAGACTGAAGCTGAGGTTCGCGCGAAGGAAGAAGACACCTCGCCCGATTTCAGCCAGCAGGCGCCGCAAACGCACATCGGCGGCATCGCGCCTCCCGTCGTCATTGACCGCGCCGCCTGGGAGCAGCGGGTGAGGGAACTGTCTCGCATCTTCCGCGACTACCCTGACGTTTACCAAAACATGGTCTTTCTCACTGTGCAGAATGAGACTGACTACTTCGCTTCTTCCGAGGGATCGCAAATCGTTGCGCCCCATCTGCAAGCGCGGATCGTCGCCGTCGCTGTCACGCGCGCCGACGATGGCATGGATCTTTTCCGCGAGCAGACCTTCGAAGCGCCAACTATCGATGGCCTCCCCTCGCAGGCCGTTCTCGCGTCGGCCATACGCGATCTCGGCAAGAGCCTTGAAGCGCTGCGCAAAGCTCCGGTCACAGAGCCATTCGACGGCCCTGCCATTCTTTCCGGTCGCGCCGCCGCAGTTTTCTTCCATGAAGTTCTCGGCCATCGCCTCGAAGGCCAGCGCCAGCGTGGCGACGAAGAAGGTCAGACGTTTACCAAAGACGTTGGCAAGCCGATCCTTCCAGATTTCCTCTCCGTCGCAGACGACCCCACGGTCTCGAGCTTCGGCAGCACGTGGCTTAGCGGCAGCTATCAATACGATGACGAAGGACAGAAGGCCGAGCGCGTCGACCTCATTCAGGATGGCGTGCTCAAAACTTTCCTTATGTCGCGCCTGCCCATCGCCAGCTTCGGCGCCTCCAACGGACACGGCCGCGCTGAAGAAGGCCACGTGCCGAACGGCCGCCAGGGCAATCTCATCGTCACTTCCACCAAAAGCGTCCCCGACTCAGCTTTGCGCCAGCAGCTCATCGAAGAAGCCAAAAAACAGGGCAAGCCCTACGGCCTTTACTTTGAAGACATCTCTTCCGGCTTCGCTGTCACGCAGCGCAGCTCGCCTCAAGCCTTCCAGGTCATTCCTCTTGTGGTCTGGCGCGTCTACGTCGATGGCCGCCCGGACGAGCTCGTGCGCGGCGTCAGCATCGTCGGCACGCCGCTTGCGGCTATGAAGAGCATCATCGCCACCGGCGACAAGAGCGAAGTCTTCAACGGCGAGTGCGGTGCGGAGTCGGGCACCATCCCGGTTAGCGCCGTTGCGCCCGCTATGCTCCTCAGCACTATCGAGACGCAGCGACAGCCGCAAGGCACCGCGCGCCCGCCCATCCTGCCCATCCCCGGCGTGGACCTCCAAACGCCTGCAACGAAGGGGGCCCAATGAGACCGCACCGCTCTCTCGCCGTAGCCCTTTTCATCGCCGCTCTCCTCGCTCCGCAGCTTCGCGCCGGGGATCTTACTCGCGCCGATGCCGAAAAAGATCCCGTCCTCAAGGCCATGCTCACCGAGCTCGACCGCAGCATGAGCCAGCTCCAGTTGCAGGGCTTTGCCAAGCCATTCTTCATCCAGTACCGCATTGAAGAGGTCGACGACTTTCAGACCACGGCTGAATTTGGCGCGAGTGAAGGCGCTGACCGCGCTCGCCAGCGCGTTGCACGCGTCACGGTGCGCGTCGGAGACTACAAGACCGATAGCTCCGGAGCTCGCGGCGACGGCTCCCTTGAAATCGCGGTCCTCGACGACGATCCCATTGCGCTTCGCACAACTTTGTGGGCCGGCACCGATCAGGCCTACAAAAGCGCGCTCGCCGCTTACGCACAAAAGCAGGCCGAGTTGAAGCAGGTGCAAACTCCTCCGCAGGCCGACGACTTTAGCCAGGAAGAGCCCGTCATCTCGCTCACCGATCCCGTCGTCCTTCACGTCGACGAGAGTTCCTGGGCCGATCGCATCGCTCGCGCCAGCGGACTCTACCGCATCCATGCCTCGGCGAGCGCGAATGAACGCGACATCCAGTACTCCTCCGCCAGCTTTCGCGCCCGCGCCACCACCACCTGGCTCGTCAACAGCGAAGGCACCATCGTCCGCAAGTCCTCTGTCGAATATCAGGAGACCTTCGGAGCCGGCACGCAGGCAGCCGACGGCATGCGCCTCGACCGCTCCTATGGTTCTTCTGGAACTTCGCTCGCCGACCTTGACTCTGAGACCGTCTTCAACCAGCACGCCACGGACGAAATCGCCTCGCTCGCCGAGCTGCGCAAAGCGCCTCTTGTTGAAGAGGAGTACCACGGCCCGCTGCTCTTCTCGGCTGATGCCGCCGCCGACACGCTGCGCTCGCTGCTCGGCTCGGCGGTCACGGCCACGCGGCCCGCTCTCGGGACTGAAGCGCGTACCAACGGTCCATTCGCATCCAGCTATCACACGCGCGTCCTGCCTGACTTCATGAATGTCGTTGACGATCCCAGCTTGAAAACCTTCGACGGCAAAGGTCTACTGGGTGCCTACGACGTCGATGACGAGGGCGTTCCCGCCCAGGCCGTGAAGCTTGTCGACGACGGCCGCCTCGACAATTACCTCATCGGTCGCCAGCCCGTCCGCGACTTTCCGCAGTCCGATGGCCACGGCCGCGCCGGCATCACCGGTCCCCCGCATCCCACGATCGGTGTTCTCAAAATCACCGGCGACAATGGACTCTCCAACGCCGATCTCAATCAGAAGCTCCTGGCAATGGCGAAAGACCGAGGACTTCAATCGGTTTATTTCGTCCAGACCATGGGCGGCGAAGGGACGCCTCGTCTGCTCTATCGCGTCGGCTCCGACGGCAAGCGCCAGCTGGTGCGCGGCGCAGTGCTTGACGACATTGACCAGCGCGCTCTTCGCTCCAGTATTGAAGCCGCGGGCAAGGATCTCTGGGTCGCCAACTTTTTTGGTGACCCGCCCGCGACGGTCCTCGCTCCGGCGCTCCTTTTCAGCGATGCAACCGTCCGCCGCGCCAACGCCAAGAACGACAAGCTGCCTTTCTATCCCCCGCCCGACTAGGGCCTCTTCCGGCGCGCGAGCCTGCCCGGCAAACCCGGTTCGCAACCATCCACTTTCCCCCGATTCATCCCACTCTCTGGAACTTTCCCGCACCCATGCCGCCCGTTTCCGCATCCATGGTGACAGGTGCCTTCCCCGCCCGGCCGCTGATTTTAATCAACACACACTTCATCCGGGCCTAACCCACAAAGTACAATCCGAACGAAGGAGACTTTCCCCAATGGCATACGAGTTACCACCGCTTCCCTATGAGTACTCGGCGCTTGAGCCTTTCATCGATATCGAAACGATGAAGCTCCACCACGACAAGCATCACCAGACTTACATCACCAACGTGAACAACGCCCTCGCCAACCACCCCGCGCTCGCCGCCAAATCCGTTGACGACTTGATCAGCGATCTCAGCGCGGTCCCAGAAGACATTCGCGGCGTCGTGCGCAACAACGGCGGAGGCCACTCCAACCACTCGATGTTCTGGACCATCATGGGCCCGCCCAATGCGGCCGGCAACGGCGGCAGCCCGTCGGGCGACATCGCCACGCAGATCTCCGCCGACTTCGGCGACTTCGAGGCCTTCAAGAAGACCTTCAACGAGACCACGGCCAAGCAGTTTGGTTCCGGCTGGGGCTGGCTCGTCTTCACCGGCGGCAAGCTCAAGGTCATCGCGACGGCCAACCAGGATTCGCCGCTCTCGCAGGGACTTTATCCCATCCTCGGCAACGACGTCTGGGAGCACGCGTACTATCTCAAGTACCAGAACCGCCGCCCCGATTACCTCGCTGCCTGGTGGAATGTTGTCAACTGGGCTGAAGTCAACAAGCGCTTCGCCAAAGCCAAGAAGTAAATCCAGCTTCTCGCCCTGAGCCATTAGCTTCCAGCTTTTCCGTGCTGAGCCGACGTAACCCAGTTCCCGCACGATGAACTGAAAGCTAATGGCTAAGAGCTAATGACTGCCTTCCCACGCCGGAGGTTTTTCGCCCATGGCCACTATGCAAATGACAGTGCGCCCCCAGGATCTCTCTCAACTCCCCAAAGGCGCTGAGCGGATTCCCGACCCAGGGATCCTGGTTATTTTTGGCGCCTCCGGCGACCTCACCAAACGCAAGCTCCTGCCTGCGCTCTTTCATCTCTGGCAGAGCAATCTTCTGCCTCAAAAGTTCGCCATCGTCGGTGTCGCGCGCCGCCCGCTCGGAGACGAATTCGCCGCAGACATGCGCTCCGGCATCATCGAATTTGGAGGCGTCGACGCCGCCGATCCCAAGCTCGACGGCTTCGTCTCCAAAATCAGCTACTTTCCTCTCAACTTCGACGATCCCTCTCACTACGCCATTCTCAAAACCGAGCTCGACCGCATCGCGACAGAGAAGGGAATCGGCCCCGATCGCCTCTTCTATCTCGCCACGGCTCCAGAGTTCTTCACCGGCATCATCGAGAATCTCGGCGCGCAGAATATGGCGCAGCCCGAGAAAGGCCGCGTCGCCGTCGTCATCGAGAAACCATTCGGCCACGATCTGGACTCCGCCCGCGAGTTAAATCATCAGGTGAATGCGGTCTTCCACGAGAGCCAGGTCTTCCGCATCGATCACTACCTTGGCAAGGAGACGGTCCAGAACCTCCTTATCTTCCGCTTCGCCAACGGCATCTTTGAGCCGATCTGGAAACGCAACTACATTGACCACGTGCAGATCACCGTCGCCGAAACGCTCGGCGTCGAAGGCCGCGGCCCCTTCTACGAAAAGGCCGGCGCTCTGCGCGACGTCGTTCAGAACCACATGATGGAGCTGCTGGCGCTCGTCGCCCTCGAACCGCCGTCCAGCTTCGAATCCGAAAGCGTGCGCCGCGAAAAACTCAAGGTCTGGCAGGCCATCCCTTCCATCCCCATCCTCAACACCGTCCGCGGGCAGTACGGCCCCGGCATCGTCGCCGGCGAGCACGTTGTCGGCTACCGCGACGAAGACCGCGTCAATCCCGAGTCCGGCACTGAAACATACGCCGCACTCCGCCTCACCGTGGAAAACTGGCGCTGGGCCGGCGTCCCTTTCTTTCTCCGCGCCGGCAAGCGGATGAAGAAGCACGCCACCGAGATCAGCATCCAGTTCAAGCAGCCGCCGCTGCTCATCTTCAACCGCATGGCGCTCTCCGGCCCGTGTTCCGAGATCCAGCCCAACCTGCTCACCATCCGCATCCAGCCCGACGAAGGCATCTCCCTGCGCTTCGGCGCAAAAGTGCCCACCACACCCCAGATGACCGTCTGCCCCGTCAACATGGATTTCGACTATGAAGCCGCCTTCGGCAAGTCCAGCGCCAACGGCTATGAGCGCCTGCTCCTCGACGCCATGCTCGGCGACCAGACTCTTTTCGCCCATCGCGACGGCGTCGAAACCAACTGGGCCCTCTACACGCCCATCCTTCAGGCCTGGGCAGCCAAGAAACCGCAGGTTTTTCCGAACTATTTCGCGGGCTCCTGGGGCCCCGAGTGCGCCGACCACCTGCTGGAGCACTCCGGCCACACCTGGCGCAACGACCTCGGCCGGAATGCGTAGAGCGCACGCAAGAAGGGGCAGAGGACCCGGGGGAAAGAGCGTTTCTTGGCGGCTAGCTCTGCTAGCCTCGCTAACTCCGCTGCTTCATCCCTTCATCCATCGCCGCATTCGCAAGCCGGTCCGCTTCTTTATTTCCGCCACGCAGCGTATGCCGCATGTCGAAGCCGTCGAGCTTCGCCGCCAGTCTTTGCGCTTCCTCCCACAGCGGCCTTAGTCCCGGGCTTTTCACCTTGTACCGGCCCTTCATCTGCCGCACCATCAGCTCGGAATCTGAAACCACCCGCAGCCGCCTGGCCCCGTTCTTGAGCGCCCAATCCAGCACCGCGAGCAGACCCTTGTATTCCGCGTAATTATTGGTTTGACGGCCGAGGTACTCGCTCAATTCCGCCACCACACGGCCCTCGGGGTTTTCGACCACTGCCCCGTACCCCGCAGGCCCTGGATTGCCCCGTGACCCGCCGTCGCAGTGCGCAGTGAACCACCCGCCGGCGCTTCCGCTACCGGCTGCCTCATTCTCAAACAGGTTTCCGTTCATCGCTTTCCAGTCTAGCGGGTTAAGCGTCCCCCGCGAGGGTCTTCGGGCCACGACCCACGAACCACGATCCTCGGGTGCCCCGGAGCCTTGTTCCCCTGGTCCTCTGGTCCCCGTCTTCCTGGTCCCTTGTCCCCTCGGTCCCTGCCTTTCTGCTTCCAATTACCCCCTTTCTTCGTCTACTCATACGCACAGGCTGCATCTTCCTTGAGCGGAGAAGCGATGGCTACGGACGCGATGGGTGTTTCGATGTCCCCGACAATGAGTCTCGCCGAGGCGGCCAGCACTTTGGCTTGGCCGGCCCGTGGGAGGGTACAATCCTCTCCAGACGTGGCTTCCAGAGCAATAGGCGGAGCAAGACGCCAGAATCCTGGCCAGGACGATGCGAGGCGTGCGCAGAGCCGCGCCCTTGAGATGGACCTCATCCGCGAGGCCCAGGCCGGTTCCCGCGTCGCCTTCGACACCCTGGTTCGCCAGTATGAGCATCAGGTCCTTCGGCTGGCCCTGCATCTCACCGGCTCCGAGCAGGACGCTGAAGACATCTATCAGGACGCCTTCCTCAAGGCCTACCGGTACATCGGTAACTTCCGCTTTGAGTGCTCGTTTTACACGTGGATCTACCGCATCGTCACCAACCTATGCCTTGACCAGTTGCGCCGCCGCAAAACCCGCCGTGAGGACCACGCAGTCGTTGTCGATCGCACCGGAGACGAGATCGACATTCTGGCATCCGTCTCCGACAATCGATCGTTTTCAAACCCCGCCCGCGAGCTCGACCGCAAGATGCTGGGCGCAAAAATTCAGGCCGCGTTGGGCAAGCTCACCCCGCGCGAGCGCATGGTCTTTGAGCTGAAGCATTACCAGGGCCTTCGCCTTCGCACCATCGGCGAAATGCTGAACACCACGGAAGAGACCGCCAAGAATACGCTCTTCCGCGCAACCAAAAAGTTGCGTGCACAACTGGCGGAGTTGAGATAAGGTTCACCGCCCACTGGGAGCTGTGAACTACGAACTGTGAACTGCCTTTGGGGCTATAAGGACGTAACTATGAATTGCGAACTTGCACACGAACACATTGTCGCGGCCGCATATGGAGAGCTGCCTGACGATCAGGTCCACCAGCTTGAGCGGCATGTGATTGCCTGCCCGGAGTGCCAGAAAGAACGGGAGCAGATCCTGGCGCTCAGAGTGCTCGCCGACGCGCATCCCGTCATCGAGCCGGATCCAAATCTTGTCGCCCGCGCTCACTTGCGGCTTGACGATGCCCTCGACATGCTTCCGCCGAGGCGTTGGTTTGAGGTGCTCGGCCAGCGCATCGTCAACAACTTCGCCAGCCTTCAGTCTGCGCCCGTCGCGGCGGTGCTTCTGCTCATGGCCGGCGCCGGCGCCGGAACCCTCGGCGGCTTTGAATACGCGCAGAATCGTGCCGCCCATGCCGCAACCGTAGCGCAAGCCGGTTCGCCTTCTGGCAATTCGGTCTTGCCCGCCTCGGCCGCGCCTTCACCGAGCGATGTGGCCGGCATTTCCTCCATCGTGCGCCACCCCAACAGCGAAATCGTCGACGTCAGCTACAACCAGGTTGTTCCGCGCAAGATTGAGGGCTCGCTCGATGACCCCGGTATTCGCCAGTTGCTCATGATGGCCTCTGAGGATTCCACATCCCCGGGTGTCCGCGATGACTCCGTGGCCCTGCTTGCCGCCGAGTGCCGCGCGGGCCACAGTTGCCAGCCTTCCGGCATCCGCGATGCGCTCATGTATGCCTTGCGCAACGACCGCAGCCCCAAGGTCCGCCAGAAGGCTCTTCAGGGATTGGAGCCATACGTGGCCGACGACGTGCGCGTCCGCGACGCTGTTCTTGAAGCCGTCATGAACGACAACGATCCCGCCGTCCGCACCGCGGCGATCAGCTTGCTTGAGCCAGTCGATGCGGACACGAGCGTTCAGCAGGTGCTCTATTCCGTTTCGAACTCTGATCGGAATCCCCAGATTCGGTATGTTTCCCGGCAGGTTTTGAGCCGGGTTCCAGAAACGCAGTAACAACCGTGAAACAACCACCGGGCAGAATGTCAATGATGTTTTGAATTCGCTAACCCTTCCGGCCACTGCACCGTCTTGATGAGTGCGGACCGGACGATGAAACGTTGGGAGAAACCAAAATGAAGCACCTTTTGAGGCCGTTCCGTCATTCGTATCTAATCCTTGCTTGCGCCGGACTTGCCGCCGTTGGGGCCTGCCTGCTCGTTGTGCCGCGCGCTATTCATGCTCAGGCGGGAGAAATCGTTCCTTTCCTTGAAGACACCAACCCACTCCTCGCCCACGCCAGCGTTCCCGGCTACCTCGGGGTCGATGTCTCTGATCTCGATGCCGACAAGGCACAGGCCCTCAAGCTCAAAGACGTCCACGGTGCAGTCATCACCCTCATCGATCACGACGCGCCCGCCGGCCAGATAGGGCTCAAGGTCAACGATGTCGTCGTCGCCGTCAATGGCCAGAATGTCGACAATGCCGATGCGCTCCGCCACATGTTGCGCGATCTTCCGCCGGGCAGCAAGCTCAGCCTTCAGATCAGCCGCGATGGCAACATCCAAACCATGGCTGTCCAGCTTGTCGATCGCAAAGCGATGGAGCACGATATCTGGGCTCGGCTCGACATGGGTGTCGATGGCATCGCGCCCCCTGCGCCGCCCGTCATGGGGCTCACCGGCTCTGATGCGCCCATCTCCAGCGGCTTTCACATCTCCATCTTTACCAGCTCACTCAACGTGGGCGCGCTGGTTGAGCCGCTCACCTCGCAGATGGCCGACTACCTCGGCGTTCCCGGTGGCCTTATGATCAAGCAGGTGGCGCGCAAAAGCGAAGCCGCAGCCGCCGGATTCAAGGCCTTTGACGTGATCATCAAGGTTGGCACGGATTCCATCAACACCTCCGCGGACTGGGATCGCGATCTCCGCTCCAATAAAGGGAAGCCGGTTCAGGTCACCATCCTGCGCGACAAAAAGCAGTTGACGCTCACTCTTCAGGTCGATTCAAAGCATCGCAGTGCTGTCAGCGCTCCGGCCGTTGATCCGCAGCAATCGTCAACCGGCGCTCCCGTGTAACCGATCCTTTTACGATTCAGAATCGATTCCACAATCACAGGGCGCCGCGTCATTCGGCGCCCGTCGTGTCTCGGGTCAGTCCCGGTGGAAGATCCATTTTTGAAGAATGGTGCCAATAGTGATACCATAAAGAGAACATGGCAACTTCGAAGAAGACCCTCGAAGCAATGCGCCGCGCACCCAAGAATGTCCGGTTCAGAGATTTGTTTCGCTTGTGCGTGGAGTACTTCGGCGAACCGCGCCAACGCGGCACCAGTCATGCAGTGTTCAAGACCCCTTGGCAAGGTGATCCGCGTGTCAACATTCAGGAGGAGAAAGGTAAGGCCAAGGCGTATCAGGTTCGTCAGGTGCTGGCAGCTATTGACAGACTCAAAGGAATTGAACATGAAACACACTCCGAGAACGAATCCAAAAACTGACCGATTTACCTACCGCGTCACATGGTCTGCTGAGGACAACGAATACATTGGCCTCTGTGTGGAGTTTCCCTCGCTCTCTTGGCTCGCACGTACCCCTGAAGACGCGCTCGCGGGAATTCGCAGGATCGTGAGGGGTGCTGTCAGAGACATGGAGGATGCAGGCGAGCTGGTCCCTACCCCCTTGTCTGTGAAGCATTACAGCGGACAGTTCCGTGTTCGCATTCCGCCTGAGGTTCATCGTTCGCTTGCAGTCCAAGCCGCCGAGCAGGGTGTCAGCCTCAACCGGCTAGCCAGCGCCAAGCTGTCCTCATAGCCCGCGCGCCAACTACACTGAATTCCATGGAAGTTCTCTACGGCCTGCATCCGGTCTCTGAAGCTCTCAAGGCCGGCCGCCGCCGCTTCGATCATGTTCTCGTCGCTCGCGAGCGCAAGGATGACCGACTCAATGGCCTCGTCACCCTGTGCCGCGATGCAGGCATTCGCGTCCTTGAGGAATCCCGCGAGCATCTCACCCTTACCGCCAAGACCTCCGCACATCAAGGCGTTATCGCGTTCGTCCGCACGCAGGAATTTCTCACCCTCGAAGATCTCTTCGATCCCGATACCGCCCGCAAGTCTTTCGCTCGGCTCCTGCTCGCTCTTGACGGCGTTGAAGACCCGCAGAACCTCGGCGCACTTCTTCGCGTCGCCGATGGCGCTGGCGTCGACGGCGTCTTACTCACCGAGCGCCGCGCCGCTCCCCTGAGCCCCGTCGCCATCAAAGCCAGTGCCGGCGCCTCCGAGCACCTCCGCATTGCCCGAGTCGTGAATCTCGTTCGATCACTCGAGGAACTCAAGCGCCGCGACCTCTGGATTGTCGGGCTCGACGAGCGCGGCACGGGCGCATACGACCAATTCGATTTCACCGGCGATCTCGTCATCGTTCTCGGCCGCGAAGGCGCGGGTCTTCACGATCTTGTGCGCCGCACCTGCGACCATCTCCTCTCGATCCCCATGGCCGGCGCCGTCAGTTCACTCAACGTCTCCGCCGCCGGAGCCGTCGTCCTCTATGAAGCCGCTCGCCAGCGCAGGTCCCGTTCCGCCGCCTCATTCGTCCAAGAGTCTGCCCCACGCAGCGGCGGTGGCGCCCGGCCAAAGAAGCAGAAAGGCCTCGGTTCATGAAACCCGCTTCTGTCGGCGTTGCGCGCCTTCTTTCAACGGCCCTCTGTCTCGCCGCACTCCCAGCGCTCTCCCAAACCACCCCAGCCCCGCCCACGCCAACCGCAACGCCTTCATCGAATCAGAACCCGCAACCGCACGGCCAGGTCATCTTCTCGCGCTCCGCGGACGACAACAGCCAGACCACATCCGCCGCCGGTCCCGCCGCGAAAGTTGGTGGCCAGCCGGTCACGTCGCCGGTAGCCACTGACGCCGAGCGCGAAGCCCTCACCTTCACCGCCTTCGATATGGATGTGCATCTCCGCCCGGCTGCCGAGCAAATCGCCGTCCGCGCTCTCCTCACTGTGCGCAACGAAGGCCATTCACCGCTCGCCCACATCCCGCTCCAGATCTCTTCCTCGCTCGATTGGGAAATGATCCGCCTCGCCGGCCGCGACATCGCCTTCACCGTCGCCACGCTCAATTCCGATGTCGACCACACCGGCCAGCTTCATGAAGCCGCTATCGCCCTCGCCGCTCCGCTCGCTCCTGGAGCAACCCTCGATCTCGACGTCACCTACTCCGGTACCATCCCACAATCCGCTCAGCGCCTCATCACCATCGGCACACCGGAAGACGCGGCTCTCCACACTGATTGGGACAAAATTGCTGTCGACTTTACCGGCCTGCGCGGTTTTGGCAACGTCGTTTGGTATCCCGTCTCCAGCGTTCCCGTCACTCTCGGCGACGGAGCACGCGTCTTTGACGAGATGGGGGAACACAAACTCCGCATATCCGCCGCGCGCTTTCGTCTCACGCTCACCGATGAGTTCCCCAACGGCCAGGCGCCCACAGTCGCCCTCGTCAACGGCCATCCTGTGCCGCTTACGCTCACTGAGCCGTCAACCGCAAGCGCGGAAGTCGCCGGAGTCGCGACGGCTAATCTCGACCAACCGGCGCTGGGATTTGAAGCTCCCAGCCTTTTTCTCGCCGTCCGCAAGGCTCATCAGGCCGCCAACACCACGCTCTACACCATTCCCGATGATGACTCCGCCGTTGAAGGCTGGGCCTCTGCCGCCGCCTTCGTTACGCCGTTTCTCGAAGGTTGGCTTGGGCCATCGCCGCGCTCTCAGCTCACCATCCTCGATCTGCCCGATCCGGAAGATGCATCCTTCGAAACCGGCCCGCTCCTCATCACCCCCGTTCGGCAGGCGACGCAGGATGAACTCGACGACGTGTTCGCGCATGCTCTCACCCACGCCTGGATGTGTACATCGACGGCCTCTCCGCCCGCGTGGCTCAGTGAGGGCGTTGCTCACTTCATGGGAACTGTTTGGCTTGAAAAACAGCAGGGCCGCAAGAAGGCGCTCGAATCGCTCGAGTCCGGCCGGACGGCTCTCGCCCTCGCCGAGCCTGCTAGTCCCGGTGAAGGCCCCGGCCAGCCCCTCGCTCGGGCTATCTCGCCTGTCTACTACCGCACCAAGGCCACCTACGTCTTCTGGATGCTCCGCGACCTTGCCGGCGACACAGCTCTCTCTGCGGCTCTCCGTGGCTACTCGCCGACTGAGGATGCCGCTCGCGGTCTCGGCCCGAACGCCCACTCAGTTTACTTTGAAAAACTCATCGAGCAAGCCGCGGCCAACGGCGGTGAATCTTCGTCGCTTGGGCCGAGTCCCGACTCCCGCCGAGATCTATCCTGGTTTTTCTCCGATTGGATCGATACCGACAAGGGCCTGCCCGACATCGCTATCGACAGTGTCTTTCCCTCGCACACCGAGGGCGACAATTGGCTCGTTGCCGTCAGCCTGTCCAACTCCGGTTACGCCGCTGCTGAAATTCCTGTCACCGTCAGCAATCCTCAAACCTCTGTCACCCAGCGCGTCATCGTTCCAGCTCGCGGCAAAGTCACGCAGCGCATCCTCATGCAGGACCGGCCAACGAAGGTCCAGGCCAACGACGGCACTGTCCCCGAAACCGAGGCCAGCATCCACGTTCGCACTCTCGGCGATGCCGACACATCCAGCCCATCGCCCCAACCTACCGGCGTGCCGCAGTAGGCGCGGGTCTCGATGGCCATGGGTCGTTGTTTAGGCGGAAGGTTCAGGCTTCATTAACGCGACGTGCGGCTTTGATCTCCGGGGACAATTCGACCCAGCGTGAGCAGCATCAAAACACCCTGCAGCATCAGCAAGAGAGAAATCACAAAGACGAATCCTTCAAAGTGCGCCGAGCCGGCATTCTGGAAAAATGCCAGTGCGCCGAAAAGAATCAACAGGAATCCGATTCCTCGCAGGCTGCGTTCGTCGAGAGTTCGCGGCGGATGAAGTAAACGAATACAGATGGTCGCAAGGCAGACCAGGCCCAGGACAACGTCCAATGCTGCGCGATGCGCGTAGAGAGGATGCCGCAGGACGATCTCCATAGCTGCCAGCCAGAACATGCAGATCGCCGTAATGACTGACACGCCGATTAGAATCACCCCCATCGTTGTCGATTCACGCGTGGCCGCCGGCAAAAAGCTCAGAACATGTCGAACATATCTGAGATCGGCGCCGAAACGGCCATACCGCGGCAGCAAAGCCTCCGCGTATTCTTCGCGGAGGTCGCCAACAATGTCCTCCCGCGTGTGCTCCGGCAACAGATGCTCCAGCAAGTTCTCCGCCCATCGCGGCGGCATCGGCCGATTCGGGTTCATCGCCTCACCTCGATCGGACGAAGAATACTCTTGATCGGTAGTTGCACATTTTCCCAGATTGCCGTCAGCGCTCGACGCGTGTCGACAAGGGCGCGCCGCCCTTCAGCTGCCACAGTGTAGTACCGGCGCGCACGGCCCCCACGGATATCGGTTCCTGCTGACAACCTGGAACGCACCAGGCCGCTTGCTTCCAGGCGCTCCAATGTCGAGTAAACCGCCCCAGCCGAGACGTCACGCTCCAGCGATTCTTGTACCTGATTCAGGATTGCTCTTCCGTATGCATCCGGTCCGAGCCCCAGAATCGAGAGTAGTACGGATTGCTCGAACGTGCCCAGCAAGTCAGCCATGTCTACATTGTAGACATAACCGCAAACCTGTCAACCGAGAACTCTCGCTGACGCCGGGTGCCGAGATCTCGTTTTCGAGATCTCGGATTGCCCCTCCGTGTGTTCTTCACGTGGAAAGAGCTGCCCGCTGTCCACTGTTCACTGTCCACTGTCTTTGCGCGCCTTCACCTTGAACCACACCGGCGTCCCCTTGAACCCGAACGCCTCGCGAATCTGGTTCTCCAGGAAGCGCTCGAACGCAAAGTGCAGCTTTACCTGGCGATCGGTAAACAGTACAAACGTTGGCGGAGCCACTGCAGCCTGCGTCATATAAAAAATCCTGATCCTTTTCGCCATCGGCACCGGCGCTCGCTGAAAATCGATCTCTTCCAGGAACCGATTCATCGCTCCCGTCGATACGCGCTTGCGCCGCTCCTTGGCCACCATCACCACCTCGCGCAGCACGCGCGTCATGCCTTTCCGCTCCCGCCCAATCGCTTCCAGCGCAGACAAAAAAATCACCGGCGCATAATCCAGATACTTCAGCGCCCCGCGCACCTGCTTCTCAAAAATCTCTCGATCCGCTGGCTTCTTCCCATCCGTGCGTCCTGTCGTCACCAGGTCCCACTTGTTCACGATGATGATCACGCTGCGCCCGCTCTCGTGGGCATAGCCTCCGATCGTTGCGTCGCTCGCCGTCACGCCCTCCGTTGCGTCAATCAAAACCAGCGCCACGTCCGCCGCCTCCAGGTGCCGACGCGCCATCACCACGCTCATCTTCTCCGCCATCAATTTCGTCTTGCCCTTGCGCCTGATGCCAGCCGTATCCACAAAGCGCAGCGTCTGGCCCTCGAACTCCACCACTTCGTCCACCGCGTCGCGCGTCGTCCCAGCAATCGGCGACACAATCGATCGCGTGGTCCCCGTCAGTGCATTCAGCAGCGTGCTCTTGCCGACATTGGGTCGCCCGATAATCGCCACCGATGTCTCCCGCTGCTCAAACTCGCCGTGCGTCCTGATCCGCTTCTCGTCGGTCGCTTGGTCCCGGGCATCATTTCGCTCAGCGCTCACTTGCTGACTCGCCGACTCGCTGACTTGCTCCCGCGCTTCCTCTTGGCGCTCCCGGCGGCTCTGTCGCTGAGTTGGCTCGGTCCCTTGGTCCCTTGGTCCTTGCTTCTCCGGAATCGCCTCCGCAATCGCGTCCAGCAGGTCGCCAATCCCTTGCCCGTGCTCCGAGCTCACCCCAAACAAATTTGGAATCCCGAGCTTGCGAAAATTCTCCGCCTCCGCCGCCAGCCCTTCCGTTTCGACCTTGTTCACCGCCAGAAACAGCGGCTTGCCGCCGCGCTTCAACAGTTGCGCCAGGTCGTAATCGGGCCGCGCCAGTTCCGTCCGCGCGTCCACTACCATCACCAGCGCATCCGCCTCTTTCAGCGCCACCTGCGCCTGCGCAAAAATATCCACCGCCATCAGCTCCGGATCGTCGGGCACAATCCCGCCCGTATCCACCAGCCGGTAGGTGCGCCCCGACCACTCGTACTCGCCGTAGATGCGGTCGCGCGTGATCCCCGGCTCGTCGCCCACAATCGACCGCCGGCTCCTCGTGAGCCGGTTGAAGAGCGTGCTCTTGCCCACGTTGGGACGTCCCACAATCGCCACCAGGGGGTCGCTGTGGCGACCGGCCCCGGCTTTCGCCGGTACAACCGATCTGCGATACGTTGGCAAGACTTGTCTCCAGCAGAGGACCATTCGAACATTCGCTGCTTCATCAGTGTACTGTCCGGTTCAGGCCGTGCGTCGGCGGCGCCGCGAGAGCTTCCGAAGACCAGAGCCCATCAGACGCGCTCTGAAGGCGCTATCAATGAGCGCATTCTCATCTTTGTTCGCGAGCCGCGGCCCTCCAATTGCCTTCTTACCCACCGGAGGGACCCATGCACATACACCCTTCCGCCATCGGCCTGCACGCGATCAACACCTCGGCCGCCGGGAACGAACGCGCCGCTGCCACCCAGCGCGCATTTGAGGTCCGCAAGCGCCTCCTCAAAGCCGCACAAACCACCGCTGCCACCCCAACACCCGAAGAGAATCTCCTTATCGGCCAGTGGCTCGACGGCCGTCACAGTCAGGTCTTGCCCGGCGACGAGTACCATTCAGCCTCGCAAGGCGAAGACTCCGATTTCGGCTGATCGCCAGCCTCAACTCTTCGTCCCATGTTCCTTTGCGGCCGTCCTTGCCGCACGGCTTCTGTGAAAGAACCTTCGCCAGCCTGCCCATTGCCCGGTTACACTATCCCAATTCCCCAAGTCGTAGAGGAGATCGATCCATGCCAAAGTTCGTCATCGAGCGTGAAATCCCGGGCATCGGTTCCGTGTCAGCGGAGCAGGTCCAGGCCATTGCGCAAAAGTCCTGTTCGGTACTGAATAACCTCGGCCCGCAGATTCAGTGGCTGCAGAGCTACGTCACCGACAACAAGATCTATTGCGTTTACATCGCGCCCAACGAGGAGATGGTGCGTGAGCATGCGCGCCAGGGCGGCTTTCCGGCCAACAGCGTCGCGCAGGTCCGCCGCGTCATCGATCCCACCACGTCAGAATCCGTCTAACTCGGCTCTCATCCCCCGAGCCCAACACCGCTCTCCGCGGTGCGCGAAGTTCATCGTCCCAAGCTCCGCTCTCTTGTTCCCATGTTCCCTCGGCCCCTGGTCCCTGCTCCTATGATGGAAGCAGCGCCCTCATGCCCTCCTCCGACGCCTCAACTCGCGCACTGCCCTCGCTCCACGAGTTTTTCTCTCCCGGTGGAATCCTCGCCCGCTCTCCACTCCCATTCGAGTACCGCCCTGGCCAGTACGAAATGGCCAAAGCCGTCGAGCGCGCGCTCGCCGAGCGCCGCCATCTCATCGTTGAAGCCGGCACGGGCACCGGCAAAACCCTCGCTTATCTTCTCCCCGCTCTGCGCACCGGCCAGCGTGTCATCGTCTCCACCGGCACCAAGGCCCTCCAGGATCAGCTCTTCTTTCGCGACGTTCCTTTTCTCGAAACTCTCCTCGGTGAACTGCGCGTCTGCTACATGAAGGGCCGCGCCAACTATCTTTGCCGCCGCAAGCTGTTCGCACTTCGCGACCAGCCCATTCTCTCGGGCCTCGACGAAATCGACGAGTACCGCCAAATTGCCGAGTGGGAGCGCATCACTGAAACCGGCGACCGCGCCGAGCTTTCCGCCCTTCCCGAATCCTCCGCCCTCTGGCACAAGCTCGACGCCCGCACCGACGCCTGCCTCGGCAGCACTTGTCCCGACTATCGCCGCTGCTTCATCACCGAGATGCGCCGCCGCGCCCTCGAGTCCGATCTCATCATCGTCAATCACCATCTCTTTTTCGCCGACACCGCCGTCCGCCTCGCCGCCGGCAACGCGCCCGATGCCGGCATTCTGCCCGAAGCTGCCGCCGTCATCTTCGACGAGGCGCACGAGCTTGAAGAGGTCGCCTCGCAATACTTCGGCCGCTCGCTTTCCAACCTCCGCTTTGAAGATCTTGCCCGCGACACGGACGTTCTGCTCCGCGGCAACTCCGGCGCCACGCAAATTCCCGCGCTTACTCAGCAGCTTCGCGAGCGCTCTCGTCTTTTCTTCGCCGCGCTGCCCATGCCCGCCGATGGCCGCCATCCGTTCACCAACCGCGAAGATTTCCTCGAGTCCTCAGGCGACCTCTATCTCGCAGTCCGTTCCACGCTCTCCCTCATCGAATCCGAGCTCGATCGCATTCCCGATCTCGACGAAGCACCCGGCCTCAAGAACCGCGCCGCCACTCTCCGCGCTGACCTCCAATTCATGCTCGAATCCAACGCCTCCAACATGGTTTTCTGGCTCGAGCGCCGCGCTCAGGCGGGAACTCCGTCCAAAGGATTCGAGGCGCGGAGCGCCCAAAGGGCTGCCGTACGCAGTACTCTTCAGGCCACGCCCATCGACGTATCCGAGCTTCTTCGCGATCTTGTCTTCGACCAGATCCCCACCGTCGTTCTCACCTCTGCCACGCTCACCGTTCAGGGCGGCTTTGAGCACCTCCGCCGTCGTCTCGGCCTCCCCCAAAGCGAATTGGGCACGTGTGAGCTCGTCGTCCCGTCGCACTTTCAGTACGGCAAGCAGGCTCTCCTTTATCTGCCGCCCTCCATGCCCGATCCGCGTGAGCCCGAATTCGTCTCCGCCGCCGCCAAAACCATCGAGCGTGTCCTGCGCATCACTCGCGGTCGAGCGTTCTGCCTTTTCACCAGCTACAACCAGATGCGCACGCTCCACGAC